>NZ_CP030827.1:3972500-4319396 GCF_003597675.1 Neorhizobium sp. NCHU2750 | reverse complement strand
TATTTGCCGCCTTTTGAATGGAGCCCGGCGAATTCCTTTCGCCAGACATGATCTTAAATTTCACTCGAGCCCTTCTCCGAAGGAGAAAGGCCATAACCCTCCCTGTCCCTCCTTCATCCGCCAGAATGAAGGTTGCCGCCCGACCACCTCGCAACGGTCGGCTGGCTTGGGTCTCCCCGGCGCATCATCCTCGTCATGACGCACCATATGTATTGCCGTTCCGACGATTGCCGTGGCAATCTGCGGACACAAAACGACTGCTTCCGAAAAGCGGATAGCTTTTCGGCCTGCAACCGAAGGTTTATGGAAAACGGGCATATCTATCCCGCAGCAAGGAACAAGAAGCTTTCGCCACCGTCTCTCTAGGAGGCGGTGAACTCAAGCTCCTGAAGATGTCCCCGAGCCCCTTGCTGAGAGCCATTTAGGCAGGATCACCTGGCAAGATCAACAGCGTTTTTTACCCAAAATTAAGGGCCGACCGTTGACTCTTGCCGCGTGTTTAGAATGTCGCAGGGCGCGCCAGAAAGAATCGCTGTTGAATCAATGGGATTCAAATTTGGCTATCTCAAGCCATCGTGATTCACAGGAAAAATAAAAAATCGCTTGACTCAAAAATGCCCTGGAAGGGCGCCTGTCAAGTCGCCCCGAAAGTTCAACCACCTCTCGTAAGCCATTCATTAATATAAGCTTTTTCTGTCACAGCAGTGACACGAATTCGTTATTGAGCCGGACAATGATCAATGCCAAAGGCAGAATCACAGAAAGCCCGGTCGCGAGACCAGGCTTTCAGAAAAGTCTAAAATTGTTAGCCGGCTTAGGCGGACAGAGCCTTCACACGGGCAGCAAGACGGGACACCTTGCGGGATGCCGTGTTGCTGTGAAGGACGCCCTTGGTAGCAGCGCGGGCAATCTCCGGCTGGGCAGCCTTGAGTGCAGCGGCAGCAACGGAGACGTCACCGGTTGCGATCGCTTCTTCAACCTTGCGGATGAAGCCACGGACGCGCGAACGGCGAGCCTTGTTGACTGCGGTACGGCGAGCGATCTTGCGGGTCGCCTTTTTCGCCGAAGTTGTATTGGCCATTTCATGCCTCTCTACGAATTCGAACCAACACTCCACCGTTGCCGCCGGTCCTGCGACCCATCATCCAGCAATTCGGGAGCAATAGAGGAAGCCGTGAAGAGGCTTTCCCAACTGTGGGCGGGCATATAGCCGGAATACCCGCCCCCGTCAACGCGCTTTTTCAGCAGTTAGCGGTTGGAAAAGGCGGGTTTGCGCTTTTCGACGAAAGCGGCCATGCCTTCCTTCTGGTCGGCAGTGGCAAACAGCGACTGGAACAGCCGCCGCTCGAAACGCAGGCCTTCCGCAAGCGTACCCTCGAATGACCGGTTGACCGCCTCCTTGGCCATCAGAACCGAAGTGCGCGAATGACCTGCGATCTTCGTTGCTGCAGAGAGAGCCTCATCCATCAATTTTTCGGCCTCGACCACACGCGATACGAGTCCTGTACGTTCCGCCTCCGCCATATCCATCATCCGGCCTGTCAGGACCATATCCATCGCCTTGGCCTTGCCGACGGCACGCGCCAGGCGCTGCGAGCCGCCCATGCCGGGAATGATGCCGAGGGTAATTTCCGGCTGGCCGAACTTTGCCGTATCTGCGGCGATGATGAAATCGCACATCATCGCAAGCTCGCAGCCGCCGCCAAGTGCGAAGCCCGATACGGCGGCAATCAGCGGCTTGCGGAAGGATGCCACCGCATCCCATCCCGAGATGAAGTCTCCCAGATAGGCGTCGGCGAAGTCGAGCGACTGCATTTCCTTGATGTCGGCGCCGGCGGCAAAGGCCTTTTCCGACCCTGTCAGGATAACGGCGGCAACCCCCTCATCTTTGTCATAGGCGGCAAGAGCTGCGGTCAGCTCGGCCATCACGGTCGAGTTCAGCGCGTTGAGGGCCTTGGGGCGGTTCAGCGTGATGATCGCCACCGCGCCCCGGGTTTCCGTCAGGATCGTTTCATAGTCGGCTTGATGGCTCACCGGTGTCTCCTCGCTATTTCTGGCAGGCGGCGCAAAAGAAGGTCGACCTGCCCGACTGGGTTATGCGGTCAACCGTACCGTTGCAGCCGGGTGAGCGGCAAGCACCGCCCTCACGATCATAGACGGAGAAGGAATGCTGGAAATATCCGAGCGAGCCATCCGTCTGGATATGGTCACGCAGCGACGATCCGCCGGCAGCAATCGCATCGGCGATGACCGCGCGGATCGCATCGGTCAATCGCAGCAATTCCTTCCTGGGCTTGCCGCCGGGGGTGACCAGCGTGCCGGACTGGCGCTTCGGTGACAGATGCGAGCGCCACAGCGCCTCGCAGACATAGATATTGCCAAGACCGGCAATGACCGTCTGGTCGAGCAGCGCGCCCTTGAGCGGCTGGCTCTTTCCGCGCAGGCGTTCGGCGAGATAATCGGCATTCAGGGCGTTGCCGGTCGGCTCCGGGCCCAGTTCGGCAAAGGCCGGGTAAAGATCGAGTTCACTGCGCTTCCACAGATGCATGAAGCCGAAACGGCGCGGATCATTATAGATCACCTTGCGCGGCCCTGGCTTGCCATCGACCATCCCTCCATCAAGATACCCGCCTTCAAGATGAATAACGACGTGGTCGTGCCTGGCATCCTTGGAACGGGGGTGATGAAAATCGCCCTGCAGCTCTTCCTCTATGCGGAAGGAGCCGGACATGCCGAGATGGCTGATCAGCGTCAGATCGTCCTCGAAGTCGATGAGCAGGTATTTCGCCCGTCGCCCGAGCGAAACGATGCGGCGGCCGGCAACCCTTTCGGCAAAGGCATCCGGGAACGGAAACCTGAGATCGGGGCGATTGAGATCCAGCCTCGTGACGGTTGCCCCCTCCATCGTGGGAGCAAGCCCGCGTCTGACTGTTTCCACCTCTGGCAATTCGGGCATTGATACCTAACTTCCTGTTTCAACAACGGCGCCGGTGATCTATAGACCGGACTGACATTACAATTCATCCATCAAGCCATCCACCAGATAGCGATCGACAATCCTTTTCGCTACGGTCGGCCGGCTGAAGAGAAGACATCAAGGAGCAGTCGATGACCGAAGCCCGAACCGGCGCCGAAGGCGGAATGGAAACCTCCTACGGCTTCCGACAGGTGGCCGACGGAGAAAAGCAGGGACTGGTCAACGACGTCTTTCACAAGGTGGCCAAGCGCTACGACATCATGAACGACGTGATGTCGGCCGGCATGCACCGGGTGTGGAAGGATGCGATGATCGCAGCGCTCTCGCCACGCAAGGAAGAGGGTTACCGGACGCTCGACGTTGCCGGCGGCACCGGCGACATCGCGTTTCGCATCGTCGAGGCTTCGGGGCGCAAGGCGCATACGACCGTGCTCGACATCAACGGCTCGATGCTTGCCGTCGGCGCCGAGCGCGCCGCCAAGAAGAAGCTTTCCGACAATCTCGATTTCGTCGAGGCGAATGCGGAATCGCTTCCCTTCGAGAACAATTCCTTCGACGCCTATACGATCGCCTTCGGCATCCGCAACGTGCCGCGCATCGATGTCGCGCTGTCGGAAGCCTATCGGGTGCTGAAGCGCGGCGGACGCCTGCTGGTGCTCGAATTTTCCGAAGTCGACATGCCGCTGCTCGACAAGATCTATGAAGAATGGTCGTTCAAGGCGATCCCGCAATTCGGCAGGATGATCACCGGCGATGCGGAACCCTACCAGTATCTGGTGGAATCGATCCGCAAGTTTCCCAACCAGGAAAGTTTCGCGACGATGATCCGCGCTGCCGGTTTCTCGCGCGTGAACTACACGAACTATACCGGTGGCATTGCCGCCCTGCATTCCGGCTGGAAACTCTGACCGCATGAGCACGATTGGCGCCTATTTCCGGCTCGCCCGCGTCGGCTGGGTCCTTGTCCGCGAAGGCGTGGTATCGGACATGCCGACCGATGGCCTTCCCGCGTTCGTCGGATTGATGAAATCGCTGATGCAGCCGTTTGCCAGCAAGCGGGCACTGAAGCAGAAGCGCAGCGAGCGGCTGGCACGCGCCGTCGACCGGCTGGGACCTTCCTATGTGAAGATCGGCCAGTTTCTTGCGACGCGTCCGGATGTGGTCGGCGTCGACTGGGCGGTCGATCTGGCGCTGCTCCAGGACCGCATGTCGTTTTTCCCGACCACTGCAGCCCGCAGTGCCATCGAGGCCTCGCTTGGTCGCAAGGTCGACGAACTCTACGCGGATTTCGGCGAACCGATCGCCGCCGCCTCGATCGCGCAGGTACATCCCTGCCTGGTCGATGGCCGCAAGGTGGCGGTCAAGGTGGTGCGCCCCGGTGTGAGACAGCGGTTTGCCCACGATATCGAGGGGCAATACCTTCTTTCGCATCTGCAGGAGCGTTTCATCCCCTCCAGCCGGCGGCTGAAGCCGGTCGAGGTTACCCGTACGCTCGAGCAGACGACCAAGATGGAGATGGATCTGCGGCTTGAGGCCGCCGCCCTTTCCGAAATCGCCGAGAACACCAAGGACGATCCCGGCTTTCGCGTGCCGACCGTCGACTGGGAGCGGACCGGCCGCGACGTCATCACCATGGAATGGATCGACGGCGTCAAGATGAACGATATCGCCGGTCTGCGTGCCGCCGGCCACGATCTCGACAAGCTTGCCGAAACACTGATCCAGTCATTTCTCCGGCACACGTTGCGCGATGGCTTCTTCCATGCGGACATGCATCCGGGCAACCTGTTCGTCGAGCATGGCGGCACGATCGTCGCCGTCGACATGGGCATTACCGGGCGGCTGGGCAAGAAGGAACGGCGTTTCCTCGCCGAAATCCTGTTCGGCTTCATCACCCGCGATTACATGCGGGTTGCCGAAGTGCATTTCGAAGCCGGCTACGTACCGGGCCATCACGACGTTGCGGCCTTCGCCCAGGCGATCCGGGCGATCGGCGAACCGATCCATGGCCAGCCGGCCGAGACGATCTCTATGGCGCGGCTTCTGGCATTGCTCTTCGAGGTGACCGACCTTTTCGAAATGCAGGCACGACCGGAACTGGTCCTGCTGCAGAAGACGATGGTCGTGGTCGAAGGCGTCTCGCGCATGCTGGATCCGCGCTTCAACATGTGGAAGGCATCGGAGCCGGTCGTCGGCCAGTGGATCCGCGACAATCTCGGTCCGAAGCGGATCGTTTCCGATCTCAAGGATGGCGCCAAGGCTGCAATCAAGCTCGCCGAGGCGCTGCCGGAAATCGCCGTGAAGACCGAGACGCTGCATCGCGAACTGGTCAGCATGAGCGAGAACGGCCTGCGTTTCGACGCGGAGACGGCAGAGGCGATCGGCAAGGCGGAGGCCCGCCACAGCCGTTATGGCCGACTGGCGCTCTGGATCATCGCGCTATCGCTGCTCTATATCGCCATCACCCACTGACGGGCTGCCATGCGACGCGGCTGTCCGGTTTTTGGGATATCCCGCGCCCGGTGAAGTGCAATACTGTAGCATGGCCTGAAAGAGGAAGCCGATGCCGCAGACGCAGATCCATATCCAACTCACCGGCCAGCCGCTCGGGTTTGCGGAACTGCTGGTGATCGGCGATGGTCGCGCCACTGTTTCCGCCGATCCTGACGGCATGGCACGGGTGGGGGCGGCGCGCGCCGTGCTGGAGCAGGCGATCGCCGACGGCATGCCGGTCTATGGCGCGACGACCGGCGTCGGGGCGATGAAGGATATCGCCTGGTCGAATGACGAACTCGACCAGTTCAACCTCGGCCTCGTGCGCGCCCATCATTTCGGCACCGGCGAGCCGTTTCCCACGTCCGTCGTGCGCAATGCCATCGCGCTGAGAGTAAACACCGCGCTTTCCGGCTATGTCGGCTGCACGCCGGAACTGGTCGAGAGCTATCTCGATCTCTTGCGAACCGACGTGATCCCGATCGTGCGGCGCACCGGTTCAATCGGTTGCGCGGATATCGGACTGATGGGGCAGATCGGCGCGGTGCTGACCGGTGTCGGCGAGGCCGTCTATCAGGGGCGACGCATGCCCGCGGCGGAGGCTTTCGAGGCGGCCGGCATTGCGCCGCAGCGGATGGCGCCACGCGACAGCCTTGCCTCGCTCAGCGTCAACGCCGTCAGCTTTGCCGCTGCCGCCCGGACGGTGCGTGCGGCAGCAGGCGCATTGCGGGTTCTGCTGGCGACCGGGCTTGCCGCCTCGGGCGCCATGGGTGCTTCCCGCGATCCATGGCTTGCCGTGACCCATGTGGGCACGCCGCGCGAGGCGATGATCGGCTCCTGGCTGCTGACCGCCTCGCAGGGCTGGGCATGGCCAAGCGGCACGCAGGTGCAGGATCCACTCAGCCTCCGGATGATCGCCCAGGTGTTCGGTTCCGTCTTCGAAAGTGTGCTGTCGGCCGGCCACAAGATCCTTGCCGCGACCGGACGCTCGGACGACAATCCGGTCATCGTCGACGGGCGGGTTCTGACCTCCGGCGGATCACTGCCGCTCGATGTCACCGTGCTGATGGAATCGGCGGTGCTCTGCATGGCCCATGCAGCGCGCAATTCCTTCAACCGCTGTGTCCTGCTCGGCAACGGGCAGCGGCGCGACCTGCCCGTCAATCTGGTGCCGCCCGGCGTCATCGCCACCGGCTTCGGCCCGGTGATCAAGCTTGCCGGCGACATTTTCTCCCGCGTGTTGTCGATGACCAATCCTGTCTCGGCGCAGTCGCTGGTCGTTGCCGGCGGCATGGAGGACGAGGCCGCCTTTCTGCCTCTGGTCATCGAGCGTTTCGAACGGCAGGTCAGGGCGTTGCGCCGTCTTGCCGGTCTGGAAGCCCTGCTGGCGGCTCAGGCAATGGACATTCACGGCGATCAGCCGGGCGGGGCTGTCGGGCTGATCTACGAGGTGGTGCGCAAGCATGCCGCCTTCTATACCGTCGATCGGGCGTTGTCGGCGGAGGTGGAGGCGATCGAGGAGGAACTCGCCTCCGATGCCTTCCTTGAACAGCTGATCGGCATTTCGCCGATCCATGCAATCGACGGGTTTTTCGCGCTCGGCGGCGTCGGCATGCAGGGGGTCGAGGCTTAGTCACGCCTTGCCTGCAGGGTCAGTCCTGGTACCGGGCATTCTTCGATGTTCGCAACCGGGCCTTGATTCCGCCAGCTTCGTCATCACTTCATGGAGGAACAGGTCCCTCTTTCGGAGATCGCCCATGGCGCTTGGCGCTTCGCAGCGGCTGAATGACGGTATCGCCGCCGTCGAAACCATGACCCGTTTCGCGCTTGCCGTTCTGGCGCTCGCCTCCGGCGTCTATACCTATCTCGGGGTTCGCTCGCTTCTAGACGGCTCGCCGACTGCGGTCTTTTTCGCCGCGATCATCTATTCCGCATCGGTGTCTGTCGGCATCTACGCCTTCTGGTCCTACATGGCGCGGTTCTATCCGCATGTGACCTCCCATACCGGCCGCGCGGCAATGCTTTGCGTCATGGCTGCGGGAGCGGCGATGATCATGGCGATGTCGAGCTGGCTGAATGCCGCCGCCCTTGCCGGCTCGGCCGCCGTCGAGCAGCATCTTGCCGAAACGGTCGAGGATTATACGGCCGATCTCGACCGCGCCCACCAGAATGCGCTTGCCGCGCAGAGCCTGCTGCCGGATATCCAGCGGGCCGGCGAGCGGTTTGCCCAGCTTGCCGCCGTCGAGCGCCAGTCTGGGGCGCTGACGGGGACCAATGGCTCTGGCAGCGTCGTGCAGTTGCTGAGCCAGATGTCCGACCAGATGAAAGACCTGGAAAACGGCATCAACGCCTCGCGCGAGCAGGTGACCGAGCTGTTCGAACAGGGGCAGAAACGGCTGGAGACGATGCGGTCGCTCGTCTCTGCGCCCGGTCTCGTCGCACCGCGCTCCGACCAGTTTGCCAACGAGGCTGTGGCACTCACCGGCGTCATCACGTCGCTTGCCCAGACGTCCATCGCACCATCGATCCGCCGCGCGGCCGACGACCTGTCGCTCGGCTTCATCGCGCCGGTGGCCGACGGCACCGATGCCAATCTCGTCAACCGGCAGGATCAGGTGATGGCGACGATCCGCACTTCGGTTGCAGCGCAATCCAAGGCGCTGGCCAAGGCGGCTGACGAGATCCTCTCCAACCCGCCGGTGGCCGAGCGGCGCTTCGTGCCGCTGTCTTCGGCGGAAGCGGTGCTGCGTTATGCGCAGGACTTCATCCCTGCCTGGGCCGGTGCGATCTCGATCGATCTTCTGCCCGGCGTGCTGGTCTTCATCCTGGCCGTCGTCCATGCGGCGATCCGCCGGCAAGAGGAGAAGCTGCCCTTTGCCGAGCGTATCACCGCTGCGGAGCTTCTGAGAGCGATGGAAATCCAGCGGACACTTGCCGCCAACGGCGTCGATCTCGAAGCCTTCGCCAGGGCTGACGATCAAACGGAACGTGTCGTCGAGCAGAAAGAGCCCGGAGCGGGACCACGCGCGCAGGCCGATACCGAGCCGGCAATAGCCGAGGGTAACGGCAGCCCGGACGAACCCAACAATATCACCACGATCGATACCCGCTCACGCCGGGACCGGCTGCATGACGATCGCTGAGGTGATCCGCCGCATCGATGACGGAGTGGTGATGCGCGGCGTGTTCTATGCGCTGCTGGCTGCGTCCATTACATTTGTCGTGGTCGATCTGCGGGAAATGCTGACGACCGAGGCCTCGATGCCGGATATCGACCCGCTGCATGACGGCGAGCCGGTATTGCCGCCGGCGCTGACGGACGGGCGCCCCGCGTCGCCGCCCGTCGAGCCCGCAAGCTCCGGCGAGGTTCTGCGGCAGAAGATGACGTTCGAGCTCGACCCCGGCGGAGTGCTGATGGCAGAGGGCACGATAGATCCGGGCGCCGGCGCACGCTTTGCCAGGGAGATCGAGGCGCGCGGCGAATATGTGAAGACCGTGCAGCTCGATTCTCCGGGCGGTTCGGTGGACGACGCGCTTTCCATGGCGGCACTGATCCGGGAGAAGAAGCTCTCGACAAAGGTTGCGGCAAGGGCGCTCTGCGCCTCGTCCTGCCCGATCGTTCTTGCCGGTGGCGTTCAGCGCATGGCGGAAAAGGACGCGATCATCGGCGTGCACCAGGTATTCAACGGCAGCCGTGAGCGGCCTTCGGCGAAACAGGCCATGTCGAACGTCCAGTCGACGACGGCGCGCATTGCCAAGTTTCTCCAGCAGATGGGGATCGGTCCCGGCCTTTGGTTGCATGCGCTGGAGACGCCGCCGGACCGGCTCTACTATCTCAGCGAAAAGGAAATGACCGAGTTCAGGCTGGTCACCCAGCCTGTTCAGCCCCCTCGCCCGGCCGTGAGTTCGGGCCAGGCGAAGGGTTAGAGAGGTTTTTCAGGCAGCTCGGCGGCTGATGAAATAGGAGGTCTGGCCGGCAACCAGGGCCAGAGCCAGCATGATACCGGTGAAGGTGATAACCGCCGACCAGCCACCGGCGCTCCAGAACTTGCCACCGACGGAACCGGCAATGCTGGAGCCGAGATAGTAGCAGAGCAGGTAGAGTGCCGAGGCATGGCCCTTGTTGCCGCGGGCCAGGCGCCCGATCAGGGCGCTCACCACCGCATGGGCCATGAAGAAACCGGCCGTCAACATGGCGACGCCGAGAATGATGAGCACCAGCGAGGAAGCCAACGTGGTGAGAACACCGGCAAACATCAGAATGACACCCGCCATCATCACCGGATAGCGGCCGAAGCGGTCGCTCAGCGTGCCGCCGACCCAGGACGAACCGACACCGAACAGATAGGCGGTGAAGATCAGGCCGAGTTCGGTCTGGTTGAGATAGTAGGGCGCGGCGACCAGCCGGAAGCCGGCATAGTTATAGATCGTCACGAAGGAGCCCATCAGCAGGAAGCCGATGATGAAGAGCAGTGCCAGCGCGCTCTGGCTGACATGACCGAGCCAAGCCGAGACGTGGTAGCTGATATTGGACCGGCGCGGCGAAAAATTGCGCGAGGGCGGCAGGAGGGTGAAAAAGCCGATCGCGGCGGCAATGCCGAAGACGGCGATCACGCCCAGAGCAACCCGCCAGGAGAGGAACTCCGCCAGTATGCCGGTGAAGACCCGGCCCGACATGCCGCCCAGCGCATTGCCGGCGATATAGAGGCCCATGGCAGCACCGATGCCCTTCGGGTCGATCTCTTCCGACAGATAGGCCATGGCAACGGCAGGGACACCGCCGAGCAACAGGCCTTCCAGCGCCCGGATGACGAGGATGAGCGTCCAGCTGGGCATGAGGGCACAGGCGAGTGTGCAGAGCGATGCGCCCATCAGCGAACAGAACATCAGGCTGCGGCGGCCGAACCGTTCGGAAACGGCGGCGGCGCAGAAGATGGCCACCGCGAGCAAGCCGGTCGAGAGCGATAGCGACAATGAGCTGACGGCGGGGCTGACGCTGAATTCACGGGAGAAGATCGGCATCAGCGGCTGCACGCAATAAAGCAGCGCGAAGGTCGAGTAACCGGAGAGGAAGAGCGCAAAGCTCGCCTTGCGGTATGCGGAGGTCCCGCGCGTCAGATATTGCTTGGGAGGATCAGACGGCGGGACGCTGGTGACGGTGGCGGGCGCTAAATTGATTTCGGGTTCTAATGGACGGCTGACTGCGGCGGAGGGCATGATAAAAGTGACCTTTGTAGATGCCCGAAATTTATTCGACCTGCGCTTATGTGTCCAATATATGGAGGAGGCGTTTGTGATAGGTTTTACATATGGAACTGAGGCACCTTCGTTATTTCGTGGCCGTGGCGGAAGAATTGAACTTCACCCGGGCCGCTGCAAAGCTCGGCATCGGCCAGCCGCCGCTCAGCCAGCAGATCCGCGATCTTGAAAACGAGATCGGATCGCTGCTGTTTCACCGTGTGCCCCATGGCGCCGAGCTGACGGCATCGGGAGCGGCGTTTCTCGCCGAGGCAAAGGTCACGCTCGCCGCCGCAGACAGGGCAAAACTCGCCGCACAGCAGGCTGCCAGAGGCGATACAGGCCGCCTGGCGCTGGGATTTACCGCATCGGCCACCTTCAACCCGGCCGTGACCGGGATCATCCGGCAGTTCAGGGCGCGATGGCCGGAGGTGGCGCTGTCACTCATCGAGATGAACAGCAACTGGCTGATGGAGAAGCTGGCCAAGGGCGAGCTCGATGCGGCCTTCATACGGCCCGGGCTCGAAGACACGGCGGGCGTGAGGCTGAAACGCATGGCCGACGAACCGATGTTGATTGCGCTGCCGGCCGGCCACCTGCTTGCGGCACAAAGCCGCGTCAAGCTCGCCAGCCTCGCCGGCGAGCCGTTCATAACCTTCCCGCGCAATATGGGCCTCAGCCTCTATATCGACATCCTGCGGGCCTGCAAGGATGCCGGGTTCGAGCCGAACGTGACACAAGAAGCCCCGCAGATCCCTTCCGTCGTGAACCTTGTCGCAGCCGGTCTCGGCGTGTCGATCGTACCGAAATCGCTGGCGAAGATCGGGATCGACGGCGTCGTCTTCCGGCCGATCGAGGGGCCGCCGCTGATGGCAAGGCTCGGCATCGCCATGATGAAGGAGCAGCGATCGCCGATTGCCCTCAACCTGTTCGGCCTGGTCTGAGCGACCTGCAGGCTACCCCTTGATCTCGCGTTCGCAGAAGGTGATGCGATTGCTGAACGGATCGATCACCGTCACTTCCAGACCCCAGGGCGCCTGTTCCAGGCCCGGCCGCATGTAGGGATAGTTCTTGGCCGTCAGTTCCCTGTGGAAGGCAGCAGCCCCGGACATGGGCACGAAAACGCGGGCGCCGGGCGACGCATCGCCTGCATGTTCGGAGAGATGGATCTGCATGCCGCTGCGCGACATCTGGCAATAGAGCGGCGCGGTCGGTGCGAAACGGTGGTCCCAATCGACGGTGAAGCCTAGGAAATCGCGGTAGAATTCCATGGCCTTGGCGACATCGAAGATGCGGAAGATCGGGATGGCCGGCTGGATCGAAATCGGGTCCTTCCGCTGCACCGGACCGGCTGCGTCGATCTTTGCTGCCAGAACGTTCCAGTCGTCATAACCGAACTGGGCGGAGACCACATCCAGTGCCTTGCTATGGGAAATCTCGACTTTTGCTTCGGCAAGCGCCTCGCGCAGTGCCTTGGCCATCAGTTTCGCATCGCGGAAATCGCGCATGACATCATCCCTTCAATGGACGAACCGGAAGATCAGGGCCCGCATTGCTGATCCGTTCGTCATCATTGGCCGGGTGGCAAGGATGAAGGTCGGGTGGATGCGTTCACCATGGCGAGAAAACCGCGGGCGGCTGGCCGCATCCGGCCATGGCAGATTGGTAGCGTAGCGTGGTGTCGCAGGCAAGTAGAGCCATTCCCCGTTCACCACGCGACGGGAAAGAAGATTGCAAGTTGGAGGTTGAAACCTTAGCTTCCGGCCAATCGGCAGGCAGGCAAGATCATGGTACTGAACGGCAAGCGCATCCTTCTCATCATTTCCGGCGGCATCGCGGCCTATAAGAGCCTCGACCTGATCCGGCGCCTGCGTGAACGCGGTGCCGAGGTGAGACCGATCATGACGAAGGCGGCGCAGGAATTCATCACCCCGCTTGCGGTTGGGGCGCTCTCTTCCGGCCATGTCTATGCCGATCTCTTTTCGCGCGAAGACGAGCAGGATGTCGGACATATCAGACTGGCGCGCGACTGCGATCTGGTGCTGGTCGCGCCGGCCACGGCAAACCTGATGGCGAAGATAGCGAACGGCCTGGCCGACGATCTTGCCAGCACCGTGCTTCTGGCCACCGACCGGCCGGTGCTGCTGGCGCCTGCCATGAACCCGAAGATGTGGGCCGCCGCGCCGACAAGGCGCAATGTCGAGACGCTCAAGGGTGACGGCATTACCCTTATCGGCCCGATGGCCGGAGAGATGGCCGAAAGCAACGAGGCAGGGGTCGGCCGCATGGCCGAGCCGCTGCAGATCGTGGATGCCGTGATTGGCATGCTGGACGACGGGGCGAAGCCGCTCAAGGGGCGTACCGCCATCGTCACCTCGGGGCCGACGCACGAGCCGATCGACCCGGTGCGCTATATTGCCAACCGCTCTTCAGGAAAGCAGGGACACGCCATTGCGGCAGCCCTCGCCAGGCTCGGTGCCGATGTCACGCTTATCTCCGGACCTGTGACGATCCCCGACCCTGCCGGCGTGACGACCGTGCATGTGGAACGCGCCGAGGAGATGCTCGAGGCGGTCACACGCCACCTGCCGGCCGATATCGCTGTCATGGTCGCGGCGGTCGCCGACTGGCGCGTTGCTGCGTCATCCGGCCAGAAGATCAAGAAGCAACCCGGCGAAGCGCCTGCGCCCCTGGCCCTTACTGAAAACCCGGACATCCTGAAAACCGTCGGCCATCATCAAAAACGGCCGAAACTGGTCGTCGGGTTTGCTGCGGAAACGGAAAATGTCGAGGCGAACGGCCGAGCCAAACTGGCACGCAAAGGCGCGGACATGATCGTTGCCAATGATGTTTCTCCCGAAAGCGGTGTGATGGGCGGCAACCGCAACCGGGTGAAGATCATCTCGGCGGAGGGGATCGACGAATGGCCGGACCTTGCCAAGGACGATGTGGCCGAGCGGCTTGCGGCGCTGATCGCACAGAGGCTCGACTAGAGGAGCTCGGCTGAATTTTCAGGCCGCTTCCGCAAGCAGCCGGGGCTGGAACAGCAGCGCCTGCATGCCGTCCGGGCAGACCTTGACGGCACTGCCATCGGGAATTTCCACCCAGGTATCGGCTTCGTCATTCAGCGGTTCGGAGACGAGACAATAGCCGCTGCGGGCGCCGGCAGAGCCACCCATGGGCGCCGCGTAAAGCGTCGGCGGCCTGTGGTCGGTCGCGTAGCGCACGGCATAAAGCTGCTTGCCATCGGAAAAGCAGGAGGTGAAGCGCACCAGGGCTTCGCCCGATTTTTCCATCGACAGCGCCTCGACGGTGGCAACCGCCTTTTCCATCGCGCCAAGAGGATCGGCATCGAGGCCCAGTTGCAGGGCGAGGAGGAAAATCATCTCGCTGTCGGTCGTGCCGGTGCGTGCGGCGAACAGCTCATCCGACAGAAGGCCTTCCATGGACCGGCGGATCCGGTCGAAATTGGCGATCTGGCCATTGTGCATGAAAGACCAGCGGCCATGGACGAAGGGATGACAGTTGTCCCGACGCGTCGCGCCGGTGGTGGCTGCCCGCACATGCGCGAGAAACAGGGGGGAGCGGATCTGGCGGGCGAGACTTCGCAGATTGCAGTCTGACCAGGCCGGAAGCACATCGCGGTAGCGGCCGGGCTCCGGCCTGTCACCATACCAGGCGATGCCGAAACCATCGCCGTTTGTCGCCGTTTTTGCGCGCGTGGCACAATGGGACTGTTCGATCAGGGAATGCGCAGGCGATGAAACAAGCTCTTCGAGATAAAGCGGTTCGCCTCTATAGGCTGCCCAACGGCACATTTGTCCTGTCACTCCGGTCGATTTTTGCGGCAGACACACCGCGCTCATGGAAGGGTCGATTCATTCGCCTAACGAAATATGAAGCTACCAAGATTCATGACAATTTTGCGACTGCGAAAAGATCACATTTTGCAACGAAAATTAAGAAACCGGCGGCCGCTATCCGTCCGAACGATACCGTACAGACGGCCCCGTTTGCGGCCATTCCGTGGCATGAAGGGTTGCCGCGCCGGGCTTGAAGCCTAGATACCCCTTTATGTCGCAGCAGATACAGCCCAAGTCCGGCCCACACCCGGCCGATCTTTCACCGCCCGGAAACAGGCTTTCGGACTTGCTCGCACAGTTTGACCGCTGGGCGCTTTTTCTCGACATAGACGGCACGCTGATCGATCTTGCGCCGACCCCGGACGGCATAGTGGTGCCGGCCGAGCTGCCTTCCGACCTCGACCGCCTGGCGAACAGGTTTTCAGGCGCGTTGGCGCTGGTGACCGGCCGGGCGCTTTCCTATGCCGACAGGCTTTTCGAACCCTATCGCTTTCCGATTGCCGGGCTTCATGGCGCGGAGCGGCGCTTGGCCGACGGCACGATCGACCGGGTTTCAGTGACGCCGCAATTCGAGGCGCTGAAGATGCGTATCGCCGAAGAGGCGAGCCGATGGGACGGCGTGCTGATCGAGGACAAGGGAGCGGCCGTCGGGGCTCACTATCGCCAGGCGCCGGAGCGGCAGGCCGATCTCGAAGCGCTGATGGAGCGTGCCGCGGCAGACGCGGGCGATGCGTTCACCCTGCAGCGCGGCAAGATGGTGATCGAGCTGCGGCCCGCCCGCGCCAGCAAGGGAGAGGCATTGAGGGCCTATCTTGCCACCCCACCCTTTGCCGGCCGGCTGCCTGTCGCAATCGGCGACGATCTGACAGATGAGGCGATGTTTGCCGCCACCAATGCGCTTGGCGGCCTATCGGTGCGGATCGGCGGAGCGATTTTGCCGGATGGCACGTCCAGCCGGGCGGCGATGCTGATCGCCTCTGCCGGCGAACTTCGCAGCATTCTGGCCGGTCTCGCACGCTGATGCGCCCGGCCCTACGCTATTTGATATTTGAAAGGAATTTGCCTTGAGCCGACTTGTGGTCGTTTCGAACCGTGTCACCGTTCCCAAGAAGGCAGGCGATGCGCCGGCCGGCGGACTTGCGGTCGCCCTGCAGGCAGCGCTTGAGGAGCGCGGCGGCATCTGGATGGGGTGGTCGGGGAATTCCAGCGGTGACCGGGAGCCGGAGAAGCTCGATATTCGCGAGCACGGCAACATCACCTATGCGCTGACCGACCTCACCGATACCGATGTCGAGGAATATTACCACGGTTTCGCCAACCGGGTCTTATGGCCGATCTGTCACTACCGGCTGGATCTTGCAGAATACGGCCGCAAGGAAATGGCGGGCTATTTTCGCGTCAACCGCTTCTTCGCCCACAAGCTGGCGCCGCTCTTGAAAGACGACGACATCATCTGGGTGCATGACTATCACCTCATCCCGCTTGCTGCCGAACTTCGGCAGATGGGTTTCAAGAACAAGATCGGCTTCTTCCTACATATCCCCTGGCCGCCGGCGGATGTGTTGTTTGCCATGCCGGTGCATGAGCAGATCATGCGCGGCCTGTCGCAATATGACCTGGTCGGCTTCCAGACCGACTATGACCTCGACAATTTCGGCGGCGGACTGGTGCGAGAAGGGATCGGCGAGCGGCTGGAGGGCGGCAAGAAATTCTCCACCTACGGCCATACGTTCAAGGGCGGCGCCTATTCTATCTCGATCGAGACCAAGCCTTTCGCCCAGTATGCCGTAAAGGCCTCGCGCAATGCGATGGTGAAGAAGGCGCGCGAAAGCATCGAGGGTCGCGATCTCATCATCGGCGTCGACCGGCTGGACTATTCCAAGGGGATCACCCAGCGCATCGACGCATTCGAAAAATTCGTGCGCCTGAACCCGGCCTACCAGAACCAGGTCACCTATCTGCAGATCACCCCGAAATCGCGCTCGGAAGTGCCGGAATACGAACAGATGCAGCGGACGGTGGCCGAGCAGGCGGGGCGGGTCAACGGCGCTCTCGGGCAGGTCGACTGGACGCCGATCCGCTATGTCAACCGCTCCATACCGCGGCCGCTTCTCGCCGGTCTCTATCGCCTCGCCAAGATCGGGCTGGTGACGCCGCTACGCGACGGCATGAACCTCGTCGCCAAGGAATATGTGGCTGCGCAGGACCCGGAAGATCCCGGCGTGCTGGTGCTGTCGCGCTTTGCCGGTGCTGCGCGTGAGCTTTCCGGGGCATTGCTGGTCAATCCCTACGACATCGAGGGGACTGCGCATGCGATCGCCCGCGGCCTCAGCATGTCGCTCGAAGAGCGCAAGCAGCGGTGGGAGAAGATGATGAACCATCTGACCGAATACGACATCAACCGTTGGTGCGATGATTTCCTTGCGGATCTGACGGCGGATTGATCTATCCGATTGACAGCGGCTGCCGGAGGTCATTGGCTGCGGGAAGACGCAAGCCAACCGCAGATGGAGCCTTTACAATGAAAATCAGCGCGCGCAACCGCTTCAAGGGCAAGGTTATCGACGTCACCAAGGGTGCAACGACCGCGCATGTCCGCATCGATCTCGGCAGCGGATTGATCGTGACCTCGTCGATCACCAACGAGGCGGTGGACGAACTTGGCCTTGCCGTCGGGGCAGAGGCCTATGCGGTGATCAAGGCATCCGACGTGATGGTCGCCATCGACTGACGACAAGGAGCGGTGGAGCGCACTCCACCGCCCGCTCGGATAAAAAGAGCTAGAGTCAGGGATAGACCTTGAGCGTGTGCTGCTTGAGCGGTTCCGCCAGAACCTCCTTGTGGATTTCGACAAGTGCCTGCAGATAGGGCTGGGCGAAATGCTCGTCGAGAGCCGCCTGATCCCGCCAGGTTTCGCGAATGAAGAAGGTGCCCGGCGCATTGACGTCTTCCAGGACGACGAACTGGATGCAGCCTGCCTCCCGTCGCGTCGGCTCGACGATGGCAAGTGTCGCTTCGCGCAGTTGGTCTTCCTTGCCCGGCTTGGCCCGGAAGGCGAAAATGGCTTCGATCATATGATTGCTCCTGAATATCGTCATTATCCCCGCAACCGCGAGGCTGTGCCGGCAAGAACTTCGCCAACACTGGAGTGAAGGGACCCAAGAACGGCCGATGGTTCAAGAAACGGTCGGTTGCAAATGCAACGCGCCCCACACCGCGGCCTTCGCGTTTTCCGCCGTTGCGTTCATGCCTTCTGGCAATGGGGTGCGGCGTCGCTGGTCTCGAAATCGCCCTTTTGCGGCGGCGCGATCGGCTTGAACAAGGCGCGATCCGGCTTGAGGTCTATCAACGGGGTGCCATCGAGGCAGTCGAGCCCGCGTACAAGGAGCACATTGCCTTCGATCCGTTCCAGGGCGACGATCGAGGTTCCGATCGGGTTCGGCCTGACTGGCGAACGCAGTGAAAACGTGCCGTGGACCTTGCCATTGCTGGCCGGGCTCTGCAGCACGAGATCACGTCGCGACTGGTGCAGCCAATAGAGAATTTCCAGCCGCTCGAATGCCTCGACGCCCTGCAGGGCCTGAACCCACGGCTCGTAGATCTCTATCCGGCAGAGCGGACCATCGTGGCGCCCCTGACGCGGTGTTTCCATGCGCGACGTCCAGGGTGTGGAAATCCTGCCGATGAAGGTCAGGCCGGCATCGGTCGGCTCGGGCGGCACAACACCCACTTCGTTCTGGCGAATTTCGTTTTCACGCACCATGGCATCTTCTCCCGTATCGGCAATAATCGATATATTCCATTGAATACATCAGGTCGACCGACCGAACCATGAGGCCAATGCGGCATCACTCAAATCGCGGCGGACGCGCTGCCACTTCCATTGCCAACGCCGCGGCGATATTGCTCGAGCATGTTTCAGCTAGTGCAAGCGGCCGCATTCGAGCAGGTCATCAAGAAGAGCCGTTTTCTGGCGAATGCGGTTCCCGTTTCCACCGAGGAGGAAGCGAAGGCTGCCATCGCGGCACATGGCCAGGCCGACGCCAACCATAATTGCTGGGCGTGGCGCATCGGGACGGCCTATCGGTTTTCCGACGACGGCGAACCGAGCGGGACTGCGGGCAAACCGATCCTGGCCGCCATAGACGGCCAGTCACTCGATCATGTGGTTGTCATCGTCACCCGCTGGTTCGGCGGGATCCTGCTCGGCAGCGGCGGGCTGGTGCGCGCCTATGGCGGTACGGCGGCTGCCTGCCTCAGGGCAGCGCCGCTGATGGAAGTAAAGCCGACCGTGATCGGAGTGGCAAAGCTCGATTTTTCCGATCTCGCGCGGGTGAAGGCGAAGCTTTTGGGCGTGCCCGACCTCGCCATTGCCGAAGAACAGTTTACCACCACCGGCGCAGACATCGTGCTGCGCGTGCCGGAAGCGGAGACGGACACCGTTTCACGGCTGATCTCCGATCTCACCAGCGGGCGGGCGGAGCTGAAGCTGGAGGATTGACGCGCGCCGAATATCACGCCGCCTTGACGACGTGATATTCCTTGATCGCAGCCATCTTGATCGCCGGGTAGCGCTCGGCTTCATAGCGCAGCGAGAAACTGTCCTGCGCGAGAAAGACCGGGTCGCCGTCGAGATCGCGGGCGATATCACCACGCTTGACGGTGAGAAACTTCTCCAGATCCGCCTTGTCGTCAGCCGAAATCCAGCGGCAAACCGAGAAGCGTGACATTTCGAACGAAACCGGCAGCGAATATTCGGCCGACAGGCGTTCCTTCAACACATCGAGCTGCAGCGCGCCGACGACGCCGACGATGGCGGGAGACCCGTCTTCGGGCGAAAACAGCTGCACGACGCCTTCCTCGGCCATCTGCTGCAGCGCTTCCTTGAGTTTCTTCGCCTTCATCGCGTCTTCAAGCCGCACGCGGCGGAGGATTTCCGGCGAGAAGTTCGGCACGCCCTGGAAGACCAGTGCCTCGCCTTCGGTCAGCGTATCGCCGATACGAAGCGTGCCGTGGTTCGGAATGCCGACGACGTCACCGGCAAAGGCGGTATCGGCGATATGGCGCTGGGAGGCAAAGAAGAATTGCGGCGCCGTGAGGCCAAGCTGTTTGCCGGTGCGCGCCAGCCTTGCCTTCATGCCGCGCTCCAGCTTGCCGGAGCAGATGCGGGCGAAGGCGATGCGGTCGCGGTGGTTCGGGTCCATGTTCGCCTGTATCTTGAAGACGAAGGCCGTCATCTTGTCTTCGGCGGCATGGACGGTGCGGATATCGGCAACCTGGTCGCGCGGCGGCGGTGCGAAATCGCCGAGCGCATTGATCAGATCGCGAACGCCGAAATTACGCAGGGCCGAACCGAAGAAGACCGGCGTCATGTGACCTTCCAGGAAAGCCTGGCGGTCGAAGGGACGGCAGGCTTCGAGCGCGAGTTCGACCTCTTCGACGAAGGCGGCACGTTCGTTTTCCGGCAGCCGGTCGGCCACGGCCTGCGGACCATTGACGGAGATCGCCTCTTCGCTATCCGGCCCACGCACCTTGTTGGTCGCCAGCTGGTAGGAGCCGCAAAAGCTCTTGGAGCGGCCGATCGGCCAGGTGATCGGGGCGGTATCGAGCGCCAGCTTTTCCTCGACTTCGTCAAGGATCTCGAAGATGTCACGGCTTTCGCGGTCCATCTTGTTGACGAAGGTGATGATCGGGATGTCGCGCATGCGGCAGACTTCGAACAGCTTCAACGTCCGCGGCTCGATACCCTTGGCGGCGTCGATGACCATGATGGCGGCGTCGACCGCCGTCAGCGTGCGATAAGTGTCATCGGCGAAGTCCTCGTGGCCGGGCGTATCGAGGATGTTGAAGACCTTGTCGGCATATTCGAAGGTCATTACCGAGGTGACGACCGAGATGCCGCGCTCACGCTCGATCTTCATCCAGTCGGAACGCGTCTGGATGCGATCCTTCTTGGCCTTGACCTCGCCGGCAAGCTGGATGGCGCCGCCGAACAGAAGCAGTTTTTCGGTAAGCGTCGTCTTGCCCGCATCCGGGTGGGCGATGATCGCAAATGTGCGGCGGCGGGAAACCGCCTCTGCCAGAGTTTCGGCCATATCTTGGAATCCTGTGAATTGCCGCGGTATCTAGCGACTAAAGCCTCTCATTGCAATTGACCTGCGGATCGCAGCGGCAAAGTAATGGCCCGATGAACGCTCACACCCCTTCTTCGCCGATGCTCAATCTCGTCCGTTTGCCGAACGGCAATGGCCTCGACCTGCCCTCCTATGAAACGGCGGGGGCGGCCGGCATGGACCTGCGTGCTGCCGTCAACGACGCGGAGCCGATGACGATTGCTCCGGGCAAGCGAGCGCTGGTGCCGACCGGCTTCATCTTCGAAGTTCCGTACGGTTTCGAAGCGCAGATCCGTCCGCGCTCGGGCCTCGCGTTCAAGAATGGCATCACATGCCTGAACACGCCGGGCACGATCGACAGCGACTATCGTGGTGAGGTGAAGGTGCTGCTGATCAATCTCGGCGACGAGGATTTCGTCATTACCCGCGGCATGCGGATCGCCCAGATGGTGATCGCCCCGGTGACGCAGGTGCGGGTTGCCGAGATCAGCGAGACGACGGAAACGGTGCGCGGTGCCGGCGGCTTCGGCTCGACCGGCGTCTGAACCACCATCTCAGCCCTGCTGGCCGGGGCAGGTTTGCGGCTGGCCATCCAGCCCTTCCTCAAGCCGTTCGAAGGTGACGCGGCCTGAGCCTGAAACGGGCCGGCGCAGGATGTAAAGGCTGTCGAATTCCTCGCCCTTCCATTTCGGCACCTGATCCTTGTCGCCACCACCCGCCTTGATGAGCGACTTTAGCAGCTTGACGATCTGCTTGTGCTCCCAGGCGACGAAGACCAGTTCGGGATGTCCGGGCGGCGGCGCAAGCGCCTTCTTCAAACCATCCAGATCGTCGAAGCCGACGGATGTATCGACCGGCAGCCCGGCAGCAATGGCGGTCGGCTCGATCGTGGCAAGCGGACGGATGTAATCATACTCGGTCCCTTCGTCTTCCTTGCGTTTGGCCGGATCCGGCGCAAAGAGGCGATCCGGGCGACCGAACAGGCGCGCGAGAACCGGCGGCAGGGCCAGCGCCCGGTTAAGCCCCTGGCAGCTCAACTGGCCAAGGCCGGCCGCAGGCTTTTCCCCATGGCGCATGAAGACGATGGTCTGTACGGGCTCCGGCTGGGACGATGCGGCCATGCAGGGCGCAAGGATCGAAAAAGCCACCGCAAATGCGAGGCCGGGAACGACCAGATATTGACGAATATTCATGGCCGAAAACCTCATTCAGGGGCGACAGGCAAGGCGTATACCGGCATCCGGAATGCAGCAAGCCCCATGTCAGCTTGGTGTTTCCGCCGCCTTTGGAAGGCGATTTCAAACCGTTTTGGCTTTCAGTGGAAAGATTATTTTTCTCGTCTCATCATTTACAGAACGAATTTCCATCTGGGGCCGCTCGGCGGAGCGGCGTTGCTGGCATTCCTTCGGGCCAAGGCCTAGCTTCTCCAGCATATTCAAGGAGAGTACCATGTCGGATAACAAGCCCGGACGCGGCAAAATCTATTCCTCCATTACCGAAACGATCGGCAATACGCCGATCGTGCGGCTCGACAAGCTGGCGAAGGAAAAGGGCGTGAACGCCACCATTCTTGCCAAGCTGGAATTCTTCAACCCGATCTCATCGGTCAAGGATCGTATCGGCGTGGCGATGATCGAGAGCCTGGAGGCCGAGGGCAGGATCGCGCCGGGCAAGACCACACTGATCGAGCCGACCTCGGGCAATACGGGTATCGCGCTCGCCTTTGCGGCGGCAGCCAAGGGCTACAGGCTGATCCTCACCATGCCGGAGACGATGTCGATCGAGCGCCGCAAGATGCTGGCGCTGCTCGGCGCCGAACTGGTGCTGACCGAAGGCCCCAAGGGGATGAAGGGGGCGATCGCCAAGGCCGAGGAACTTGCCGCGACACTGCCCGACGCCATCATTCCCCAGCAGTTCGAAAACCTGGCCAACCCGGAGATCCACCGCAGGACGACGGCAGAAGAGATCTGGAACGATACCGAGGGCAAGGTCGACATTTTCGTTGCCGGGATCGGCACCGGCGGGACGATCACCGGCGTCGGCCAGGTCTTGAAGGCACGCAAGCCGGATGTGAAGGTGATTGCCGTCGAACCGAAGGAATCGCCGGTTCTTTCCGGTGGTGAACCCGGCCCGCACAAGATCCAGGGCATCGGTGCGGGCTTTGCACCGAAAATTCTCGATACGCATGTCTACGACGAGATCGTCACGGTGGCGAGTGCCGACGCGCTGGAGACCGCCCGACATGTGGCCAGGCTTGAAGGCGTGCCGGTCGGCATTTCCTCCGGTGCGGCGCTGAAAGCTGCGATCGACGTGGGCAGCCGGCCGGAAAATGCCGGAAAGACCATCGTCGTGATCATTCCGTCCTTTGCCGAGCGTTATCTCTCCACCGCGCTTTTCGACGGGCTTGGCGGCTGAGCCGCATCTCGATCATTGCCGGCGATGATTGGACGCCGGCAATGACCTGTCTCCCTGACGTCACGCAATTTCCGGCACAAAACCGGTTCCCGTTTTTGCCGGAATTTCTCTAGGCCGCCGCAATGGCCAGTCGTTCACTGGCCATACGGTATGAAATCGCCTCGGCGAGATGGATACGGCCGACGGTCGGCTTGCCA
This sequence comes from Neorhizobium sp. NCHU2750, assembly GCF_003597675.1. Taxonomy (NCBI): domain Bacteria; kingdom Pseudomonadati; phylum Pseudomonadota; class Alphaproteobacteria; order Hyphomicrobiales; family Rhizobiaceae; genus Neorhizobium; species Neorhizobium sp. NCHU2750. The sequence continues at coordinate 4,296,100 of NZ_CP030827.1, read as the reverse complement.
TCGAGATCGGCAAGGGTTCTCGCCACCTTGAGAACCCGGTGATAGCCGCGGGCGGAGAATTTCAACTTTTCCGCCGCATCTCGCAACAATTGCAGGCCGGAGGGATCGGGTTCCGCCACCTTCTCGATCAGTGCCGTCGAGCAGCGTGCATTGGTCAGAACACCCTGCAGGCCGGCAGTCATATACCGATCCCGCTGCATCTCCCGCGCTGCCAGAACCCGCTTTGCCACGTCCGCGCTGCTTTCCGCCGGCGCCGGCCGGATGAGGTCCGAAGCCGCGACAGAAGGAACATCGATGCGAATATCGATACGATCCATCAGGGGGGCCGAGATGCGGGCCTGATAGTCGGAGGCACAGCGGGGACCGCGGGCGCAGGTGTAACCGGGCTCTCCCGCCATGCCACAACGGCACGGGTTCATCGCCGCGACGAGCTGGATGCTTGCCGGATAGGACACGCGGTGATTGGCACGCGCGATGACGCATTCGCCGGTTTCCAGCGGCTGGCGCAGCGCATCCAGAACCTGTGGCGAAAATTCCGGAAACTCATCGAGGAACAGCACGCCGTGATGGGCAAGCGACGCCTCGCCCGGCCTTGCCCTGAGGCCCCCACCGACGAGAGCGGCCATGGTCGCCGAGTGATGGGGCGTGCGATAGGGCCTGCGATCGGAAAGCTTGCCGCCGGACAATTGGCCGGCGATCGAATGGATCATCGACACTTCGAGCAGTTCGGCGGCGGAGAGAGGCGGCAGGATGGAGGGCAGCCTTGCCGCCAGCATGGATTTTCCCGAACCGGGCGGGCCGACGAAAAGCAGGTTATGGCCACCGGCGGCGGCAACCTCCAGTGCCCGCTTGGCGCTCTCCTGCCCCTTGATCTCGGCAAGATCGGGCAGGTTGGCCGGAAGGGCACGGATGGCGGGCTGCGGGCGGGAGATGACCTGGGTGCCACGAAAATGGTTGGCGAGTGCGATCAGGCTGCGCGGCGCGATAATATCGACACCCGGCCCCGCCCATGCCGCCTCCGGGCCGCTGTCTGCCGGGCAGATCAGGCCCTTTCCCAAGGCATTGGCACTGATGGCCGCCGGAAGCGCGCCGGCGACTGCTGCCAGCGTCCCGTCGAGATTGAGTTCGCCGATGACGACATGATCGGCAACGGCATCGCCGGGAATGGCGCCCAGCGCCGCCATCAGGCCAAGCGCGATGGCAAGGTCGAAATGCGAGCCCTCCTTGGGGAGGTCTGCCGGCGCCAGATTGACCGTCACCTTCTTGTGCGGCACAGCCAGGCCCGACGCATGCAGTGCCGCCTGAACCCGCTCGCGGCTTTCGGCCACCGCCTTGTCCGGCAGGCCGACGATCTGCATGCCGACCTTGCCGGGGCCAACCATGACCTGAACATCCACCGGCACCCCGTCTATGCCCTGAAATGCGACCGTGCTGACCCGTGAAACCATGTGCCCTGCCCCCGCCATGATGCCGGGGACAAAGGTGTCACACCTCGCGCCAGCACAACCATAAGCTGACACAGCGCTCGAATTTAAACAAGAACAAAAATCGAACAAAAATGCAAAAAGCGCCCGAAGGCGCTTTTCTTTCAGTCTTCGCAAGGCAACTGAATTACTTCAGCTTTGCCTCGATGGCATCCCACATCAGGCTTGCGACATCGGCGCCGCCGAATTTCCTGACTTCGCGGATGCCGGTCGGCGACGTGACGTTGATCTCGGTCATGTAGTCGCCGATCACGTCGATGCCGACGAAGATGAAGCCGCGCTCGCGCAGGGCGGGCCCGATGCGGGCGCAGATTTCCTTTTCGCGGGTGGTCAGCTCGGTCGGCTCGGCGCGGCCGCCGACATGCATGTTGGAGCGGCTGTCGGTTTCGGCCGGAACACGGTTGATCGCGCCGACCGGCTCGCCGTCGACAAGCAGAATGCGCTTGTCGCCCTTGCGCACCGCCGGCAGATAGGCCTGGGCGATATAGGGCTCGCCGCGATACATCTGGCCGAACATTTCCAGAAGCGAGGTGAAGTTGCGATCGTCGCGGGTGGAATGGAAGACGCCGGCGCCGCCATTGCCATAGAGCGGCTTCAGAATGATGTCGCCCATTTCCTGGCGGAAGGCGGCGATCTCGTTGACGTCGCGGGAGATCAGGGTTGCCGGCATCAGATCGGCGAATTCCGTGACGAAGATCTTTTCCGGCGAGTTGCGCACCCAGGCCGGATCGTTGACGACGAGCGTCTTCGGATGAATCCGTTCGAGAAGATGGGTCGAGGTAATGTAGCCCATGTCGAAGGGCGGATCCTGGCGCAGCAGCACGACGTCCATCTGCGAGAGATCCATGCGGGTCTTTTCGCCAAGGGTGAAGTGATCGCCCTTGATGTCGCGCACGACGAGCGGCTCGACAGCCGCGAAAATCTTGCCGTCGCGCATGGTCAGGCGGTCGGGCGTATAATGAAAGAGTTCGTAGCCGCGCGATTGAGCCTCGAGGGTCATTGCGAAGGTGGAATCGCCGGCAATATTGATGCCGGAAATGTGGTCCATCTGGATTGCGACCTTGCGAACATGCACCATGAATTCTGTCCCCGAGAACGTATCTGCCCCATTCGAGCCCGCCTGATTTAGGATGGCGCCCGCCCGAAAGCAATGCGGCCGGGAATAATCCCGGCCGTCGATTGTCAATCGACCCAATCGGCCGATCACATCAGTGCATGTCAGGCGACCGGCTGCGCCTCTTCAACGCTTGCATGTGCCGGCACCTGGGCGCCAAGGCGTTTGCCGGTCGCGGCATCGAAGAAATGCAGTTTTGCGGGATCGATGGCTATCTGCATCCGGTCGGAAATAGCTGCTTCGCCGGAAAGCGCGATCGTCATCGCCTGATCCCCGACAAGGCCGTGGGCAAGGCGCTGGGAACCAAGTTCCTCGACATATTCGACGGCAAACGGCATGCCTTCGCCACCGGAAACGAGGCGCAGGTCCTCGGCGCGCAGGCCGACGGTGACGGCACCGGATGTCGGCGCGTAGCCGTTGAGCGAGATCAGTGCCGGGCCGATGGCCAGCTTGTCGCCCTGCAGTTCGGCCTTGACGAGGTTCATGGCCGGCGAGCCGATGAAGCTTGCAACGAAGGTCGAAGCCGGCGTGTGGTAGACATCGAGCGGCGAGCCGACCTGTTCGATGCGGCCGCCATTCAGGACCACGAGGCGGTCGGCGAGCGTCATCGCCTCCAGCTGGTCGTGGGTGACGTAGATCGAGGTGGTGCCGAGGCGGCGCTGCAGGCGCTTGATCTCGCCACGCATGGAAACGCGCAGCTTGGCATCGAGGTTGGAGAGCGGTTCGTCGAACAGGAAGACGGCCGGCTTACGGACGATGGCGCGGCCCATGGCGACGCGCTGGCGCTGGCCGCCGGAAAGGGCCTTCGGCTTGCGCTCGAGATACTGGCCGATTTCCAGCATGCGGGCAGCCTCCGCCACGCGGGCGTCGATCTCGGCCCTCGGCGTCTTGCGGTTTTTCAGTCCGTATTCGAGGTTCTGCTTCACCGTCATATGCGGGTAGAGCGCATAGTTCTGGAAGACCATGGCAATGTCGCGATCGGCCGGCTCGACATTGTTGACGGTGCGGGTGCCGATCTTCACTTCGCCCTCTGAAATGGTCTCAAGGCCTGCAATCATGCGCAGCAGCGTGGACTTGCCACAGCCGGATGGACCGACAAGGACGATGAACTCGCCATCGGCGATGTTGAGCCGGATATCGGACACCGCGCGCACGCCGCCTGAATAGATCTTGCCGACATTTTCGACGTCGATGGATGCCATTGTTATTTCTCCGTCTCAACCAGGCCTTTGACGAACAGGCGCTGCATGAAAATGATGACCAGAACCGGGGGGAGCGCCGCCAGGATGACACCCGCCATGACGAGGTTCCATTGCGTATCGCCGTCAAGCACGGCGGTCAGCCGCTTGATGCCCATGACCACGGTGTAAAAATGCGGATCGGTGGTGATCAGCGTCGGCCAGATATACTGGTTCCAGCCGAAGATGAACATGATGATGAACAGCGCCGCGATGTTGGTGCGCGACAGCGGCAGAAGGATATCCCAGAAGAATTTCAGGGGACCGGCACCATCGACACGGGCCGCTTCCATCGTCTCTTCCGGAATGGTCAGGAAGAACTGGCGGAAGAGGAAGGTGGCGGTGGCCGAGGCGATGACCGGGATGACGAGGCCGGCATAGGAATTCAGCATGCCGAGATCGGCGATCACCTTGTAGGTCGGCAGGATGCGCACCTCGATCGGCAGCATCAGCGTCATGAAGATCACCCAGAAGGCAATGATGCGACCGGGAAAGCGGAAATAGACGACGGCAAATGCCGACAGTATCGAGATGAATATCTTACCGAAGGCCACCAGCAACGCCATGACCAGGCTGTTGGCGAGCATCAGCAGGAAGGGCGGCGCACCGGCGCGCGTCGATCCGGCGCCGAGAAGCGCACTATAGTTTTCCCAGGTCTGGTCGCCCGGCGTCAGCGGCACGACGCCCGTGAGGAAGTCGGCCGGACCGCGGGTCGAGGCGATGAAGGCGAGATAGACGGGAAAGACCACCGTGGCGATGCCGAGGATCAGCACGAAATGGGTGAGAAAGTTCAAAAACGGGCGGTTCTCGACCATGACGGGGCTCCTATCAGTACTGCACTTTGCGTTCGATCCAGCGGAACTGGACGACGGTCAGCAGAACAACGATCAGCATCAGCACCACGGATTGGGCTGCCGAAGGCCCAAGGTTGAGGCCGACGAAACCATCGGCATAGACCTTGTAGACCAGGATATTGGTCGACTGCGACGGGCCGCCCTCGGTGGTGGAATCGATGATCGGGAAGGTGTCGAACATCGCATAGGTGATGTTGATGACGGCGAGGAAGAAGGTCGTCGGCGACAGGAGCGGGAAGACGATCGTCCAGAAGCGCTTGACCGGACCGGCGCCGTCGATTGCGGCAGCCTCTGTCAGCGAATGCGGCACGGATTGAAGCCCGGCGACGAAGAAGAGGAAATTGTAGGAGATCTGCTTCCAGGCGGCGGCGATGATGACGAGGATCATCGCGTCATGCGGAATGAGGCGGTGGTTCCAGGTGTAGCCGAGGTGAGACAGGCCATAGGGAATGATGCCCACACTGGGGTTGAACATGAACCACGAGAGCAGACCGGATGCGGCAGGCGCCACGGCATAGGGCCAGACGAGCAGCGTCGTGTAGAAGCGCTGCGAGCGGATGACGCGGTTGACGCAGACGGCGAGCAGCAGCGACACGCCCATGGACAGGACGGTGACGCCGATGGCGAAGACCAGAGTGACGACCAGCGAATTGAGATAATCGGGATCATTCATGAGGCGCGTATAGTTGGCAAACCAGATGAACTTGTCCCGCATGCCGAACGGATCCTGCAGTAGAAAGGATTGCCAGATGGCCTGGCCGGCCGGCCATACGAAGAAGATCAGCGTGATGATCAGCTGCGGTGCCACGAGAACATATGGCAGGAGGCGGCTTTGAAATACGGTGCGCTTGGTCTGCATGGCGGGGTCCCCGAGCAATTTCCGTGGGTGAGGCCGGCTGTCATGGTCCGGGCAGGTTCCCATTCAAGGAAAAGGCCCTCCCCGGTCAAAACCGGGAAGGGCGCATGGATAAGGAGTGATCCTTAGTTGGAATTCGCAGCCTGGAAATCGGTCAGGATGGAATTGCCCTGCTTGACGCCATCATCGAGAGCTTCCTGGCCGGTCTTCTTGCCGGCAAGAACGGCTTCCAGCTGCTGGTCGAGAACATCGCGGATCTGGCTCAGGTTGCCGAAGCGGACGCCCTTGGAATTGTCGTCCGGAGTGCCGCGGGTGATCTGCTTGATGGCAATGTCGGAACCGGGGTTGGCTGCGTAGTAGCCCTGCTTCTGGCCAAGCTCGTAGGCAGCGTTGGTGATCGGCAGGTAGCCGGTGAACTGGTGCCAGTCAGCCTGGACTTCCGGCTGCGACAAATAGGTGAAGAACTTCGCCACGCCCTTGTAGACATCCTTGTTCTTCTGGCCATTCAGAACCCAGAGCGTCGCACCGCCGATGATCGAGTTCTTCGGATCCTTGGTGACGGTGTCGTCGTAAGGCATCGGTGCGAAGCCGACATTGAACTTCGAGTTGGCGATGACGTCTGCGCGCGAGGCGGACGAGTTCATGTAGACGGCGCATTGCTGCGAGTAGAAGGCCGGTGCCGCATCGGCGCCGCTGCTCGGGCCGCCATACTTGTAGGAACCGTCATCGTGCCACTTCTTCAGCTGATCCCAGAAGGCAGCCTGATGCGGACCGTTGAAGGTAAGACGTGCATCCATGCCGCCGAAGCCGTTCTGCTTCGTGCCATAGGGCAGATCCTGAATGGCCGAGTAGTTCTCAAGGCCGACCCAGCTTGCGCCGTAGGACATGGTGAAGCCGCACTTGGCCGCGCCCGAAGACACGATCTTCTTGCTCATCTCGCCGAGTTCAGCCCAGGTCTTCGGGGCAACGTCGGGGTTCAGGCCAGCTTTCTGGAAGACGTCCTTGTTGTAATACAGGATCGGCGTCGAGGAATTGAACGGCATGGACAGGATGTTGCCCTGCGGATCGGTGTAGTAGCCGGTGACCGGAGCGAGGAACTTCGACGGATCCCACGGCTCGCCTTCGTCCTTCATCAGCTTGTAGACCGGGTAGACGGCGCCCTTGGCGGCCATCATCGTGCCGGTGCCGACTTCGAAGACCTGAACGATGGCGGGCTGCTGACCGGCGCGGAAGGCAGCGATCGCGGCGGTCAGGGTTTCCGGATAGGTGCCCTTGTAGACCGGAACGATCTTGTATTCGCTCTGGCTCTGGTTGAACTTCGCGGCGACGTCTTCGAGCTTCTGGCCGAGCTTGCCGCCCATGGCGTGCCACCAGGTGATCTCGGTTGCAGCCATCGACGAGGTCGCCGACAGTGCGACCGCTGCTGCTGCGATCGAAAGTTTCTTGAACATGGTCGTCCTCTCCACCGTGATTGGGGTTGAGGACGCTGATAGGGGGGCTCGATGACAGGACCTTAACAGTTTTGTTTCAGTTCCATGACAGTGCACGGCTTTGCAAAAACTTCATCCGGCCGTCAAAATTTCAATCAGAACGCATCAATGAAATGGCGGGGCAACCGGCCGGGCAGAACGGCGATGATATCGTAGCGGCAGGACAGAAGGTGTGCATCGCGCCGCTTCGACAGCCAGATATCGCTGGAAGCCCTTATCCGCCGCTGGGTTTCATAGCCGACCGCATCGATGGCATCGGCCTCGCGGGCGCGGGCCTTGACCTCGACAAAAACAATGAGCGTCTTCCTGCGGGCGATGATGTCGATCTCGCCCAGCTTCGTCCGATATCGCAGCTGGAGGATACGGTAGCCCTTGAGGATGAGGCAAAGGGCCGCAAGATATTCCGATATGTGACCGCGCCGTTCGGCGCGCTGTCTTCTATGCCGGCTTCCCTCAGGCCCCTGCCCCATCAGCCACCGTTCCTTCCCTTCATCATTGGGCCTTCATCTCGACAAGACGCTGGTAGAGATCACGCTTCTGCAGCCCGGTCAGGCGAGCAGCTTCGGCGGCAGCCTTGGATGCCGGCATCGAGGCACCCAGTTCCATCAGCAGCGCGTCGACATCGACCGCGGTCGATATCTCTTCCTCAGCCGGCGGACCGACGAGGAAGACGATCTCGCCTTTCACCGTACGGCTCTCGAAGGCATCGGCCAGTTCGCCAAGATTTGCGCGGCTGATCTCCTCGAAGGCCTTGGTAAGTTCGCGGCCGACGCAGGCGCTGCGACCGTGCCCCAGAACGTCCGCAGCGGAAGCGAGCGTTGCGGCAATGCGGTGGGGGGATTCAAAGAAGATCAGGGTTGCCGGCACCTTGGAGAGTTCCGCCAGCCGGTCCCGTCGCGCCTTGTCCTTGACCGGCAGGAAGCCGGCGAAAAGGAAGGCATCGTTGGGCAGGCCGGAAGCAACCAGTGCCGCGAGCGGCGCCGATGCGCCGGGAATGGGGACGACCTTGTGGCCGGCCTCAATCGCCATCTGGCCAAGCCTGTAGCCGGGATCGGAGACGAGCGGCGTTCCGGCATCGGAAACCAGCGCCACCGATTTTCCGTCTTCGAGTGCCGCCAGAAGCCTCGGCCCCATCTCGTCGGCATTATGCTCGTGATAGGCATAGGGCTTGTTGGCTATGCCGTAGCGGTCGAGCAGCACGCGAGTGACGCGGGTATCCTCGCAGGCCAGCACGTCCGCCCCACCCAAGGTTTCCAGGGCTCTCAGCGTAATATCGCCGAGGTTGCCGATCGGGGTCGCGACCAGATAGAGCGCCGGCTCCAGCGGGCGCGAAGGGACGAATGTATTGGCGACGCGATAGCCGCGGGGCACTTCAGAGGGTCCGGCCACTGGCTCTGCAATTCTTAACGATGATCATGGCTCTTTATGATCAACACGATGGCGGCCCGCAAGCGGCGGATATCCAAGTTTTCTGTGTGCAGCGGCAGTCGAGTGCCGAAATGACGCAAGCGCCTCCGGTTCTGCTCTTGCATTCAAAGGCCGATCTCTGCCATTTTGCCCGTCCACATCGTCCGGCTTATGACAGGCCGAAGAATATCAGGCGAGCTATCCCACAGATCGCCAAGGTCGAAAGCGGTTGAGTCCATGCGTATTACTCTCGAGCGGTCCAATCTTCTGAAATCGCTGAACCACGTGCATCGCGTGGTCGAGCGCCGCAACACCATCCCGATCCTCTCCAACGTGCTGATGCGTGCATCCGGCGCCAATCTCGAACTGAAGGCGACCGACCTCGATCTGGAGATCACCGAGGCCGTTCCGGCCATGGTCGAGACCGCGGGCGCCACTACCGTTCCCGCTCATCTTCTTTATGAAATCGTCCGCAAGCTGCCGGACGGCTCGGAAGTGCTGCTCGCCACCAATCCGGATGGCGGCTCGATGACGGTACAGTCCGGCCGCTCGAAATTCTCGCTGCAATGCCTGCCGGAGACCGATTTCCCCGATCTGACCGCAGGTTCGTTCAGCCATACGTTCAAGCTGAAGGCGACCGACCTCAAGATGCTGATCGACCGGACGCAGTTCGCGATCTCCACGGAGGAAACCCGCTATTACCTCAACGGCATCTTCTTCCACACGATCGAGGCGGGCGGCGACCTGAAGCTGCGCGCCGTCGCGACCGACGGGCACCGTCTGGCGCGCGCCGATGTCGAGGCACCATCGGGTTCAGAAGGCATGCCGGGCATCATCATTCCGCGCAAGACGGTCGGCGAATTGCAGAAGCTGGTCGATGATCCGGAAGCTGCGGTGACGGTCGAAGTGTCGGATGCCAAGATCCGCCTGACGATCGGCGACATCATCATGACGTCGAAGCTGATCGACGGCACCTTCCCGGATTACCAGCGCGTCATCCCGACCGGCAACGACAAGGAAATGCGGGTCGATTGCCAGACCTTCACCAAGGCCGTCGATCGTGTCTCGACCATTTCGTCGGAGCGCGGCCGCGCCGTGAAGCTGTCACTGACGGAAGGCCAGCTGATGCTGACCGTCAACAACCCGGATTCGGGCAGCGCCACGGAAGAGGTGGCAGTCGGCTATGAAAACGACCCGATGGAAATCGGCTTCAACGCCAAATATCTGCTCGACATCACGGCGCAGCTTTCCGGCGACGATGCGATCTTCATGCTGGCAGATGCCGGCTCGCCAACCCTGGTGCGGGATACGGCGGGCGATGACGCGCTCTATGTCTTGATGCCAATGCGCGTATAAAACCCAAGAGGCGGCCGGGAATTCCGAGCCGCCTTTTTTGTGCCATTTGCTGCTTGCGACATTTTTCCTTGCTTTTGCGTCGTGAGGCCCCAGGTAGCCAGAAAAGCGGGAGAGGATGAGTTGATGGAATTGCGCCTGAAGGAACGGCTCGGCCGGAAATTTGACGAAGAGATCCGCTTCTTCAAGGGATGGATCGACGGCCCGAAACAGGTCGGTGCGATCATGCCGACTTCGTCGGTCACGGCGAAACGGATGGCGAGTGTCGTCGATACGAAGTCCGGCCTGCCCGTTCTTGAGCTCGGCCCCGGTACCGGCGTCATCACCAAGGCCATCCTGCAGAAGGGTGTCGCTCCAAAGGACCTGGTGTCGATCGAGTATTCGACCGATTTCTACCAGCATCTGGTCAAGACGTTTTCCGGCGTCAATTTCATCAACGGCGATGCCTTCGACCTCGACAAGACGCTCGGCGCCTTCAGGGACAAGACGTTCGACAGCGTCGTCTCGGCAATCCCGCTCCTCAGCTTTCCGATGGAGCGCCGTATCGCGCTGCTGGAAGACTTGCTCAATCGCCTGCCTGCCGGGCGCCCGGTGATGCAGATCACCTATGGTCCGGTCTCGCCGATCATCGCCAATCCCGACCGCTACAAGATCAAGCATTACGATTTCGTCGTGCGGAATATCCCGCCGGCACAGCTTTGGACCTATACGCGCGCTTAGGTCATATGCCCGTCAAGCGGCCGATATAAGCGGGATCGATCCCGACCCGCAGCGGAGTGCGATCCGGCATGAGTTTCGGCCTCTATATCACCCATCCGCAAGTGCTGATCGACCCCGACGTGCCGGTGCCACGCTGGGGTCTCTCCGAGCTAGGCCGCGAGCGAGCGGAAAGGGCGGCCGCGCTTCCATGGGCGCACTCTCTGGCCCGCATCATTACCAGCGACGAGACGAAGGCGATCGAAACCGGCGAGATTCTCGCCAAGGCCGCGGGAGTGGCAGTCGAGATCATCGACGGCATGCATGAGAACGACCGATCCGCCACCGGCTTTCTGGCCTCGCCGGAATTCGAGGCCGCGGCGGACTGGTTCTTCGCCCACCCTAACGAGAGCTTCCGGGGCTGGGAGCGCGCCACCGATGCGCAAGCGCGGATCGTTTCCATCGTCGAGGCCGTGCTCGCCGATCATGATCCGGCCGCGCCGATTGCATTCGTTGGCCATGGCGGCGTCGGCACGCTTCTGAAATGCCATCTCATGCGGATTCCGATCTCGCGCTCGCAGGATCAGCCCGGCGGAGGGGGAAATCTCTTCCGCTTTACCCTTGCGGATCGCGCCATCTCGTGCGACTGGACGCCGATCGAAACATGGCAGGGAGATTGAACAGCATGCAAGCGCGTGACCGGCTTATCGTGGGCCTCGACATCCCGACAGTTTCCGAAGCCGAGGCGATGGTTTCGATGCTCGGTGACACCGTCTCCTTCTACAAGATCGGCTATCAGCTCGCCTTTGCCGGCGGACTGGAATTCGCCCGCGACCTCGCAAAGGACGGCAAGAAGATCTTCCTCGATATGAAACTGCTCGACATCGACAACACGGTGGCGAAGGGTGTCGAGAACATCGCCAAGATGGGCATGACGATGCTGACGCTGCATGCCTATCCGAAGGCGATGCGCGCCGCAGTCGAGGCCGCCAAGGGTTCCGATCTCTGCCTTCTCGGCGTGACTGTCCTGACATCGATGGATGCCGCCGACGTGACCGAGGCGGGCTATGCCCAGACGCCCGAGCAACTGGTGCGCACACGCGCGGCACAGGCCCGTGAGGCAGGAATGGGCGGTATCGTCTGCTCGGCGGAAGAATCCGCTGCGGTGCGCGAGATCGTCGGCACCGAGGTGGCGATCGTCACACCGGGCATCCGCCCGAAAGGCGCCGATGCGGGCGACCAGAAGCGCGTCGTCACGCCGGGCGATGCGCTCACCAACGGTTCCACCCATCTCGTCGTTGCCCGGCCGATCGTCAAGGCCGCCGATCCGAAGGCCGCGGCCGAGGCAATCCTTGCCGAAATGCGTCAGGCGCTCTGGCCCGCCAACGACGCCTGAGACTGCTCATCGATTGTTCGCGATCCTGTTACGAGCGCCTTGATCGACGATCAGGCTCGGCTTGCCGCCCGGCAGGTGATTATCGACGACGGTATTGTTGTTGGCGCCATCATTGTGATCGAGACCGCCGAGCAGCATTTTCGGCTGGACGAGGCAATAGCTGTTGAAGAGGCTTACCCCCTGGCGGCTACCAATCCATACGGCAGGCCGCGCCAGGGGCAGGTCGTACTGGAATGTATTGCCGCTGATTATATTGCCGTGCGGCGACTGGTGACGGACCGTGCCGCCCTCACCGCAGTTCCGGTATAGAAAGATGCCGCCGGTCAGCGGGTTGACGAACGTGTTGTTCTCGATCCGATTGTCCGCCGAGCCATCGACAGCCAGCACTTCCCGCCCCCTGGTATGCGCCGAGAACGTGTTGCCGACGATGGTGTTGCGCGCCGATTCCGCATCGAGATAAACGACGGTCGACGTCGACTTGCCGGTGAAATGCGAATTGCGCAACGTCACGCCGGTGACGCCCGGTGCGATATAGAAGGGAATGCCGCCGCTTCCGGAAAAGGTCAGGTTCTCGAGCAGGATGCCGCTCGGCGCTGCCGCCTGCGCGCGCGCCGTGTGGCCGGGCTCGAGCGACGACTTTTTCACCAGTTCCGCCTGGCCGTTATTGCCCAATCCACGGATGCGAAGATCGCCATTGATCGTGCAGTTGCGGATCGTGATGCCGGTCGGGACGTCCCATTTCCCATCCTTCTGCACCGAGCGGATCAGCACCGTGCGCTCCTTCGACAGGCTGCCGTCGATCGTGGCACCGTTACAATCGAACACGACGCCGGAAGCGCGGCTGCCGGAAAAGACGATCCGGCGGGTAATTTTATCGCTTGCCGTCAGCGAAACATCGCAGCGGATTTCGACCGGCCTTGCGTCCTTGCCGCCGGGCGCACGCAGCGCATCCATGACGCCTTGAGAGCAGGCGGCGGCATGAGCCAGCGGCGGACGGACGACTGCCTGAGCAAATCCGACATCAACCAAGGCGAGTGCGACAAGGAGTACGTTACGCTTCATATTGACTTGCACCCTGATTCGACCAACGTCTCACTATAGTCACAAGGAGGAGGAAATTTGATGACTAAGGCCTATTGGATTGCACGGATGGATATTCACGACCCCGAGCGCTACAAGGACTACATCGCGGCGTCGAAACTTGCCTTCGACAAGTATGACGCGCATTTCCTGGCTCGCGGCGGCACGATTACCGAACTCGAGGGCACTGCGCGTCACCGCAATGTCGTGATCGAGTTCCCGTCGATGAAGGCCGCGCTGGAATGCTACAACTCGCCGGAATATCAGGTGGCGAGCAAGATCCGCCAGGAAGCCGCAGAGGGCGAGATGGTGCTGGTGGAGGGCATTTAAGAGAGCCGTAAACACGACGTCAAAACATCGTTTGCGCGCAGGCTTGCGGCGTCGAAAGCCCTTTCACCAGTTGCGGGATTCAGTTAAGACCGAAGAACAAGAGACAGCTTTCGGGGCAGACCATGACCGTGAAAAACCTACCGCCGCTCGTCACCGTATTCGGGGGCTCCGGCTTCGTCGGACGTCATGTGGTCAGCAAGCTCGTCAAGCGCGGCTATCGCGTGCGGGTGGCGGTACGCCGACCCGATCTCGCCGGTTTCCTTCTGCCCGCCGGTTATGTCGGGCAGATCTCGCTGGTCCAGGCCAATCTTCGCTATCCTCAGTCGGTCGAGCGGGCGGTCGAGGGTTCGGTCCATGTGATCAACTGCGTCGGCATTCTTTTCGAAAGCGGACGCAACACGTTCGATGCCATCCAGGAAACGGGCGCGCGCACGGTGGCAGAGGCTGCCAAAAAGGCCGGCGCGAAGCTTACACATATTTCGGCGATCGGCGCCGACGTCAATTCCGGCTCGTCCTATGCACGCAGCAAGGGTCGTGCGGAGGAGAGCATCCTTTCGCTGATGCCGGACGCCGTCATTCTTCGCCCGTCGATCATTTTCGGACCGGAAGACAATTTCTTCAACAAGTTCGGCGCCATGGCGCGGCGTCTGCCATTCCTGCCGCTGATCGGCGGCGGCAAGACGAAGCTGCAGCCGGTCTATGTGGAGGATGTGGCCGAGGTCGTTGGCCGGTCGGTCGATGGCGCCGTGAAGAGCGGGACGATCTACGAACTCGGCGGAGCCGAGGTCATGACCTTCCGTGAATGTCTCGAGACCGTGCTGCGGGTGACCAATCGCGAGCGCCCGCTGATCTCGATTCCCTTCGGGATCGCCTCGTTGATCGGCAGCATTGCGTCGCTCATCCCGTTCGTCGCGCCGCCGCTGACCGCCGATCAGGTGGAATTGCTGAAAAAGGACAATGTCGTATCGGACGCTGCCGCAAAGGAAGGCCGCACGCTTTGTGGCCTCGGTATCAGACCGGTCGTCCCCGGTTCGATCCTGGCTTCCTATCTCGTGCATTTCCGTCCGCACGGCCAATTTACCGGTAGCGGCAAGGCCGCCTGAGAGATTTCCAACCCCGATCCGGACATCGTTTTGCGCTGCCTCGCCGTTGGGCAGCGGTTGCTAACGGCTTGAGATTGTGCAGTTCGATACCTGTCTATGTGGCATAAAGTCCTCACCGATTGACGACTGTGCGTTAACCGCAGGTTTAGCAAAATCCTATATTGAATTCGTTGTGAGCGACCAATAAATCGATCGCAGAAAATTGGTTCTGACCAACATTCACCTCTTCTGAAAGGCGTCTTCATGGGCAAGCCTATCGCCCTATTTTTTGCGTGCGCGGCACTCGTCATTCTTGCAGGCTCATTCATGGCTCCCCAGACCGCTGCAGGCGGCAAGGTTGATTGCGCGCCGGCCTACGGCGTCGATCCCTGCAGCACGGCGTCCATTCGATAAAGGCACCGCTCCGGCCAGACCAGAAACCGGCACGGGTTTTCCCGTTGCAATACCGGCCAGCGGTCGACCGGGTCGTCAGTTAACGAACATCATGAGAAAGGCGGAGCGCCGGTGGCGCCCCGCCTTTTTTCCGTTCTTGATGATGGGTGCTACGGAAAGTTCGCCGGCTTACTCGGCGATGAAGCCGGCCAGTGCCATGCCCAGAAGGATCACGCCAACGATGATGCGATAGACCGCGAACACGGTGAAACGGTTGGTCTGGATGAAGGACAGAAGCCACTTGACGGCGATGAAGGCGACGACCGTCGACACGACGAAGGCAATGCCGAGCGAGGTCCAGTCCTCGTTTGCCGCGCTGCCATCCTTGAAGGCCTTCAGCAACTCATAGCCGCTCGCCGCATACATGGTCGGGATGCCGACGAGGAAGGCGAATTCGGTTGCCGCCACGCGGCTGCCGGTGCCGGCGAGCAGGGCGACGAAGATCGTCGTGGACGAACGGGAAGTGCCGGGGAAAATGCCGGCGACGATCTGGGCGATACCGACAAGAACGGCAACAAGCCAGGTGATTTTCGTCGATGGCGGCCGCTTGGCTGCAGCCCATTCGGCAAAGATCATCCAGATACCGCCGATGATCAGTGCCCAGGCAACCGGGGTTGCGGTGGTCGGCAGTTCGAAGCCGAGCTTCTTGACGATCAGGCCAAGGATGGCGGTGATCAGGAAGGCGACGATCAGCTTTGCGGCATAGTCGCGGTTCTCCGGCTGACGCCAGCCGAGCAGCAGGTTGAGCAACCGGCGCCAGTAGATGATGGTCACCGCGATGATCGCACCAGCCTGAATGACGATGTTGAACAGGTCCGAACGCTGACCCAGCCATTGCTCCGCAATGATGAGATGGCCGGTACTGGAGATCGGCAAGAATTCGGTGATCCCCTCAATGAGGCCGAGCAAGAGTGCGCTGATGATCGGTTGATCCACTAATCTTAATCCTTTGCTGAGAAAATCGCGGCAGTTTGCAGCAGAATGTTGAGTCTATGGCAGCTTGCTTGTGTTGGCCCTACCAAATCCATATAGCTGACATATGTCAGGCGGGCGCGGAAGCGGCCAGCCCCACCCTTTTACCCTTTTTATCGAAGCCCACGCCCCTATGCCCACCCTCTATCATCACCCCATGTCATCTGCTTCGCGATTTGTACGCCTGATTTTGGCGGAATATGGGTTTCAGGCAGATCTGGTCGAAGAACAGCCATGGGAAAAGCGCCGTGAGTTTCTGAACCTCAACCCGGCGGCGACTTTGCCGGTCTATGTCGATGACAGCATGCGTGTGCTCTGTGGTCCCTCGGTGCTGATGGAGTTTCTCGACGAGACCCATGGCGTCCTGAAGCGCGAGCGGCGGCTTCTGGCCGAAGATCCATGGCACCGGGCCGAGATCCGTCGCCTGACGGAATGGTTCCTGCAGAAGATGGAGCAGGATGTCACTCGGCCGCTGACGCGCGAGCGGGTCTACAAGCTGCAGATGACGGCAGCCCAGGGCGGAGGGGCGCCGGATTCAAAGGCGCTGCGCACCTCGCGCGCCAATATCCGCCAGCATATGAAATATCTTTCCTGGCTCGCAGGTTCGCGCCAATGGCTTGCCGGCGAACGGCTGAGCTATGCCGATCTTGCGGCAGCGGCCTCGCTCTCGGTGCTCGACTATCTCGGCGAGATCGACTGGTCGGAATTCCCGATCGCCAAGGACTGGTACCAGCGGCTGAAATCGCGACCGTCCTTCCGTCCGATGCTGGCCGAACGCATTCGCGGCCTCACCCCGGTGTCCCATTATGCGGACCTCGATTTCTAGCGCCCTAAAGAGCGAAGACGAGAAGACGCTTCGCCGGCGGCAGAAGCTGACCGCCTTCATTCGCGAGGAAGCGGCAGCGCAGGGTTTCGATCTCTGTCGGATCACCCTGCCGGACAGCATTCCGCGCGCACCCGAACGGCTGTCGGTCTTTCTCGACGACAGCCACCACGGCACGATGGAGTGGATGGCCGAGACACGCGAGCGGCGCGGTGATCCGAAAGTGCTGTGGGGAGAGGTGCGCTCGATCGTGATGTTCGGCCTGAATTACGGGCCGGACGAGGATCCGCGTTACCTGCAGGCGATGAAAGACAAGGCGGCAATATCCGTCTATGCCCGCAATCGCGACTATCACGATGTCATCAAGGGACGGCTGAAGGAGATCGCCACCCGGTTTGCGGCACGGGCCGGCGAGGATGTGAAGGTGTTCGTCGATACGGCACCGGTGATGGAAAAACCGCTGGCGGAGGCTGCAGGCCTCGGCTGGCAGGGCAAGCATACCAATCTCGTCAGCCGCAGCCATGGATCTTGGCTGTTTCTAGGTAGCCTGTTCACCACCGCCGAGCTCGATATCGATGCCGGCGAGAAGGATCATTGCGGTTCCTGCCGCGCCTGCCTCGACGCCTGTCCGACCGCCGCCTTTCCCGCGCCCTACCGGCTCGATGCGCGGCGCTGCATTTCCTACCTGACGATCGAGCACAAGGGGCCGATCGATCCCGAGTTTCGTCCGCTGATCGGCAACCGCATCTATGGCTGCGACGATTGTCTTTCGGCCTGCCCGTGGAACAAGTTCGCGGCACGCTCGTCGGAGATGAAGCTGAAAGCGCGCGAGGACCTGAAGGAGCCGTCGATCGCCTTTCTGCTGACGCTGGATGACGCGACATTCCGCGCCTTCTTCAGCGGCTCCCCGGTGAAGCGGATCGGCCGCGACCGGTTTGTCCGCAACGTGCTGATTGCGGCCGGCAATTCCGGTGAGCCGGGCCTCGTTCCGCAATGTCGCATCCTGGCCGACGATGCCTCGCCCGTCGTGCGAGCCATGGCGGTCTGGGCCTTGAGGCGATTGATGGATGATGACACGTTTGCCGCATTCGCGCAGGGACGGATTGCCGATAGTGATCCGGACGTGCAGCTCGAATGGCAGATGGCGGGAGTGAAATGATGACAGTGATGATCTTCGGATGCGGCTATTCCGGCAAGGCAATCGGCAAGGCCTTTGCAGCGGCGGGGTTTGCCGTTGCGGGCACGGTGCGTACGGCCGAAGGTGCGCAGGCGCTGTCTGCCTATAATATAAAGTCATTCATCTTCGACGGCAGCGGGTTCAGCGACACGCTGCTCGCCGCATTGAAGGATGTGACCCATCTCGTACAATCGATCCCGCCGGGCCGGGATCAGGATCCGCTGCTGAAACTCGTTGCCGGCCGGCTTGCCGCACTCTGCCCGAAGCTTGAATGGATCGGCTATCTTTCGACTGTCGGGGTCTATGGCGATCACGGCGGCGGATGGGTGGATGAGGAAACCCCCGGCAGCCCGATCCTCGGCCGCTCGATCGAGCGGGTGGATACCGAAGAGGCCTGGGCTCACGAAGGACGTGTTGCCGGCGTGCCGGTCGCGGCGCTGCGGCTTTCCGGCATTTACGGACCGGGCCGCAACGCCTTCGTCAATCTCGATCGCGGCAGTGCGCGCCGCATTATAAAGAGAGACCAGGTCTTCAATCGCATCCGCGTGGAAGATATCGGTGCGGCCTGCCTGTTTTTGGCCGAGCGCAAACTTGCCGGCATATATAATGTCACCGATGACGAGCCCTGCCCGCCGCAGGACGTGGTGGTCGAGGCCGCGCGGATCATGGCCGTTGAAGCTCCGCCGGAAATCGATTTCGACACGGCCGAAATGACGCCGATGGCACGCTCCTTCTACGGCGCCAACAAGCGCGTCTCGAACGCCAGGCTGCGAGCGCTCGGCTTCCAATTCGCCTTCCCGAACTACAGGATTTCGCTCGCCCAGATGTGGAATGAGGATGTCTGGCGCGGCTGATCGCACGCCCGCCATGACATCATCGCAAGTCTAAAGATGTAAGTGCTAACTAATAAAGTTATCCCGACTTTCGGATGCCTCGAAGGCCGCTTGTCGAGGAGTAAATTCCCACTTTGAAACGGTTGAAATTTCCTTCCAGACGCCTTCTGCGAGTTAATATTTCTTAAGATATACGGCATGTCGCCACAGAATTTGTCCAACTTGGGCAGAAAATACCCTGCGACAACAATTTTTTTTCGCGTTGTTTCGTGATCACCAGACTCCGCAGAGTCCAACCGGAACAGAGTTTCGCTTAGAGACTGATTCCTAAGGTTTTATTCCAGTATCGATTAGCCGGCTCGTTAAAAACATCGATAACAATGTAATCACGAATGTTACTTTCATTAACATTCCGTGATGACAAATCCCACGTTTTCGCCATTTTTCGCCCTGCTTAAGCCCCGCCGCACGCAACGTGCAGGGACTTAACGACGGGGACGACCGACTTGAAAATAGTTCGACGCCTAACTGCCGCCACGGCCGCCATTGCTGCTTTTGCACTACTCGGCCAGGCACAGGCCAATGCTGCGCCCGGATGCGGACACGCTTCCTGGTATGCTCTTTCCTCCAAAACCGCCTCCGGCGAGAGGATGAATGCTTCCAAACTGACGGCCGCGCATCGCTCGCTGCCATTTGGCACCAAGGTGCTGGTGACCAACAAGCGAAACGGCAAGAGCGTGGTGGTTCGCATCAACGACCGCGGCCCGTTCATTCGCGGCCGCGTGCTGGATGTTTCCAAGGCAGCCGCCCAGGACATCGGCATGGTTTCCACCGGTACGGCGCAGGTCTGTTATCAGGTGCTGGCCGATGGCCAGAAGGTCGCCGGCAAGGGCATGAAGGGTTTCGACGGCTAATCGGACGCGGGCCGGACAAAGCCCCTCCCCTTGCCCTTCGACCCGATCGCGTTTACGAGCACTGCCATACGGGTTCAACCGATACGGAGTGTGACATGCGACTGGGCGGACGAGTAAGCGGGGCGATAGACGTTCTGGCCGATATCGAAGCGCGCAAACGCCCGGTGGCGGATGCATTGAAGGATTGGGGCCTTGCCCATCGTTTCGCCGGATCCGGCGACCGGGCGGCCATTGGCAACATCGTCTATGACGCCCTGCGCATGCGGCTTTCCCATGCCTGGCTGATGGACGACGAAAGCCCCGTGGCGCTGGCCTATGCGGTCCTGTTGCGGCAATGGGGTTTTACCACCGAGACGCTTGCTGCCGAATTCCTCGAGGACAAGTTTGCTCCGCCGGCGCTGACCGAGGCCCAGGCGAGCGCCTTTGCAAACCGCGATCTCGACAATGCTCCCCTGCATGTGCAGGGCGACATTCCTGATTGGGTACAGCCCTCCTTCGAAGCCAATTTCGGCGACAACTGGCTGATCGAGGCGAAAGCGCTTGCCGAACGACCGACGCTCGATCTTCGCGCCAATACGTTGAAGGCCAATCGCGACAAGGTGGTGAAGGCGCTGGAACGTTCCGGCGCACGGGCGGCGGCGATTGCCCGCAACGGCATCCGGATCGCCGCCGGCGAAGGCGCATCGCGCCTGCCGAATGTGACGGCCGAGCTTTCCTTCCAGAAAGGCTGGTTCGAGGTCCAGGACGAAGGCTCGCAGATCGTCGCGGATCTGGTCCAGCCCGGCGAACATGATCAGGTGCTAGATTATTGCGCCGGCGGCGGCGGCAAGACGCTCGCCATGTCGGCTGCGATGCAGAACAAGGGTCAGGTTCACGCCTATGATGCCGACCGCAAGCGACTTGCCCCGATCATCGAACGGCTGCGCCGCGCCGGGACCCGCAACGTGCAGGTTCACGACGACCCCCGCCAACTCGATGCGCTGAAAGACAAGCTCGACGCGGTTCTGGTCGACGCGCCCTGCACCGGTACCGGCACATGGCGTCGCCGGCCCGACACCAAGTGGCGGCTCAACCAGAAAAATCTCGACGAGCGGATTGCCCAGCAGCAGGATGCACTCGGCGAGGCGGCCCGTTTCGTCAAACCGGGCGGCGCACTGCTGTATGTCACCTGTTCGGTCCTGCCGGAAGAAAACGACCGCCAGGTCGAACGGTTCTGCGCCGAGAACCCCGACTTTTCGATCGTCTCGGTCGCATCGGACTGGGCGAAGATCTTCGGCAGCGCGGCTCCGCGCCCGCGCGTGACGGATGCCGGCACTGTGACATTGACGCCGGCGAGCACCGATACCGACGGTTTCTTCTTCTGCCGGATGCAGCGCAAGGCCTGAGGCCTTGCTCCCGAGACTGGCTGTCCCGGCTTGATTGCCGGAATGCATGAATGGCGCGCACCGAGGGCCGCGCCATTCGCTTGCGATTATCAGAACTTCACGGTGAAGCTTGCCTTGGCGCTGTGGGCCGAGGCATCGCCGGCCAGCTGGCCGGAATAGCCGATGCCGAAGGTCGCGCGGTCGCTCAGCTTGAAATCGATGCCTGCGTCGACGAGCGCGGCATTCTTGGCGATACCCGCACCGTCGATCGAGAAGCCGGCACCTTCCAGCGACATGTCCGACTGGGGGTGAATGTCCCCAAAGGCATGGCGCCAAGCGACCGCGCCACGCAGGCTTGCCATCGTGTCACCCAGCGCAACATCCGTCGACGCGCGCAGACCGATCGTCGTGAATGTCGTGCTGTCGCTGCTGCCGTCACTTGAAAGGGCTGCACTGCCGCCGTTTTCGCTGAAGCTGCCTTCCTTCAAATAGACGTAAGCCAGATTGGCGAAGGGCTGAAGATCGACCTTGCCGGCCCTGGCGTCGTAATTCGCCTCGCCGAAGATCTGCAGCGTATGGGCGTCGTAATCCGCCTTCAGCTGCTGATCGAGGCCGAGAGCGCTGACATTGCGCTTCGTGTCGATGTCATGGAAGCTGTAGGCGGCACCGGCCTGGAGGCCGAAGCCATCGAGTTTGCCGCCGGTATAAATGCCGACGTGATAATCGTCGCTGTTGCCGGAGGAGGACAGCCGATCGGCATCATAGGAACCATGGCTGTAGCCGAAGGCGAAGCCGGCCCGCCAGCTATCCGAAACCTCTCCATCGGCACCGACGATCAGACCGCCGGTGGAACGGTCGATGCTGGCATAGCCATCGCCGCCGTTCTTGCCCCAGCTGCCGAATGCCTGCCCCCATACGCCGGCGGAATTCGACTGCGCCGGTGGCTGTGTGCCCGCAGCTACCGTGCCGAAGGCGCTGTTGACGCGTGCCGTGATGGCATCGCGGATGAAGCGGCTGTCTTCGATCAGGGCGGTCTTCACCGAAGCGTGGAATTCGCCGGAGAGCTTGTCGAAGGCGGAGGCAGCCGTCTCAGCGTCTGCAGAGCCGGCAACCGCTTCATAGAGCGCATCGCCGGCGCCGAGGCTTTCGATCGCACTGGCGACATGGCGCCCGTTGTCGGTATCCGCCGCCGATGCGAATGTCACCGCGTTGCGTACGACATCGAGATAGACATTGTTGGCATCGTAAGCCAGCGAGCCTTCGAGGAAGGCGGTAATATCGACATCGGACAGCGTATAGGTGCCGGTCACCCCGCCTGCCGCGGTGAGGATCGTGTAGCGGCGCGTGGTGATGGCGCTGTCGCCATAGGGCGTGGCCGTGACCGTGCCGGCGATGGTCGCCGTTCCGCCGACGTCGATCAGATCCGCGCTGGTACCATCGAATTCGACCGCGTAGGTCGAGCCGGCAAGCTGCGTATAGTCGCCGGTGACCGAGATGGTTCCGACCGAATGACCGGGTGCGATGGTGCCGGCGACGTTCAGCGCGCTGAATGTGCCGTTACCATCGAGCAGCGAGCCTGCGTCGATCGTCATGGCGGCATCGAGCGTGCCATCGACGCTCAAGGAACCGTCCACCACCGTAACACCGCCGGAATAGCTCTGATCGCCGGTCAGGACCCAATCACCATAGACGTTGAGCAACTCGAAATTGTCGGCGCCGGCAAAGCTGCCGCTGCCGTTCAGGTTGATGGTATCGGTGCCGGTGCCGCCATCGATCGTGCCGATGATACTGGAACCGGTGTAGATATTCAGCGTGTCGTTGCCGCCGCCCATCTCGATCGCCGGGCCAGCGGTGGCGGAAATCGTGCCGTAGTTGGAGATCACGTCGTCCTGCTCGCCCACAAGGCGGATGCCGAAACCGCCCTCGCCCTTGATCGTACCTTCATTGACGATCTTGGTGGCATAGGGGGCGTCACCCGCATCGCTGTCATCGATGAGGATGGCGTTGTCGGTGCCGCTGATGACCGAACCCGTGCCCAGATTGAGGATTGTGCCGCCGCCGGCGGCAATGCCTTCGCTGGTGTTCGGCGAACCGTCCTTTTCGCCCTTGGCACCGGTGCCCTCGATCGTGCCGTAGTTGGTTATGGTCGCAAGACCGTCGATATCGACGCCGTCGCCATCGCCATTGACGGAATTGTCGTCGATAGTGCCCTCGATCGTGCCGTAATTGACCACGGTACCGTCGCCGTCGGACCCGACGCCGGAACCGTTACGGCCGATGATGGTTGCGCCTGCATCGTTGGTGACGTTGACATCGACGTCCGAGGTGATGCCGTGGCGGGCACCCGAAATCAGGCCGCCGGCATAGTTATGCACGGTGCCGGCATGGCCCTGGAAATCGATGCCATCGTTGGACGTGTCGTCATCGGGATCACCGGACGTATTATCCGGCGCGCTCGAGATGATCTTGCCCCAGTTGTTGACGACACCGTTTTCACCGGGACGGACAGCATCCGCATCGGTCGCGGTGATTTCGCCGGTCGCATAGTTGTTGATGGTGACGCTGCCCTTGCCTGAGGCGATCTTGTCGAAGTCGATCGCCTGCCCCGCCTCGTCACCCGTACCGACGGAGGCAATCACGCCGGCATTGTTGAGAACCACCGTTCCGGTGGCCGTGGTGTCGTCATCCTCGTCGCTGTCGATGCGAATGGCATCCGAAAAGGCTTCGATCGTCGCGCCCGCCTTGTTGTCGATCAGGACGGAACTGACATCCAGATACTCGCCGATATCGATGCCGCGGCTTTCGGACTCGACCGATGAGATCGTGCCGGCATTGACGATCGAGATCGCGCCGCCGCCAATCTTGATCGCATCATTGCCGGCAGCGGTCATGCTGCCGGATGCCTCATTGGTGATGGAGATCACCGCGTCCTTGGATTCCACCGAACCGAGATCGATGATCTGGCCTTCGTCCGAGGAGAGGGCACCCGCATTGTCGATGGTGATCGTGCCATCGGTCACGTCCGTATCGACACGGATCGTATCGTCATCGGAGGCGATGGACGCGCCGGCATTGTTGGTGATGGTGATGTTGCGAGGATTGTCGTCACCGTCCGTATCGATGCCGCGCTTCGTTGCCGTGACCGAGCCGGAATTGGTGATCGTGACGCCGGGTGCGGGCGATGCTCCGTCCCAGACGATCGCATCGTCATCGACATCCAGGCTACCGCCCTTATCGATGACGAGGCTGTCGGTGCCGGATACCGTCTGCTGTTCCGTCTCGGATACGCCGGCTGCGACGACCTGGTCGGCAGCGTGAGCATGGATGGGAGCAACCGAACAAAGAAGCGAAATGAAAAATGCGCTGCGGACCTGAGCGCCTCGGGCAATGGCCATACTTTCCCCCTATGGCAATAGTGATGACCGGGCCGTATCGTTGCGCCATGAAGGTTTGACGACAGTTTGGGCAAAAACTCTGTTGGCCGCCCACGAATTGCCGGCCGGTATGCTGAGGCGCGACAGCTCCGGTCGCGACTTGCCGCCCTGATGCCGCGACACCAGCACCCCTGCGAACCGAAAGTTGAGCATTTCAAACTATTCTAAACTAGAACGTTTGACACCAGTTTTAAATCACGCAAAAACTCTCTCGGGCGGCGTTACGGGATAGACGCCGCGAAGGAGAGGACATGACCCAAAAGACCTTGATCGGCGCCGCTTTGGCGCTTCTTGCCGCTTCATCGGTCTTCGGATCGGCACCGGCGCGAGCGGACACCACACCCGAAGCCGTGCTCAAACACTATGCCGAACTGGCGCATGCGAAATATCAGGATTCGCTGACCACGGCCCAGGCGCTCGACAAGGCGGTCGACGCGCTGATCGCCGCGCCGAGCGACAAGACGCTGAAGGCGGCGAAAATCGCCTGGATTGCAGCACGCGTTCCCTATCAGCAGACCGAGGTCTATCGTTTCGGCAACCCGATCGTCGATGAGTGGGAAGGCAAGGTGAATGCATGGCCGCTGGACGAAGGGCTGATCGACTATGTCGACGCGTCCTATGGGACCGAGAGCGACGAGAATGCGCTCTACACCGCCAATGTCATCGCCAATCCGAAGATCAAGATCAACGGTGAGGAAGCCGATTTCACCGAACTCACGCCGGAGAAGCTCCGCAGCCTGAACGAGGCGGGCGAGATCGAGGCCAATGTGGCGACCGGTTACCATGCCATCGAATTCCTGCTCTGGGGCCAGGACCTCAACGGCACCGGACCGGGCGCCGGCGAACGTCCCTATACAGACTATGACAAGGCCAATTGCACGGGTGGCAATTGCGATCGCCGCGCCGCCTATCTCAAGGCCGCGACCACGCTTCTCGTCTCGGATCTTCAGGACATGGTGACGGCCTGGGCACCGGATGGCGAGGCAACCAAACATGTCGAGGCCGACCCCAAGGCCGGGCTGACCACCATCCTGACCGGCATGGGCTCGCTCTCCTATGGCGAGCTTGCCGGCGAACGGATGAAACTCGGCCTTCTGCTGCACGATCCGGAAGAGGAGCATGACTGCTTCTCCGATAACACCTATGCCTCCCATCTCAACGACGCGATCGGCATCAAGTCGGCCTATACGGGGCAGTATACCCGTGTCGACGGGACCAAGATGAAAGGTCCATCGCTTTCCGATCTGGTGGTCGCCAAGGACAAGGCGCTGAACAAGGAGATGATGGGCAAGCTCGATACCACGCTTGCGGCGATGAACGTGATGAAGGACCGCGCCCAGAAGGTCGAAGCCTATGACCAGATGATCGGCGAGAACAACAAGAAGGGCAATGCAGTCGTCCAGAAGGCCATCGACGGGCTGACCAGCCAGACCAAGAGCATCGAGCGCGTCATCGCTTCGCTGGATCTTGGGACTGTCGAGCTCGAAGGATCCGACAGCCTCGATAACCCCGACGCCGTGTTCAAGTAATCGACAAAAAGGCGGGCCTCGCTCGACGGCGAGGCCCGGTTTGCCATGGCCCTGACCGGCGCCTCAAAATACCTGCTACCGCTCTGTTCCGCCGCGATGCTGCTGACGCCATGGATGGCGAGCGGCAGCGATGGTCCGTTGCCCAGCACTCGCACCGATCTCAATCCCAAGGATCTGAAACGTGTCGAGCGGGTGACGCAGCCGGTGACGGATTTTTCCCGGTCCGAACAATTCGAGGCCATGCCGGCGGGGGCAGCAACGACGAAGGCGATCGTCAATGGCGATGCGTTTTCGCATTTCTCACCCAATATCACCTTCGAGGAAGAGCAGACCTTCAAGCTCGGCAATGCGCTGTTCACCAAGCTCTGGGTTTCCGCCCCGTCCTCCACCCAGGCATCGGACGGGCTCGGGCCGCTGTTCAACGCACGCGCCTGCCAAAGCTGCCACCTGAAAGACGGGCGGGGCCACCCGCCGGAAGGGGCTGCGGATGCGACCTCGATGTTCCTGAGACTGGCGCGACCTGCCCGCACCAGTGCGGAACGGGAGGCGACCGCGGATTACCGCAAGCTCAATTTCCCCGATGCCGTCTATGGCGAGCAATTCCAGGATCTCGCCGTTCCGGGCCTTGCTGCGGAAGGCCGGATGGAGATTTCCTATGAGGAAATTCCGGTTACGCTCGGCGATGGTGACATCGTCAGCCTGCGCAAGCCAAGCTATTCGGTCAGCAATCTCGGCTATGGCCCGATGGAAGGCGACGTGACGCTATCGCCAAGGATAGCGCCACCGATGATCGGCATGGGGTTGATCCAGGCGATCCACGAGGCGGATATTCTCGCCAGGGCCGATCCGGACGACAAGGATGGCGACGGCATATCCGGCAGGCCGGCGCTGGTGCGCGACCATATCAGCGGCGAACTGAAGCTCGGTCGCTTCGGCTTCAAGGCCCAGAATGCCTCGATCCGCGACCAGAGTTCGTCGGCCTTTGCCGGGGATATCGGGATCTCGACCAAGGATGATCCGTTTTCCCATGGTGACTGCACCAAGGCACAAGGCGAGTGCCTGGCCATGCCAACCGGCGTGCAGGAACGGCTAGGCCCGGTCGAGGCTCCCGAGCCGGTTCTCTCGCTCGTCACCTTCTATTCGGAAAACCTCGCCGTGCCGGCCCGTCGCGACATCGACGACCCGACGGTGCTGAAGGGCAAGCAGATGTTCTATTCCGCCGGCTGCATTGGCTGCCACACGCCGAAATTCGTCACCCGCCGCGATGCCGGCAACAAGGCGCAGGCGTTCCAGCTTATCTGGCCCTATTCGGATTTCCTGCTGCACGACATGGGCGAAGGTCTGGCCGATGGCCAGCAGGTCGGCGTGGCCGATGGCCGGGAGTGGCGCACCCAGCCGCTCTGGGGCATCGGCCTGACGAAGACCGTCAACGGGCATACCTTCTTCCTGCATGACGGACGTGCGCGAAACCTTACCGAGGCGATCCTCTGGCATGGCGGCGAAGGACAGGCGGCCCGCGATGCATTTGCCGCCATGGATGCTCAAGACCGCTCAGCCCTTCTCACCTTCCTGGAGTCCCTGTGATGCGAAAGATCATTGCCGTCGGCCTGACCGCCCTGCTTTCCGCAGCCTCTGCCCTACCGGTATTTGCGCAGGACGCGGATACGGCGCCGGCCGTGGAACTGCCAGCTGCAACGGTGACGAAGGTGATGACGGCTGCCGTCAACGGCTTCATCCGGCCCGGCTACGACGCGTTTCAGGCCTCGGCCGAAGAGATGGCTACGACGATGAAGGCGCTCTGCAAGGCGCCCTCGCAGAAAAATTACGATGCAGCCAGGGTAGGTTTCGGCAAGCTCGCCGCCAGCTGGGCTCATATCGAGATCGTTCGTATTGGTCCTGCTATCGAGCAGAACCGCTTCGAACGCATCATGTTCTATCCCGACCGCAAGAGCACGGGGCTCAAGCAGGTGCAGGCGGTATTGTCCAAATCCGATGAGACAGCGACCGACCCGAAGATGCTTGCCACCAAGAGCGTTGCGACGCAGGGGCTCGGCGCACTGGAATACCTGCTCTTCGGAACGGGCTCAGATACGCTTATTTCCGGAAATGACTTCCGCTGCCGTTACAGCGCGGCGGTTGCCGGGAATATCGGCAATGTCGCGGCCGAGATTGCCGGCATATGGGATGCGCCGGATGGTATCGCCAAGGCCTGGGAGCAGCCGGGGCCGGACAATCCCATCTATCGCACCAGCGGCGAGGCGATCACCGGCCTGCTCGGTATTCTCGTGCATGGCGCCGAAACCGTCCGCGACCAGCGTATCGAAACCTTCTACAAGGGCGCCGACAAGGCGAAGTTTCCCAAACAGGCGCTGTTCTGGCGGTCGGAAAACACCTGGCCGATGGTGAAGGCCAATCTCGACGGGCTTGCCGAACTGCTGACCAAATCCGGCATGGTCGAGCTTCTGCCGGAGAAGGACAGGCCGATGGTTGCCGCGACGGACGAAAAGCTGAGGGCGATGGCAGCACTTGCCGCGGGCATGACGCCGGATCTCGAAAAGGCGGTTGCGGATGAGGGCGATCGAAAGAAGCTCGACACATTGCTTGCCGACGGCAAGGAGGTGATCACCAGGCTGAATGACGGATATGGCGGCGCGATCGGCCTTTCTTCCGGCTTTTCCTTCGCCGACGGAGACTGACATGGCCTGGTGTGGCGCGGTGATCGACCGCCGGGCATTCCTGAAGGCCGCCGGCATCGGCTTTGCGGCAACGCTTGCGCCCGGTTCTCTTCTGGCCTTGGAGCACGCCGATGCCGTCTACGCTTCCGGCTTTCGTGCACCCGATGGTTCCTTCGGCATCGCCACCGTGTCCGAGCGCGGCGAGATTATCGACCGCGTGGCGCTTCCCGCCCGTGCGCACGGCATGGCCTACAGCGCCGCCACCGGCCGCGTCGTCGCCTTCGCCCGTCGGCCGGGTACGTTTGCGATGGTCATCGATCCCTCGCGCCAGACAGAGCCGATCATCATGACTGCACCCGAGGGACGGCACTTCTACGGGCACGGGCATTTTTCCCCAGATGGCGCGGTGCTCTATGCCAGCGAGAACGACTTCGACAACAATCGGGGAATGATCGGGCTCTATGATGCCCGCCAACGGTTCCGGCGGATCGGCGAGTTCGATGCGCATGGGATCGGCACCCATGACATGACGGTGTCGGACGACGGATCGCTGCTGGTGATCGCCAATGGCGGGATCGAGACGCATCCGGATTTCGGCCGCACCAAGCTCAACCTCGACCATATGGAACCGTCGCTCGTCATGCTGGATGCAAGGACAGGGGCGGTGGTGCAGAGGCATTCCCTCCCCTCGTCGCTCCGCCAGCTTTCGACACGCCATCTCGACATTGCCGAAGGCGGCCGCATCTGGTTTGCCTGCCAGTGGGAAGGTGCCCGCAACGCAGCACCACCGCTTGCGGGCTGGTTTTCGAAAGGGGACGATATCGCGCTCCTGCAGCTTCCCGACGAGACGACGGCCCGGCTCGGCAATTATGTCGGGGCGATCGCGGTGAGCCGGCACGAGAACATCGTCGGGCTGACATCGCCGATCGCCGGTGGCTCCGTCATACTCGACGCAAAGAGCGGACTGGTGCTGAGGGAGGAAAGCGTGCGGGAGGCCGCCGGGGTGGCGCCAGCGGCGCATGGCATGGCGGTTTCCACCTATGACGGACGGTTCAATGGCAGCCGCAGCGACGTCGCCTGGGACCAGCATATCGTGCGGATCGGCTGACCTGTGCCTGAACGGTCGGCGCCCTATCTGTCAGCCCATGACCAAACCCATCGTCTTTATTCTTTTCATCGTCGCCTCGGTGTCGCTCGGGGTGTTGAGTGGTGTCAGCAACCTGCCGGGCGCGTGGTATCAGTCGCTGGCAAAGCCATTCTTCAATCCACCCGCATGGATCTTCGCGCCGGTATGGACCCTGCTTTACGTGCTGATCGGGGTGGCGCTCGCCACGACCTGGTATGACGAGGACAATGGCGGCAGGCTCACCGTCTTTGCCATCCAGGGCTTTCTGAATATTTCATGGTCGCCGGCCTTTTTCGGGCTCCAAAGTCCGGGCCTCGGCCTCGCCATCATCATTCCCTTGCTCGTGTTCATCCTGCTGTTCATCGGCATGAGCTGGCGTGCCAACCGGTTGGCGGCAGCGCTTTTCATCCTCTACGGCCTGTGGGTCGCATTTGCCACGGCATTGAACCTGTCGATCGTTCTGTTGAATTGACAATTGTCATATTGTCGTGCTTGCCCATCCGTCGGCAGCATGCCACTTTCGGCCGAATGCAAGGGCGGGCCATGAAGATTACAGACCCAGGGGACTTTCACGAGCGCATCAAGCGCAGTTTCCGGAACCAGAATGCGATGGGAATGCTCGGCGCGGAGCTGACGCGCATCCAGCAGGGCATGGTGGAGATCGAGCTTCCGTTCGATCCGAAGCTCACCCAGCAGCATGGTTTTCTGCATGGCGGGGTGATTTCGGCTCCGCTGGAGACGGCCTGTACCTACGCGGCCTACACGGTGATTGCCCCGAACGTGTCGCTGCTGACGATCGAGTTCAAGGTAAACCTGCTGTCTCCCGGCCGCGGCGAGCGGTTCTTATTCCGCGGAGAGGTCACCAAGCCCGGTTCGACGATCATCGTCGCGGATGGCCGCGGCTATGCGATCGGCGACGGACCGGCCAAGCTGATCGCCTCGATGACGGCCTCGATGATGGTGATCCGCGACCGGATCGACGTGGTGGAATAATGAGTTTCGAACTGAAACAGCTCGGCCCTCACACGGTATTGTTCGTGATGGCCGTCGATGCCGAATACGGGCAGCATCTCAAGTCCAGCATCAAGCCGTTGATGACCGGCGTCGGCCCCGTCGAGGCGGCCATCGTGCTGTCGCATGCCTTGACGAAGCTGCAGGGTGAAAACCGGTTGCCGGATCTGATCGTCTCGCTCGGTTCCGCCGGCTCGCGCAATCTCGAACAGGCCGAAGTCTACCAGGTCGCGTCGGTCGCCTATCGCGACATGGACGCCTCGCCGCTCGGCTTCGAGAAGGGACGCACGCCGTTTCTCGACCATCCGGCGGCCATGCCCCTGCCGCACATCATTCCAGGTGTGCCCCAAGCTTCGCTTTCGACCGGCGGCAATATCGTCTCGGGCTCGGCCTATGATCTCGTAGCCGCGGACATGGTGGACATGGAGACCTTTGCAGTGATGCGCTGCTGCCAGCTTTTCGGCATATCCCTGATCGGGCTGCGCGGCATTTCTGATGGGAAGGAAGAGCTGAAACACGTGGACAACTGGACCGAATATCTGCATGTCATCGACGAGAAGCTGGCCGGCGTCATCGACAGCCTGGCGAAGGCCCTAGAAACCGGCGATTTGCGCATCTGAGCAGTTGCAAAAATCGGGGTTCTTCATTAAAGGCTCGCCATGACCCAGATAGCTCATCCCGACAGCATCCTCATCATCGATTTCGGCAGCCAGGTGACGCAGCTGATTGCGCGCCGCATCCGCGAGGCGGGTGTCTATTGCGAAATCCATCCCTTCCAGAACGCCCAGGCGGCTTTCGACAAGCTGCAGCCGAAGGGCGTGATCTTTTCCGGCGGCCCGGCTTCGGTGACGACGGAAGGCAGCCCCCGCGCCCCGCAGGCGGTGTTCGACAGCGGTGTGCCGATCCTTGGCATCTGCTACGGCCAGCAGACATTGTGCACCCAGCTTGGCGGTGTCGTCGAAGGCGGCCATGCCGCCGAATTCGGCCGCGCCGATGTGGAAGTGAAGAAGTCGAGCCCGCTGTTCGAAGGCTTCTGGGAAAAGGGCGGCCGTTATCCGGTATGGATGAGCCACGGCGACCGCGTGACCAAGCTGCCGGAAGGCTTCGAGGTGATCGCAACCTCGGAGAATGCTCCTTTCGCCATCGCTGCCGACGAGAGCCGCCACTATTATACGACGATGTTCCACCCGGAAGTGGTGCATACGCCGGATGGCGCCAAGCTGCTTTCCAATTTCGTGCACAAGATCGTCGGTCTGAAGTCGGACTGGACGATGGCAGCTTACCGCGCCGAGATGATCCGCAAGATCAAGGATCAGGTCGGTTCCGAGCGCGTCATCTGCGGCCTTTCCGGCGGCGTCGACTCGTCGGTTGCGGCGATCCTCATCCATGAGGCGATCGGCGACCAGCTGACCTGCATCTATGTCGACCATGGCCTGATGCGCCAGGGCGAGACCGAGCAGGTCGTCGGCATGTTCCGCGACCACTACAACATTCCGCTCGTCGCCGTCGATGCATCCGACCTGTTCCTCGGCCAGCTCGAAGGCGTCACCGACCCGGAAGCCAAGCGCAAGACGATCGGCCGCCTGTTCATCGAAGTGTTCGAGGCGGAAGCCGCCAAGATCGCCGCCGACGGCAAGGGCGCGCCGAAATTCCTCGCACAGGGCACGCTCTATCCGGACGTGATCGAAAGCGTCTCCTTCTCCGGTGGCCCTTCCGTGACGATCAAGAGCCACCACAATGTCGGCGGCCTGCCCGAGCGGATGAACATGCAGCTCGTCGAGCCGCTGCGGGAATTGTTCAAGGACGAAGTCCGTGCGCTTGGCCGCGAACTCGGCCTGCCGGAAAGCTTCATCGGCCGCCACCCCTTCCCCGGTCCGGGCCTCGCGATCCGTTGCCCCGGCGGCATTACCCGCGAGAAGCTCGACATCCTGCGCAAGGCGGATGCGATCTATCTCGACGAAATCCGCAAGGCCGGCCTCTACGACACGATCTGGCAGGCATTTGCCGTGCTTCTGCCGGTCCAGACCGTCGGCGTGATGGGCGACTACCGCACCTATGACTTCGTCTGCGCGCTGCGGGCAGTGACCTCGGTCGACGGCATGACGGCGGATTTCTATCCCTACGACATGAATTTCCTCGGCCGCGCGGCAACCCGCATCATCAACGAGGTGCGCGGCATCAACCGCGTCGTCTACGACGTGACCTCGAAGCCGCCGGGCACGATCGAGTGGGAGTGAGGGTCTGGGATACTGTGGAGGGCTATGTAGAGAAATAGCGTGAGGAAAATAGAAGGTTAGGGGATAATGGCTTGACATATCGGGAACCATTGTCAATCGACCTGCCCTCTTTTTCTAACATGCTGATTTTCTTTGGAGTTTCTCCAGAACTGCCGAAACGAGCCGAAGCCTGCAAAAAATTCTGACGGTAGTTTTTGATCCGGAAAGAGCGATTGAGAGAACTACCGTCAGATTGAATCGCTGGGTCTGGCAATAATTTTCCAGCCGACGAGGGAAACAAGCGATGAGCGATCCAAAAGCAGACTGTGAAACCCTTATGACCTCAGTGCTCCCTTTTGCTGAGCAGATGCTGACCACTCATGGGGAATTCATTCCATTCGGCGGTGCGATGCGGCCAGACGGCCAACTCGTCTCGATAGCAGGTTATGACGGAAACGAACATTCGAAGTCGGTCGATGTAATAGCCCTCATGAAGGGGGGATTCGTCGCTGCTGCACACAAGGGTGAGTATAAGGCGACGGCCGTCGTATACGATGTACGGGTCAAATTGCCCTCAACCGAAGAAGAGTCCGATGCCATTGCCGTCTCGTTGAACCATAGCGATAACTACTCGGTCATAGTCTTCCTTCCCTACAAGCTCGACACCGGAAAGCTGATCCTGGGCACAGTCTTCGCTCAAAAGGGCGAGGCGGATATATTCCCGACGCAGTAGCCTCCATGCACTCTACCGATCAGGTTCGGCAACAATCGGTGTGAGACGTTCCCAATCTGGCGTCGATCATGGCCGAGGAAAGCGGGAGCGGATTGAGCATCCGTCCTTACACACGGCGGAAGTCGGCGAAGTGATCCCGCTTTCCGCTCGCGACTCTCAGGTGTTGGTTCTGGCCCTCGTGGAGCCGACACCGTAAACGAGCGTTTGCGCGAAACAATCAGACGTTATCGTGGCGCCACCCGGCTTACGTGACTATTCATGCGCTGACGGTACTTTTTGGCCGCATCGGTGGTGCGGCACAGCCAGTGGATTCGAGAGAAATGGATCGATCGATGTCGATAGTCCCTGAAAGCGAGGAATTTCCAAAACGGCCGAATTCTCCTTTGAAATCAAGAGCCGCGCATATCTGACGGTTTGGGCGACGGAAATTATCGGGGCGTCGAGATTTATTGTGGCGATAAATCAGAGTGTTATGTTCAATCATAACCATTGAGTGGGAGTGATCCGGCGCGCATGACAGCCTGATCTACAATAGTTCAAACGCGGCGAAACAGGGATGTTTCGCCGCGTTTTCATGTTCAGCGCGAGGATCGCTTATTTCTCGACGCCTGCTGCGACGAGGATCAGATGGGCGATCTCCTTGGGGTGGGAGACCAGCGACAGGTGGCCGGAATTCACCTCGATGGTGGTTGCGCCCATGCGCTTGGCAAGGAACCGCTCAAGATCCGGCGACGTGGTTTGATCCTCTTTCGACACGGCGTAGAAGCTTGGCTTGTCCTTCCAGGCGGCAGCCGTCGTCTTGCCGGCAAACAGGGTTGCCGCGATCGGCTGCTGTTCCGCATAGAGCGTCTCGGCTTCTTTCTTCGGAAGACCATTGGCGAAATGATCGACGAAGGCTTTTTCTCCGATAGTCTGGAAACCGTCATGGGTCTCCACGCCGGCGCGGACCGGCATGGTCGGGAACTTGCCGGAAAGAGCGGTGAAATCCTCGCCGGCATCGGGAGCGCGCGCCGCAACATAGACCAGCGCGCTGACCTTCGGATCGACACCGGCGTCGCTGATGACCGTTCCGGCATAGGAGTGACCGACAAGGACGGTCGGTCCGTCCTGCTGGGCGAGCGCGCGCTTGGTGGCGGCAACGTCGTCGGTAAGAGAGGTCAACGGATTCTGGACGGATGTCACTTTCAACCCGGCGGCCTGCAAATAGGGGATGACCTTCGACCAGCTCGAGCCATCGGCCCAGGCGCCATGGACCAGAACGACATTATGGGCCTTTACCGGTGCCTGGGCGGCAGAGGCAGGGCCCGTTGCCAGGGCAAGCATCGTGCCGGCGGCGATGACCAGGGTGGCGGCTATTTTCTTCATGATGATAACTCCTTGTTCGTGAAGCTGCGGCTTCATCGGAGCTGTTCGAAATCAATCGCCGCGCTGTTACACGGCTCACGGCGTCGTGATGGCGCCCCCGCCGGATTTATTTTTGCGACCCGCTGTAACAATCGCGCCCGCGGATCGAATGACATGTCATGGACATACGCGAACAATCATGGGCTGCGGCAATGCGGGCGGAGCGATCCGGCCAGCGGCTGGCCTATGAAACCTTCCTGCGTGAATTTTCCGCCTCGCTGCGGCGGATCATCGGTCAGCGTCTTCGAGGCCTCGGCCTCAATGCCGCGGAGACCGAGGACATCGTGCAGGAGGTTCTGATCGCGGTACATTCTCGGCGTGACCAGTGGGACGCGTCCCGCCCGATCATGCCGTGGCTGAATGCGATTACCCGCTACAAGGTGATCGATGCCGCGCGACGGCTTCGCCGGGACGTGAGACTTCGGCTGGAACTTACCGAGGAAGAATGGTCGGGTCTTTCCGGGCCAAGCGAACCGGATCCCGCCCATAACACGGCCGATGTCGAGAAGATGATTGCCGGCCTTCCGCCCGGACAGCAATCGGTGGTGCGGGCGATCGGCATCGATGGCGCATCGGCGCGCGATACGGCGGCCCGGCTGGGCTCGACGGAAGGGGCCGTTCGGGTGGCGTTTCACCGGTCGCTGAAGACGCTTATGGCTGCCGCACAAAAAAGTTTCGAGGGATGATCAAAATGAAGGATGCAACGATATCGTCGCTGCCGGCCGGACGGACGGACGACCTGATCCGGTCGATGGCGATGGAGGCCGGCGACCGGGCAAGGGAGCGGGGCAAGGCCCGAACTCCAACCTTGCGTCAGGCTCTGGCTGCAGGACTGGTTCTGGCGCTGATCTGCTCGCTTGCGACCGTGATACTGCTCAGCGGACCACGCCCCGATCTTTCCAATGTCGCAACGACATGGACCTTCCAGTTCAAGGTGGTGGCGATGACGCTGGCGGCAGGCGGCGCCAGCCTGATGGTTCGCAATGCCGTCATTCCGGGGATTGCAGGCAAGAGGCTGCTGCCGCTGCTTCCTGCCGCCCTGTTCATGCTGGCGGGAGCCGGTTTCGATCGGTCGGGCCTGTCCCTGGGCGGTGCCCACGCGTCCTCCGTTACATCCTGCATGGGCGTGATCGTCATTGCTGCCCTTCCTGCCCTTGCCGTGATATTTGCGGCCATGCGCAGGGGCATTCCGACAAGACCGAGGCTTGCGGGTACACTTGCGGGCATTCTGGCAGGATCGCTTGGCGGCCTTGCCTACACGATCGCCTGCATCAACGATGGAGCGGCGTTCGTCGCCCTCTGGTACACACTGGCGATCGCGCTCGTTACCGCAATCGGCGCCATCGCTGGACCGAGGGTGCTGGCCTGGTAGATGGTGCGGGTTCGGGAGGTCGCACCGTGATCTGGAAATCGACGCGATCTTTTCCAGCCTTGACCGCATCAAAGGCTGCCTTGTGAGCCAATGCGCGATCCTCTATCCTGAGCCGGATCTTCATCCGGAGCGCTGCCATGACTGACGACGTCATCACGCGAATTTCTGAAAAAGGCGAGATTACGCTGCCAGAGGCGGTGCTTGAAAGGCAGCATTGGGATGCGGGAACCAGCCTTATCGTGGAAGAGACGCGCGATGGCGTGCTTCTGAAAAAGCGTCCAATCTTTACGCCGACGAGCCCCGAAGATGTTTTCGGAATGATCAAGCACGAGGGTAAGCCGAAGACAGTCGAGGAGATGGAACAGGGCATTCTCGATGAAGCCCGGCGAAGCTTTGCCAAAAGCATCGATCCCGACTGATGATCGCCATCGACACCAATCTTGTCATCCGTTACCTGACAAACGACGACGCGAAGCAGTCAAAGCAAGCGCGTGCCGTCATCAATGGCGACGACGTTTTCGTTTCGATCACAGTGATACTTCAAGTCGAGTGGGTGCTTCGAAGCGTTTACGGGTTACCACATACGGCGTGCCTTGCGGCCATACGGAGTTTCGCAGGTCTTCCCACAGTCAGACTGGAAGAACCGGCAA
The DNA here is from genome assembly GCF_003597675.1 of Neorhizobium sp. NCHU2750. Lineage (NCBI taxonomy): Bacteria > Pseudomonadati > Pseudomonadota > Alphaproteobacteria > Hyphomicrobiales > Rhizobiaceae > Neorhizobium > Neorhizobium sp. NCHU2750. The sequence continues at coordinate 4,259,034 of NZ_CP030827.1, read as the reverse complement.
TCGTCGCGGAAGCTCTTGACCTCTTTGCCCAAGGTATGGATTTTGCCGACGCGCTTCATCTTCTCAAGGCGCGCCATTGCGAAAGATTCGTCACTTTCGATCGAAAATTCATGAAAGCAGCCAAGGCTGCCGGTCACGACATGGTACAGGACGCCTGACTGATGCTCAGCAAACTCTACGACTGGACGATGGCGCTCAGTGCCCGCAAGTCCGCGGAAATCTGGCTGGCTGTCATTGCCTTTGTCGAAAGCTCGGTCTTTCTGGTTCCGGCCGACGTGCTGTTTTTGCCCATGTCGCTGGCGCGGCCGGAGCGCGCCTGGCGTTATGCGCTGGTCGCCACCGTGTTTTCGGTTCTCGGCGGGATTGCCGGCTGGTGGATCGGCTCGTTCGCCTTCGATGCGATCGCCGTGCCGATCCTGGCATTCTGGGGCAAGCTCGATACGTTCAACCAGTTGAAGGAGGGGATCACGTTCGAGACGATCCTGCTGATGCTGGTCACGTCCGGCTTTGCGCATCTGCCGCCGATCAAGGTGGTGACGATCCTGTCCGGCGTGGTGCATGTCAGCCTGCCGCTGTTCATCATCTCGGCGGCGATCACCCGCGGGGCCCGCTTCTTCCTGCTCGCCTTTCTGCTGCGCCGCTACGGCGAGGATATTCGCCATTTCATCGAAAAGCGGCTGGGCAAGATCGCCATGATCGTGGCGGCCGTGCTGATCGCGGCTTTTGCCGGATACAAACTGCTTGCCCATTGAGGGCGGGACTGCTCAAAAGAGGGATTGCTGGGCGGGCTCTGCCGATGCGAGGCTGACACCTTCGAGTTCAAGCATGCGCGCCTTGGACAGCGAGCCGCCGGGGGCCGAAAAGCCGCCGATCTTGCCGCCGGCTGCCAATACTCGGTGGCACGGAATGATCAGCGCCACCGGATTTTTCGCCATGGCCTGACCGACGTCACGGGCGACCTCGGGGCCGAATCCCAGTTCTCTGGCGATGGTGCCATAGGTCGTTGTATGGCCCCAGCCGACGCGACGGGCCGCGGCGTAGATGCTTTTGAAAACATCATCCTGATCGGCAAGGTCGAGACGGATATCGGAGAAATCGATGCGCTCACCGGCGAAATAACGCCTTACGCGGTCAATCACCTGCTTCACCTCCAGCGGAGGAAGCGATCTCGTCGCCTTGGAAACGCGGCGTAAAACCAGATTTTCGGTGGAAGCTTCGCTGGCGGTCGGCAACTGGAACCGGGTTACCCCGGCGTCGTTCCAGACGATGCCGCAAAAGCCACCATCGGTTTCGAATATGGTATAGTGCTGCTGTTGCATGTTCGCCTCGGCCTGTTCAGGCGAAGGATGATCCTTCGGCGATGCATGTTCAACCCGTTTCTTGCCAACGGGCAAGGCAATGGAACCGCCACCTGAGACGGTTCCGGCCTTGAAAGAATATCAACCGATGCGGTCGAAGGCGCGCGGATCGATGCCGAGGATGGTCAGGTCGCTGTTCTTCGGACGACGATGGTTTTCAACGGCGTTCGAAGCGGAAACTGCGGCACCGAAGATTGCGAATGCACGGCTGAGGCGGCTACCACGGTTCTTGGTCTGGGCGGACATGACGATCAACTCCTTTTCAGTTGACTAATATATGCCCTCACAGCCCCTTTTTCACAACGCATGCGGTCACAGGTCAGCCATGCAGACTTGGCATGCCCCTATTTGATCTGCCTCATTGGCTTGCCAGCACCGATATGCTGTTGCTATCGCTTCGCCGACAGAAGAGGAGGTCTGAATGGCGACCGTCATCTACGGCATCAAGAATTGCGACACGATGAAGAAGGCCCGCATGTGGCTGGACGGCAAGGGTGTCGACTACACGTTCCACGACTACAAGACATCCGGCATCGACCGAAAGCATCTGGAAGACTGGATCGACCGGGCGGGCCTCGATATCGTGCTCAATCGTGCGGGCACGACATTCAAGAAACTCGATGAAGCCGAGCGACAGAATATCGACCGGGCAAAGGCAATCGAGCTGATGCTGGCGCAGCCGTCGATGATCAAGCGCCCGGTGCTCGAGGCAGACGGCAAGCTCGTCATCGGCTTCAAGCCGGAAATCTATGACGATGCTTTTTCAGGCTGACTGATCCATGTCCAAGACGACACGCGCCACGCAGACACTCGACAAGCTGAGGGTCGCCTTCACGACCGTGGCTTACGACTATGACCCCAATGCCGAGCGGATCGGCATGCAGGCGGCGGAAGCCATCGGCGAGGAACCGCGACGGGTGCTGAAGACGTTGATGGCCGAGGTCGACGGCAAGGCGGTCTGTGTAGTCGTTCCGTCCGACCACGAGGTCTCGATGAAGAAACTGGCGGCGGCCTTTGGCGGAAAATCCGCTCACATGATGAAGCCTGCGGATGCCGAGCGGATGACCGGCTATCATGTCGGCGGGATCAGCCCTCTCGGGCAGAAGAAGCTGGTGCCGATGGCCATCGAGATCACCGCGCTCGAAGAGCCGCATGTGTTCATCAATGGCGGCCAGCGTGGCCTGCAGATCAGGCTCGCACCGCAGGATGCTAAGGCCGCATTGAAAGCGATCGCCGCATCGCTGATTGCCTGAGAGGACGTTATGACGGACAAGCCCGGCATGATCGACACCCTGCGCATCCTCAATCCGGCACCGGGCATATTCGCCTATTATGACGGACGCATTGCCGGCCGGCGGCTCTACAGCGAGAAAGCCAACTGGCTGGACGACGGCGCCTATTCGCTCGGCGTTGCGTCCTATGCCATCGTCGATGGCCGACAGGCGCTGATCCATGACACGCATATCTCGCTCGACCACGCCCGCGCCATCCGCGCCCATGTCGAAGGGCTCGGGGCACGGGATATCCGCGTTGTCCTCAGCCACTGGCATGACGATCATATCGCCGGCAACGCGGTATTCGCCGATTGCGAGATCATCTCGCTGAAGCTCACGGCAGACAGGCTGACCGACAATCGCGCAGAGATCGAAAAGGCGGATCCGCCGATCTGTCCGCTCGTCATGCCGACAACAACGTTCGAGGAGAGGCTCGATCTCAGCGTCGGAAGGCGCCGGGTCGAGCTCGCCCACTTTGCCATTCACAGTGCCGACGGCAATGTGATCCGGCTTTCGGACGAAGGCCTGATGCTGGCCGGTGATACGGTGGAAGACACGATCACCTACATTTCCGAACCCGAAGAGATCGCCAGGCATATCGACGAGCTGGAGCGGATGGCGAAACTGCCGATCGAACGCATCCTGCCGGCGCATGGCGATCCGCAGCGTATCGCGGACGGTGGCTATGCCAGGTCATTGATCCGCGCAAACCAGTCCTATCTCCACCGGCTGACTGCAGCGATATCGAAGGGCGAGACGGTCGAGCCTTCGCTCAAGTCCTTTATCGCCGATGATCTTGCCTCCGGTGCCGCCATCTATTTCGAGCCCTATGAAGCCGTGCACGAGAAGAACATTGCCAGGGTTAAGACCGCGCTCGGAAAATAGCTCTTCTCTGGCATCCGGTGCTTATCGCCGGCACGGTCTTCAATTTTGCCTCAAAGCTCTCTAAGTCTGGCAGGAGATAGAAACCAAAGAGGCCTGCCATGACCATCGTGCCGAACTTCCAGAACGCCATCGATCCGATCAAGCTCGAAAAGCTCGGGGAAGTCGCGGTGAAGGTGGGGCTAGGGCTGAAGCCTGGCCAGGACCTCGTCATCACGGCGCCGATCGCCGCCCTGCCGCTGGTGCGCTTCATCACCAAGCATGCCTATATGGCGGGTGCGGGCATCGTCACGCCCTTCTATTCGGACGAGGAAACGACGCTTGCGCGCTACCAGCACGCGGCCGATGCGAGCTTCGACAAGGCATCCGGCTGGCTCTACGAGGGCATGGCCAAGGCCTATGAGAGTGGTGCGGCCCGGCTTGCGGTTGCCGGCGACAATCCGATGCTTCTCTCCGCCCAGGACCCGGCCAAGGTCGCCCGCGCCAACAAGGCCAATTCGATGGCCTACAAGCCGGCGCTCGAAAAGATCGCCAATTTCGACATCAACTGGAACATCGTTTCCTATCCCAATCCGTCCTGGGCACGCCAAGTCTTCCCCGACCTTCCGGAAGAGGCTGCCGTGGCCAAGCTCGCGGACGCGATCTTTGCCGCCTCGCGCGTCGATGTCGCCGATCCGGTCGCGGCCTGGGCCGAGCATAATGCCAATCTGAAGACGCGCTCGACATGGCTGAACGGCGAGCGTTTCGCAGCGCTGCATTTCACCGGCCCCGGCACAGACCTTACCGTCGGCCTGGCAGACGGCCACGAATGGCATGGCGGCGCTTCGAAGGCGAAGAACGGCATCATCTGCAACCCCAACATCCCGACCGAGGAAGTGTTCACCACGCCACATGCGCTCAAGGTGGAAGGCCATGTGTCGAGCACCAAGCCGCTGTCGCATCAGGGCACGCTGATCGACAATATCCAAGTGCGTTTCGAAGGTGGCCGCATCGTCGAAGCCAAGGCTTCCAGGGGCGAGGAAGTGCTGAACAAGGTTCTGGAAACGGATGAGGGCGCACGCCGGCTCGGCGAAGTGGCGCTGGTGCCGCATTCATCGCCGATCTCGGCAAGCGGCATCCTATTCTACAACACGCTGTTCGACGAGAACGCGTCGTGCCACATCGCGCTCGGCCAGTGCTATTCCAAGTGCTTCATCGACGGCGCGTCGCTGACACCGGAGCAGATCAAGGCACAGGGCGGCAATTCCTCGCTCATCCATATCGACTGGATGATCGGCTCCGACAAGGTGGATATCGACGGGATCAAGCCGGATGGCTCTAAGGTTCCGGTCATGCGCAAGGGCGAGTGGGCTTAACGCCCGCTCTCCACCCTTCTGCTGCAGGTCAGGCCAGCAGGTCAGCGGTAATAGACGATCTTGCCGCCATCCGCGGCCGTCTCGACACGCAGGACATTGTGAAGCGAAATACCGCGGAGCGCGAGCGCATGCTGGAGCATCGGATCGCGCTTGGCCTGCGCCTGCGCGTGCCGGATGATCAGGCTGTTTGCCGATCTGGCATTGAGCTGGTAGCGGTCGCCATGACCGTACATCGGCGCTACCTGCAGGGCCATGACATTGTCGTCATAGGCCTTGCCGAAAATGATCTCCGACAGGCGCGACTGTTCGGCCATGGCCGGGGCAGCGAGAGACGTGATTGCGGCGACGGACGCAAGCGCTGCGGCAGATGCGACCAAAATCCTGTTCATGATCCTGTTCTCCAATTTACGAATGCTGCACCAACGATCTTGGCCGGCCTTCAGATCCATTCGCCTATCGCTACAGATAAGGTTTTCGATGCCGGATTGGAACGGAGCGATCGGCGCGCCAATATATTTAAGAATTCACGCATAAATATTTCCTGCCACGCGCTTGCGGCAAGGGCTGCGCAAGCTTGCTCATAAAACATCCGCAAATCATCACGACGGAAGCGGATAAGAACAGGCCAAGAAGAATGGCTTCTCTCCGTGGTGTTCATTTAAACCGGAGGTTTGTGAATGCCAGTGATTACATTTGCGAATACCAAGGGCGGAGCAGGCAAGACCACGATGGCGCTTGTCGCAGCCGGAGAATTGGCAAGGCGCGGCTTTCGCGTTGCCATGCTCGATGCCGACCCGCAGCAATGGGTTTCCCGCTGGATGACGCGGGCGGCGAAGATGCCGAAATTCTCGATCATCGCCAATGTCGATGCCGACACTATCGAGAAGACCATCAAGGACCTGAAGAAGCGGGCGGATTATATCGTCGTCGACCTGCCCTGCGGCGTGACACCATTGCTTGCCAAGGGGCTCGGCCTTTCCGACCATGTGCTTGTGCCGATCCAGGGCTGCGCGCTCGATGCGGCCGGTGGCGCGCAGGTGCTCGATATCCTGAAGAAGCTCGATGCGGAATGCGGCATTCGCATCGCCCATTCGGTAGTACTCAACCGTGTCAGCTCGATCATCACCACGCGCGCACTGCTTGCCGTCAAGGGCCTGCTGGCACAGCAGGGCGTCGATGTTCTCGCCACCCCGCTGATCGAACGCGCAGCCTATCGCGACATGTTCGATGCCGGCACCCTGATCGATGCGCTCGATCCGGACGCCGTCAGCAATCTTGCCAAAGCGCAGGACAATGCACGTCTGCTGGTCGACGAGATCACGCAACTGGTGCCCCTGCCGATCAAGGCTCCGAAAGCCGATAAAGCCCCGAAAAAGACCGCGGCCGCCAGGAAGGCCGCCTGATCATCACCTTGGCTGGAGCTGTCCAGCCTCTCTTTTCTAAAACAGGCTGCCCTGTTTCGGAGCCCCGGATGTGTCTTCCGGCTTTGCGGCCTTGCGCTTTTGCGGGGCAGGTGTCGGAGACACCACCGCCGGCCCACTTTCCGGCGGCTCGCCTTCCTCTCCCGATATTGCAGCAATCCGCCCGTCGGCAAATTCGATCGACAGGAGATTGCCCGGCAGCACGCCGGCAGCGCGCGTGAGCGGGCGTTCCCCCGCATCCCTGACGACCGCATAACCGCGCTGAAGCACGTTCTTGTAGGAAAGCGACTGCAGGACACGGTCCTGGCTCGCCACGGCGGCACGGCTGCGCGACAGGGCATGGCTGATCGCCGTATCGGCCTGGCGCATCAATGCAGCGAGGTTCTGGTGCTCCCGCTGGAGCTGGCCGGACAGGCGCGCCGGCAATGCCTTCAGCGATGCATCGAGGCGGGCGATCCTGCCCTTCTCTCCGAGCAGCAACCGCTCGACGCAGCGATCGGCGCGCAAGAGGCGATCGGACAGTGCCTGGCGCTGCTGCTGCATGCGGCTGGTCAGAAGCTCAAGCCGGAGACCGGCGGAAACCCGCTCGAAGCTGCGGCGCTTTTCGATCGTCGTCCGCTCGAGCCCGCGGCCGAGCCCCATGGCCGCCTCGTCGAAGCGACGGCGGGGAAGTGCCAGCAACTGGTCGAGCGAAGGGAGTGCGCGCATCAGCGCCCTCAGCGCCTGGCGGCGATGATCCATCTGGCGCGAGGCGCTGGCGCGCAGGCGGGCAGACAGATTGGAAAGCTGGGCGTCGAGATCCGCCTTGACCGGCACGGCCATTTCGGCGGCGCCTGTCGGCGTCGGCGCACGCACATCCGCGGCGTGATCGATCAGCGTCCAGTCGGTCTCGTGGCCGACCGCGGAGATCAGCGGAATATCGCTCTCGGCTGCGGCCCTGACGACGATCTCGTCATTGAAGCTCCACAGATCCTCGAGGCTGCCGCCGCCACGCGCCACAATCAGGACATCCGGGCGCGGCATCGGGCTTCCGGGGCCGACGGCATTGAAGCCGCGTATCGCGGCAGCGACTTCCTCACCCGATCCCTCGCCCTGCACCTTGACCGGCCAGACCACAACATGGACCGGGAAGCGATCGGTAATGCGATGAAGGATATCGCGGATGACGGCGCCGGTGGGCGAGGTCACCACGCCGATAACGCGGGGCAGATAGGGAAGCGGCCGCTTGCGGTTCTGGTCGAACAGGCCTTCGGCAGCAAGCTTGCGCCGCCGTTCTTCGAGCAGCGCCATCAGCGCGCCGGCACCTGCCGGCTCCAAGTTCTCGATGACGATCTGGTATTTGGACGATCCCGGGAAGGTCGTCACCTTACCGGTGGCGATGACTTCCATGCCCTCTTCGGGCCGGAACCGCAGGCGCGAGAAGGTGCCTTTCCAGACCACCGCATCGATGCGGGCGCGATCGTCTTTCAGGCTGAAATAGGCGTGACCGGAGGAATGAGGGCCTCTATAGCCGGAAATCTCGCCCTTTACCCGGACGTGGTCGAAAGTGTTTTCGACGGTGCGCTTGATCGAGCCGGAAAGTTCCGACACCGAAAATTCGGTCAGATTGCTCTGGGCATTGCCGGGGGCGTCGCTGGCGAACGTGCTGCTCATGCAAGCGTTCTAACCGATAAGGCGGCGGATTTCACCCTTATGCGCGCGGTTTGATGTGGACGAGCCGGACCCAAATCAAACGGTTGCTCAGGCAGAATTTTGACTTGCCTTCGTCCCCGCCCCTCAGGGTTGTGCAATGATCATTCCACATCGAACCGGAGAGCAGATAATGACCGACCCATTCGCCAATACCCAGCCTTCGCTTTCAAGCCCGGCATCGGCCGGCATCACGGTCACGCCGAGTGACACGGAAAGCCTATCCACCACCAGCCGCGCGCTTTTCGTCGGCAATGCGGGCACGCTTGCCGTCCGGATGCTGTCCGGCGATACGCTGACATTTGCAGGCGTTTCCGCCGGCTCGTTCCTGCCGCTGAGGGTTACTCAGGTGCTTTCAACCGGCACGAGCGCGAGTGCAATCGTCGCATTGTTTTGACGCATCTGCGGAGAAATAATGGAACCCGGCTCACGCAGCAACGTTCAGCCAAAGAGGGGGATAAGACTCAGGTTCATGAAGATGCGACCCAAGTCTTAACAGTGTTCGGACAATCGTAGCAAATATGAAGACCCGCCGTTAGGCATGACTTGCAAGCCTTTATTAGCGGGTGATGGGATATACGATCTCCGACACAAAGGAAGGAGATTCGCCGTGCTTTTCCTTACGGCAACATCCATTGGCCTCATGGCAGGCCTGACACGCAACATCGCCTCGATTATCGCGGCTGCGCTGCTCATTCCTGTTGTCTTTCTCGTGGCTGCCCTATGCGGGGCCACGACCCTGACCGGCCTCATCATCGCTATTCTCGGCTTCAATTTCGGTCTCGTCAACCTTATCGTTGCCGGAGCGCTCATTCATAGTTTTCGCCACGCCTGATCTATTTCGGGTCAGAGGCATTAACCGTGAAAAGCTGGAATTTTCCGTCTGAGTGGACGGGAGAGAGGTAGTCGGGAACCTTGCCCTGCGCGAGCGCGGCATAAAGCCCGTCCGGCTTCATCGAGATAAGATATCCGGTCTGCGGATCTCCCTTGCAGAACGCGACAATCGAGACACCGTCAGATTTGAGCATTTCCTCCGCGTCAGCGGGCGATGCCATTCCGAGGTGAAGCTCGGCCAGCATGCCGGCCTGGTTGCGGTGATACGGTCCTGTCAGCACCCGCTGGGGGGTAAAGCGCAGGATTTCCGCACCGTTATTGGAAGGCGCGGCGACCAGGCCGGGCGCCATTGCGCGCAAAGCAGCCATATCGGCGCTATCGCCGCACGCGTCTGCCCCATCCTTGTTTTCGGCCGGTGCAACATCGTTGCCGAAGGATGCTATCGCCATGTTGCCCCCCACGCCGATGAAGGCCCAGAAGAAAGGGACTGATGCAAACGTGGTCAAGACGAATGCGAGCGCCGCCTTGATGTCCTTCTGGTCTTCCCGCACCTTCTGACGGAGATCCGCGATCAAAAGGGCAAAGGGCGGAATGCTCAACAGATTGGCAAACAAGGCGCCGCGCACCTGCACCAGTGATACGGCCCATGAAACGCCGATCAGAGCCAGGAAGAGGAGGTGTGCACCGCGCGCCCTGCCCTGCCTTATCCGGGCGATACAGATCAGCATGGCAAACATGCCGACGAGATAGAACCCGGCGGCGGCATCCGGCTCGATCCTGATTTCCGCGGTGATCGGCCGCGCTTCCGTCACCGCACTCAGCCATAGATCGACCAGCAGCGGATCGAGATTGGCGAGCGGGCTTCCCAGGCATTGGGGTGCAACAACTACCGCCACCACAGCCAGGACCGCGCCAAACACGAGAGCCGCGACGATGCGCATCGCAAACCCTGCCAGTGCCGGCAGATAGGTCAGACCGAACAGGCCTATGCCGCCGATCGCCGATAGCGAGTAGAAGCCGAGCGAGAGATTGTCGCAGGTAACCGAGGCATAGAGATGCGGCGGAATGGTACCGACAAAGGCGGCGCTGATTGCGAGAGCCAATGCCAGACCGAAAGCGCGGGCCGCCGGAGCAAACTTATGTCCCTGCCAGATCCAGCGGATTGCGACGCAAAGGCATGCGACGGCGACGTATGGCATGGTCTCCGCACCGATGGCGATGGCAAGCGCTACGGCCAGGCCGGCCGCAGCATGGCCGATACGCCCGGCACCACGATCGGCCAGCAGGGCGGCAATACCGATGGTCAGCGCGAGCTGGGCATTGTGATGATCGAGTGCACCGGGGCGAAACTTGCTGCAGGTGAATACGTAGATGGCGCCGAGGCCGAGCGCGACATGCATCGTCTGCCGACCGGCCAGTTCGCCGCCGAGGCGCCGGCCGGCAAGGCCAAGCCCGAGGAAGGCGGGGAAAGCGAGGAGAAGCGGCCAGACCGTGGCCGCCATGTTCTCGGCAGTGCCGACGGGCAAGAAGAGCGAAAACAGCGTGATCAGAAAGCCGACCGGCGCATCGATCAGCCTCGACCAATGCATCAGCGTGCCGCCTTCGAGCCCCAGCCGGTACTGCATCATATCGTACCAGCCCTGGCCACCCAGCCAATCGCGGATCTCGACGAGCCGCATGGAATCATCGTTGTCGGGGCCGATCCAATCCTTGGCCTTCGGCACCAGGATCAGCAGCATGAAGACCGATGTGACGAGCCAGTAGAGAAAGGCCGAAGGCACAAGCCTCGACATGAGCCGGCCGGAAAGAGAGGTGGCATGCGGCCGGGAGGTCTCATCTGCCATTGTATCGGTCATTCATTGCCCGTTTCGTGCCCATATGAAAACGGCGCAAACCTAAACTTAACCTTCCCAAGAAATAGTAAAACGGACCGGCGAGAGACGTCTGCCGGAGATTTTCTGTGTATCGAGTGGAAGTCATGATCGACGCCCCCATGAGTCCCCCTGCCGGCCTTGCGCCCGGCCCTCAGGTCGCCAACATCGCCGGCAATCTGGCCGTTGCCGTGCTGATCCCCTGCTATAACGAAGCATCGACGATCGACGGGGTGGTCCGCGGCTTTCGCGAGACGCTGCCTTCCGCTCGCATCTATGTCTATGACAACAACTCCACCGATGGCACGGCGCTGAAGGCTATGCTGGCGGGTGCCGAGGTGATGCGCGAGCGGCGCCAGGGCAAGGGCCATGTGGTACGCCGGATGTTCGCCGATATCGAGGCCGATCTCTACATCATGGCCGATGGCGACGGCACCTATTCGCCGAAGGATGCGGAGGAACTCATCCGTATCCTGTTGACCGAGCGTGCCGACATGGTGGTGGGCACGCGCCGCGGCGTGCACGACGATGCCGGGCGGCAGGGCCATGCGGCCGGAAACCGGCTGTTCAACATCCTCTACCGGGCGATCTTCGGACGCGACTTCACCGACATATTCTCCGGCTACCGCGCCTTTTCGCGCCGCTTCGTGAAAAGTTTCCCGGCCGTTTCCGGCGGGTTCGAGATCGAGACGGAAATGTCGGTCCATGCATCGCGGCTGAAATTGCCGGTGGCCGAGATCGAACTCGATTACGGACGTCGCCCGGAAGGGTCGCATTCCAAGCTTTCGACCTATCGCGACGGCGCCAAAATCCTCTGGATGTTCGCCATGCTGATGAAGGAAACGCGGCCCTTCGCCTTTTTCGGCGCCATCAGCGCCGCCTTCATGGCCGCGAGCCTGATCTTCATGGCACCCGTGCTCGTCTCCTATTTCGAGACCGGTCTCGTCGAACGCATGCCGACCTGGGTCTTCTCGCTGGTGCTGATGGTTCTCTCGTCGCTGATGTTCACCGCCGGCCTCATTCTCGATTCCGTCTCGCGCTCCCATGCCGAACAGCTGCGCATCCATTATATGAGCCTGCCGCTCGGCGAACACGCGCCCCTGTCAGTCCCGGCCGATGACCGAACAACAGGCGCAAAGAGCGCGGCATGAAACGGATTTTATGGTTCCTGTTTGCCGGCGGCATCGGCTTCCTGATCGATGTCGGCGTCAACCACATCCTTTTGACCTATACGCCGATCGGGCCGTTCCTCTCGCGTATCCCGGCGATCATGGGCGCGATGAGCTTCACCTGGTTCGTCAATCGCAACCGCACATTCGAACCCTCGCCACATTCGCTGGCGGTCGAGGGGTTTCGCTACTGGGCGGTCGGGATTACCTCGGCACTGATCAACTATGCGATCTATTCGACGCTGATTGCGCGCGCGCCGATCCAGCCGGCGGTGGCGATCGTGTTCGCCTCGGCCGCCGCAACGCTCTACAGCTTCTTCGGCTATTCCCGCTTCGTCTTCCGCCACAAGAACCCGCGGCGGGGCTAGAGCCTTTCCTGGTTAAATTGAAGCGCTCTGCCGGAGCAGGTTTTCGACAGGGCAAAGGCGATTGGCGACGGGCATACCCCACGGTACGTCCGAGCCGATCGCCTTTGATCCTGGCGGAAAGATGCCCGGCCCTTCGGGTTGGCTGAAGCGGGCCGCCTGATCGACCGGCCGGCTTGGCCGTAAGCCTTGGCTACGACGCGCGCCTGCCGGTCGACCATGCGACTCCGCTTGAGCCAACAGAGCGTTTCAATTTAACCAGGAAAGGCTCTAGGTCAGACGGTTTCCCAGCCGTCATGCTGGCCGGCGCGATAGACGGCATCGATGAAGCGCTGGTTCATCACCGAGTTTTCCAGCGTCACGACGTCCGCCTCCTCGCCGGCGACTGCCCTGGCAAAGGCTTCCGCCTGGCGCCGGTACTGGCGGCTGTCCTGGAAGCGGAAGATCTGCGAGACCGTGTGTTTCTGGTTGGAGAGCTCGATTTCCTCGGGGCCCCAGCGATCGGCGTTGAAGGGTGACTTGACCTCGATGTAACCCTCCGTGCCGTGGAAGACCATGACCTGCCGGTTGGCCATCTGGGTCGCGACGTAGAAACTCATCTCGAACGAGCCGAAATCCGCCTTGACGCTGGCATAGATGTCGGTGCCGAAATCGGGATCGCGGCGGACCACCGCCTGCACGCGCCGGGGCTCGCTGCCGGTCGAAAAGCGGGTGGCAATCGTCGGATAGACGCCGATATCCGGCAGCGCACCACCGCCGAGTTCGGGGATGTTGCGCATGTTGGCGGCATCGCGGTTGAAATAGCTGAAGGCGCCCTGGACGTGTTTCAGTTCGCCGATCGCGCCCTCTTTCAGAAGCTCCCTCACCTTCAGCCAGACCGGCGCATAGGTGACCATGAAGGCTTCGGAGACCATGACGCGGTTCCTGTCGCGGGCTGCAATCAGCGGCTCGATCTCGGATGCCTTCAACGCCAGCGGCTTTTCGACGAGGACATGCTTGCCGGCATCGGCAGCTTTGATCGCCCATTCGACATGCTGGCTGGTCGGCAGCGGGATATAGACCGCGTCGATCGTGTCGGAGGCCAGCATTTCGTCATAGGAACCGAAGGCATGCGGTGCGCCGAAACGGTCGGCGAGCGCACGCGCCTTTGCCATGTCGCGGCTGGCAACCGCGGTGACCACGCAGTTTTCCGCATCCTGTAGCGCCGGCATAACCGCATCCCTGGCAATCCTTGCCGTCGACAAAATCCCGAAACGCAACATCGCTCTCTCCCTTCGCACATGTTGCGGCAAGATTAGGGTGCGAGCCGGCAGGGTTCAATGCGTCATCTCCGGCATTACCCCGGCAATCTCGAAAAAGGCACGCGCGGGCCAATTTAAAGGATTGCGGCCAATCGCGTTTGGGTTAACTTGAGCCCCCTCCGTATCCCCTCTCAACGCAGAAATCTGGAGAATATCATGGAGTTGCGCAAACTCGGCCGTACCGGCCTGTCGATTTCCCCCGTCGTCTTCGGTGGCAATGTTTTCGGCTGGACTGCCGATGAAAAGACCTCTTTCGAGCTGCTCGATGCGTTTTTCGGCGCAGGCTTCAACACGATCGACACGGCGGATGTCTATTCGAAATGGGTGCCGGGCCATCAGGGCGGCGAGAGCGAGACCGTGATCGGCAACTGGCTGAAGCGCGGCTCGGTGGCACGCGACAAGGCGATCATCGTTACCAAGGTCGGCCATCCTTCAATGAGCGAGGACAAGCTGAAGGCACGCTGGGTGATGGAAGCGGCGGAAGCCTCTCTGAAGCGGCTGAAGACCGATTACATCGATCTCTACCTGTCGCATTTTCCCGATGACGAGACACCGCATGAAGAAACGCTCGGCGCGTTTGCCAAGCTGAAGGAACAAGGCAAGATCCGCGCCATCGGCTGCTCGAATTTCAGCGCTGAACAGCTCAAGGCCTCGCTCGATGCGGCCGAGAAGAACGGCCTGCCGCGTTACGACGTGCTGCAGCCGGAATATAATCTCTATACCCGCGACAAGTTCGAGGGTGCTTTGGCGGAGCTCTGCATGTCGCAGGATATCGGCGTGATCAGCTATTATGCGCTGGCGGCAGGCTTCCTCACCGGCAAGTATCGCAAGCCGGAGGACGCGACGGGCAGCGCCCGCGGTTATCGCATCCCCGACTACATCAACGACAAGGGCATGAAGGTGCTGGCGGCGCTCGATCAGGTTGCCAGCGAGACGGGGGCGAGCCTGGCATCCATCGCCATCGCCTGGGTCGGCAGCCGTCCGGGCATCACCGCACCGATTGCCAGCGCCACCAGCCTCAGGCAGCTCACCTCGATCTTCGATGCCGGCAAGCTGCAGCTCACCGACGCGCAGATGAAGCTGCTCAACGAGGCTGTCTGAACCCGAAGGAGCTAACGACTTCGTGACCGTGGACGCCGTTTGATCGCCGCATCGATGGTCATAAATCAGGAGGAACCGGCATTCGCCGGTTCCTTCCCGCAATGGATATCTGGAGCATATCATGGACCTGCGCGTACTCGGCCGGACCGGCCTTTCCATTTCGCCCGTCGTTTTCGGCGGCAACGTATTTGGCTGGACGGCAGACGAGAAAACCTCCTTCGGTCTGCTCGACAAGTTCTTCGACGCCGGGTTCGACACGATCGATACCGCAGACTGCTATTCCGGCTGGGCGCCGGGAAATGGCGGCGGCGAATCGGAGATCATTATCGGCAAATGGCTGAAACAGTCCGGCCGTCCGCGTGACGAGGTGGTGGTCATCACCAAGGTTGGCTCCACCCCGAAGGGTGCCGCCATGGAGAAAGGGCTTTCCAGAGCCCATGTCATCGAAGCGGTCGAAGGATCGCTGAAGCGGCTGCAGAGCGATTATATCGATCTTTACCTGTCGCACTGGCCCGACCCGCAGACACCCCATGAAGAAACGCTTTCCGCCTTCGCGACGCTGAAGGAACAGGGCAAGATCCGCGCGATCGGCTGCTCCAACTTCGATGCCAGCCAGCTTGCGGCCTCGCTGGAGGCAGCGGAGAAGGCCGGGTTGCCGCGCTATGACGTGCTGGAGCCGGAGTATAATCTCTACAATCGTGCCGGTCTGGACGGCGCTCTGGCGGATCTTTGCAACGCGCAGGATATCGGCGTCATCACCTATTTCAGCCTCGCCTCCGGCTTCCTGACCGGCAAGTACAAGAGCAAGGCGGATAGCGAGGGAACCAGCCGGGGCGGCATGGTGGCGAAATATTTCGACGAGCGGGGCATGCGCATTCTCGCCGCGCTCGATGAAGTTGCGGCCGAGACGCATTCACACCCGGCTTCCGTCGCGCTTGCCTGGATTGCCCAGCGCCCGGGCGTTACGGCCCCGATCGCCAGCGCCACCAACGACCGCCAGCTCGACACGCTGATTGCAGCGGGCAGGCTCAAGCTCTCCGCCGACCAGATGAAGCTGCTCAACGCGGCCAGCGCCTGATCTGCGCATAAGAAGCTGCGCCGGGCGATCAGTCGCTATGGCGGAAGAAATCCACGAAGGCCCTCAGCGCCGGGCGCATCTGCCGGCGCGAGGGGTAATAGATGTAGAAGCCGTCGAAGGGCTGACACCAGTCTTCCAGCACGCGGATAAGCCGTCCTTCCGATATATCCTCGGCGACACGCTGGTTGAATATATAGGCGAGCCCTGCGCCATCGAGCGCGGCACGGCGGATCAATGTCTGGTCGGTGAGGATCAGCGGGCCGCGCACATCGACGACAATCGGCTTGCCGTCCTTTTCCAGTTCCCAGCGATAAATGGCGCCGCTGCCGAAACGGCGACGGATGCAGCGATGCGCCAGAAGGTCACCCGGATGGCGTGGGGTCGGATGTGTCTCGAAATAGCCGGCAGATGCGACGATCGCCCCGGTGATGCGCGGACCAGCCCTCACCGCCACCATGTCCTGCTCCAGATGTTCACCGAGCCGCAAGCCCGCATCATAGCCGCCGGCGACCACATCCTCGAACCGGTCATCGGTCGTCAGGTCGAGCTCGATTTCAGGATAGAGGTTAAGGAATTCCGCGCTGCGGGGAACGATCAGGTCTTCGGCGGCAAGCCGCGTCATGGTGATGCGCAGCGGGCCGGCAGGGCGGTCACCCCGCTCGGCGAGACCATCGAGCGTTGCACCTATATCGCCGAGCGCCGGCGCCAGGGTGTCGAGCAGCCGCCTGCCCTCTTCGGTCGGCGCGACGCTGCGCGTCGTGCGGGCAAGGAGCCTGAGGCCAAGGCTTGCCTCCAGCGACGATACGGAATGGCTGACCGCTGAAGGCGCAATGCCCAGTTCACGGGCGGCGGCGCGAAAGCTGCGCGCCTCGGCGACGGCGGCGAAGACGGCGAGTTGGGAAAGCTGGGTTCTCTTCATTGTTCTATCTTTTAGAACAAGCCGCGCTCGATTGCAGCGATTATCCTCGGCCCGAAACTGTCCTATCTATGTCATGTCGCCGGCTCTGATCCGGCCCAATGTTTTCCGGAAGGATCTCAAACATGAAAACCCGCACACTCGGAAAAGACCTCGAAGTTTCCGCCATCGGCCTCGGATGCATGGGCATGAGCCATGCCTATGGCGGTCAGGACGAGGCAAGCTCGATCAGGACACTTCACCGCGCCGTCGATCTCGGCGTCACCTTCTTCGATACGGCCGAAGTCTATGGCCCGTTCGTCAACGAGGAACTGGTGGGCAAGGCGCTGAAGCCCTATCGCGACCGCGTGACGATCGCCACCAAGTTCGGCTTCAAGATCGACACGTCGAAGACCGACGGTTCGGCGATGGTCGGGCTCGACAGCCGGCCGGAACATGTGCGCGAAGTGGCGGAAGCATCGCTGAAGCGGCTCGGCATCGAGGTGATCGACCTGTTCTACCAGCACCGTCCCGATCCGAACGTGCCGATCGAAGATACGGTGGGCGCCATGAGCGAGCTGGTGAAGGAAGGCAAGGTGAGGACGCTCGGCCTTTCGGAAGCAAGCTCCGATCTCATCCGCCGCGCCCACAAGGTTCACCCGATCACAGCCTTGCAGAGCGAATATTCGCTGTGGACCCGCGATCCGGAAGGCGACATTCTCGATACCTGCCGCGAGCTTGACATCGGCTTCGTGCCGTTCAGCCCGCTCGGTCGCGGGTTCCTGACCGGCAAGTTGACGAGTACGTCGGAAATGGCCGCCCATGACATGCGCCGGAACATGCCGCGTTTCGAAGAGGCCAATATGGCTGCCAATATGGCTTTGGTAAAACTCATCGAGGAGATGGCGGCGGCAAAGGGCGCAAGTGCGGCGCAGCTGGCGCTCGCCTGGGTTCTGGCCAAGGGCGATTTCATCGTGCCGATCCCCGGTGCGCGCAAAATCCCCAACCTCGAACAGAATGTTGCGGCAACCGATGTGGAGCTCACCAGCGAGGAAATCGCAAAGCTCGACGACATGCTGTCGCCGGACAAGATCGCCGGTGCACGCTATGGCGCCACCGCGACATGGACGCCGAAGCGCTGAGCTAGATCGCCGCGCATCGCGCTTTCCGAAAGTAGCGTCGGTTTTCGGGCCGATGTCACAGATACAACGCAACGTTGCTCCCGTCTCCGGCTTTGCTATAGTCGGAGGTGGGAGGAATTCAGCGATGTCGGAAGAACAATCAGTCGAAGCGGTCGTCCATCTCTATGTCGACGGCATGGCGCTTGCCCATGCGGGTGCGCTCAGAAAAGCCTTTCACCCGAAGGCCTCGATCATCGGCAACTACCGGGGCGAGGTCGAGTGGCTGTCGCTCAACGAGTTCATCGATGCCGTCTCATCCGAGGGGGCGACGGACAATGGATCAAAGACGCTGATCCAGATCGAGGCGATCGACGTGACGGGCGACGCGGCGACGGTCAAGGTGGTCGACGAGTTCGCCGGCATGCGGTTTTCGGATTATCTGTCGCTCTTGAAAGTCGATGGCCGCTGGCTGATCGTCTCCAAGGTCTACTACCTTCATTCGTGACCGCAGAGCATACCGTCTCACCGGCGATCAGGTCGCGAGCGTGGGAAAGCCGGCGTAGCACTCCGCGTGATTGCTGTCGTGGTTGGCCATGCCCGGCTTCGTCAGCACGCCGCGCGGCTTGGCATAGCTTGAAATGACGCGCTTCGGTCGTTCGTGCCACTGGATGTTGAAGGCCCAGAGTTTGGGGAAAAACTCCATATGCGAATAGGGCAAATGATCGTGGATCCACCAGGCGATCCTTCGCCAGTCACCCTCCTGCTGATGATTGTCCCATGCCCATGGAATGACGATACAGGCCGTGGCGCCGATGCGGCCCTCGGCATCGCGCATGTCCCAGATATGCCCGGCGGCGCTCGACGCGTTCGAGGCGCAGTTGAGCCCGTTGCGGTTGCCGTATTCGTTGACCTCTGCCGAGCGATAGGCGGACCGGATATGCAGCCGGCCGAACGTGGCCTGCAACGGTTCCAGCAATTCCTCGCAGAGATGGCGTCCTGCCGCGATGGCGAGATCCGGATCGTCGGGGATATTCGGAATGCGATAGAAATCGGCGATTTCGGAATGCAGAAAATCGCGGAAGAAAAAGTTCCTCGACAGCCGCTTACGGCCGAGGTCTTCGAGGCCCTTCATCGAATTCGGCTTGCGCATCCTGTCTCCAAAGTAAAAAGCCTGCCCCCCGAAGGAGCAGGCTAATTTGCAGAGGAAGTTTGCACCACCCGAAATCAGGCGCGCAGAACACCGCCCGTCGTCTTTTCGACATTGGCGACGATCTTGGCCGTCAGGGCCTCGAAATCCTCGTCGGTCATAGTCTTGTCGACCGGCTGGATGAGAACCTCGATGGCGATCGACTTCCTGCCCTCACCAAGCGAGGCGCCTTCGAAGACGTCGAAGACATTGACGCCAGTGATCAGCTTGCGGTCGGCACTGGTGGCCGCCTTGACGATCGTTCCTGCCTCTATCTCTGAGCCGACGACGAAGGCGAAGTCGCGCTTGACCGCCTGGAAGGGCGAAAGCTCGAGGCCCGGCTTGGTGCGGGTCGCCTTCTTCTTCGGCTCGGGCATGGCGTCGAGATAGACTTCGAAACCGGCGAGCGCACCCGATACGTCAAGCGCCGAGAGCGTCTTCGGATGGAATTCGCCGAAGTAGCCGAGCACGACCTTCGGGCCCATCTTGATCGTGCCGGAGCGGCCCGGATGATACCACGAAGGACCGCCCTGCTCGATCTGGACATTGGCCATGGGCAGGCCGCAGGCTTCGATCACCGCCAGCGCATCGGCCTTGGCATCGAACACGTCGACCGGCTTGCCGCCGCCCTTCTGGGCATTCGACCACATGCGGCCTGCGCCGTTGATCGAGGCGGTGCCGCGGCGGATACCGCCTGCGACGCGACGCTGGCCTTCCGGCGTATCAGTCTCGTAGGTGCCCGATACTTCGAAGATGGCCACATCGCCAAAACCCTTGTCGGCATTGCGCTGGGCAGCCGTCAAAAGGCCCGGCAGAAGCGAGGGGCGCATGTCGGACATATCGGCGGCAATCGGGTTGGCGAGCTTCAGCGCCGACGAGCCGCCGCCGAACAGCTTTGCCTGCTCTTCGGAGATAAACGACCAGGTGACCGCCTCCAGCATGCCGCGCGAGGCGAGCGCGCGCTTGGCGGTGCGGGTGCGGACCTGCAGCGTGGTCAGGATGCGGCCATTCACCGTGCCGAGATTTTCCAGTGGCTCCGGCTTGATGTTGTCGACGCCGTGGATGCGCATGACCTCTTCGACCAGATCGGCCTTGCCATCGACATCCGGGCGCCAGGACGGAACCTTGACGGAAACACGTTCACCAGAACCTTCGACGACAAAGCCGAGGCGGGTGAGGATTTGCCGGCTTTCCTCGGTCGAGACGTCGAGGCCGGTCAGGCGCTTGACTTCCGAGAAGGGGAAATCGACGGTTTTCGCGTCATAGCCCTTGTAACCGACGATCTTTTCCTTGGCCGGCGTGCCGCCGCAAAGCTCGAGGACGAGCTGCGTCGTGCGGTCGAGGCCGGGGATCATGTACTCGGGATCGACGCCGCGTTCGAAGCGGTAGCGCGCATCGGTGATGATGCCGAGCACGCGGCCGGACTTGGCGATGTTGATCGGGTCCCAGAGTGCGCTCTCGATCAGCACGTCGACGGTATTTTCATCGCAGCCGGAATGTTCGCCGCCCATGATGCCGCCGATCGATTCGACGCCGTTGTCATCGGCGATGACGACATTGTTCGGGCCGAGCTTGTATTCGCGGGTATCGAGCGCCAGAACCGTCTCGCCTTCGTTGGCGCGGCGGACGGTGAGGCTGCCCTTCACCTTGGCAGCGTCGAAGACGTGCATCGGGCGGCCCTGGTCGAAGGTCATGTAGTTGGTGATGTCGACCAGCGCGTTGATCGGGCGAAGGCCGATCGCCTTGAGGCGGGTCTGCATCCAGGCCGGGCTCGGGCCGTTCCTGACGCCGCGCACGAGGCGCAGGCCGAAGCCGGGGCAGAGCTTTTCATCGTCGAGATCGATCGTTAGGCCGACAGTGGTGTCGCCGTCGAGCTTCAGCTCCGGCTTGGCCGGGACCTTCAGCGTGCCGAGACCGGAGGCGGCGAGATCGCGGGCGATGCCGTAGATCGAGGTGCAATCCGGGCGGTTCGGCGTCAGGTTGATGTCGATGACCGGATCGTCGATGCCGGCATAGGCGGCAAAGGAGGTGCCGATGGGCGCATCCACCGGCAGGTCGATGATGCCGTTATGATCGTCGGACATGTTGAGCTCCTTTTCGGAGCACATCATGCCATGGCTTTCGACGCCACGGATCTTGCCGACGCCGAGCGTCACGTCGATGCCGGGAACATAGTCGCCCGGACGTGCCAATGCGCCGACCAGACCGGCGCGGGCATTCGGCGCGCCGCAGACGATCTGCAGCGGCTTGCCGCCATTGACGCCGGGGCCGGCATCGACGGACAGGACCTTGAGGCGGTCGGCTTCCGGATGCTGTTCGGCGGACAGGACTTTGGCAATGACGAAGGGCTTGTAGACAGCCTTGTCATCGACGTCATCGACTTCGAGGCCGATTGCGGTGAGGCGCTCGCAGATCTGGTCCAGCGTGGCGTCGGTCTCAAGATGATCCTTGAGCCAGGAAAGCGTGAATTTCATTGTTTTATCCCTTCCTTACTGGCTCAGACCACCGAACAATGTCGGCATGTCGAGCGGGCGGAAGCCGTAATGGTTCATCCAGCGGACATCGGCGTTGAAGAAGTCGCGCAGGTCGGGCATGCCGTATTTCAGCATGGCGATGCGGTCGAGGCCCATGCCCCAGGCAAAGCCCTGGTATTCGTCCGGATCGAGCCCGCCGGAGCGCAGCACGTTCGGATGGACCATGCCGCAGCCCAAAATTTCCATCCAGTCGGTGCCCTCGCCGAACTTGACGATCGGGCCGGAGCGGTCGCACTGGATATCGACCTCGAAGGACGGTTCGGTGAAGGGGAAGAAGGACGGGCGGAAGCGCATCGTCACCGACGGCACTTCGAAGAAGGCCTTGCAGAACTCTTCCAGAACCCAGCGCATGTTGCCGACATTCGACTTCCGGTCGATGACGAGGCCTTCGACCTGATGGAACATCGGCGAGTGGGTGGCGTCCGAATCCTGGCGGTAGGTCTTGCCGGGAATGACGATGCGGATCGGCGGATCCTGTGCTTCCATGGTGCGGACCTGGACCGGCGAGGTGTGAGTGCGCAGCACCTTGCGCTCGCCCTTTTCATCCGGCTGGAAGAAGAAGGTGTCGTGCATCTCGCGCGCCGGGTGACCTTCGGGAAAATTCAGCGCGGTGAAGTTATAATAGTCGGTCTCGACATCCGGGCCTTCGGCGATGGAGAAACCCATGTCGGCGAAGACGGCGGTGATCTCGTCGACGATCTGGCTGATCGGATGGATACGGCCACGTTCGGCCGGCGAAGAGCGGACCGGCAGCGACACGTCGAGTGTCTCGGCCTTGAGGCGCGCATCGATCGCGGCATCCTTCAGCACGGTCTTGCGCGCCGTGATGGCATCGGTGATCTCGTTCTTCAGCGCGTTGATCGCGGCGCCGCGGGTCTGGCGCTCTTCCGGCGTCATGGAGCCGAGCGTCTTCAGGAGTTCGGAGACGGACCCCTTCTTGCCCAGAGCCGAGACGCGCACAGCCTCGATCGTCGCTTCGTCGCCGGCTTCGGCAATCTCGGCCAGGAGCGCGCTCTTCAATGTTTCGAGTTCGGTCATCTTTTCCTGCTTTGCGGCCCGTCAGCCGTTGAATACTGTTGTCAGATAGGTTGTGGCCAGGATGAATTGCCGCAAATCTCTACCCATGTGAAATCGGCCAATCAACCGTGCAAACCATAAAAAGCGCTCCATCGAGCGCCCCAGCTTGCCGAGTTCGGCAATTGCAGCCTGAGGTGCGGTATTCGCCCAGGCCTGATAGGCCCGATCCTGCGTCGCCTTACGGTCGAATGCCCTATCACTCACCTGCAGGAAGAACAGCCAGAGATCACGCGCCTGCGCCATCGGCAAGGGCATGATCGCCTCGGGCTCCTCCTCGAAATCGATATAGCCGAGGCGGCCATCCTTGACGAACATATCGCGCGGGACGGGACGGCCATGGCAAAGGTCGGCCGCATGAAGGCGACCCAGTTCGGCGCAGCAGAAGACGAGAAGATCGTCATAGGCGGCATGATCGGACTTTCGCAGCGTCCGCAGCTGCTGATCGACCGTTGGGGTAATGTCGCTCAGCACGATGGCGCTGCCGGACGAGTAGACGATTGCGGCGGTGGGGATATCGGCACGGGCAAATTTGTCCATGCGGCGAAGGTCGCGTGCCACCATGCCCTCGCCATTGACCGTCGGCGACGGACGCATGAAAGGCAGGCGCAGGAGGCGGGCGATAGCGCGCTGGACGGCCACGATGGCGTTGCGGCCCTTATCTCCGTGGCGCTTGATCCACACCGTGCCGCAGGTCAGCGACACCGACTGCACCCGGTTGTCGTCCGCAACAAGGGCCGTAAGAAGCGTTTCGATATCGGCCGCGGGCAATTTGGGCCGGTTTTTCAAATCAACGATATTATCAGGCAATGACGGCATCTCCTGCCACCGGGATTATAAAGGGATCGCCCGAAGCGTGTTGCGACCCTTTGGATTCGCGTTTCAGGCGCGGCCCCTTATTGCATGCCAGTTGTATAAGTGGCTGCACACATTTGCGCGATATGCCGGTCCGCATCAGCGCAAAAGTCGAAACAGAAAAACCCGCGCAGACCCTTGGCCGGCGCGGGTTCTTCAAAAATGCGAAACGGTTCGCTTGCGCCGGTTTACTTGACCGCGCTTTCAAACTCGTTGGCAGTGCCGGTGTTCTTCAGATAGGCAAGAGCCTTCTTGGAAGCTTCGACGAGAGCGCCGAATGCTGCCGGCTCATGGATTGCCATGTCGGACAGAACCTTGCGGTCGACTTCGATGCCAGCCTTGTTGAGACCGTCGATGAAACGGCCGTAGGTCAGGCCTGCGTCGCGGACGGCAGCGTTGATACGCTGGATCCACAGAGCGCGGAAGTTGCGCTTCTTGACGCGACGGTCGCGGGTTGCAAACTGACGCGAACGGTCAACTGCAGCCTTTGCGGCGCGGATGGTATTCTTGCGGCGGCCGTAGAAGCCCTTGGCTGCCTTGAGGGTCTTGGTGTGCTTGGCGCGGGATGTTACGCCACGTTTTACGCGTGCCATGTCATGATCTCCTTAACTGATCCAAAAAGCCGTAAAGTCTCAGAGACCGTTGGGCAGGTAGTTCTTGATGACCTTCTTGCCATCCGGCTCAGCGAGGATCATCGTGCCGCGTGCATCGCGGATGAACTTGTTGGAACGCTTGATCATGCCGTGGCGCTTGCCAGCAGCAGCTGCAACGACCTTACCGGTGGCGGTTACCTTGAACCGCTTCTTGGCAGCCGACTTCGTCTTCATCTTGGGCATTTTGCTACTCCGTTTTTGTATCGAAGCCGACTGACGAGGTCAGCTTCAAGCATTTAGAACGGCCACGGCATGCCCTGCCGGACCGTTCGGACGCGCGCTTATAACCGCAGTCGGTCAAAAGCGCAATGGGGGAAATCCTCCTCGAAAGCCGGGCTTTGAGACCGGCCAACCGCCCTTCGATCTCCTCATCGAAGTGCAGAGGCAAAGCTTACTTCGGCGCCAGAACCATCATCATCTGACGGCCTTCGAGCTTGGGCTCGGCTTCGACCTTGGCGATCTCCAGCGTGTCTTCCTTGACCTGCAACAGAAGCTTCATGCCGAGTTCCTGGTGGGCCATTTCGCGGCCGCGGAACTTCAGCGTCACCTTCACCTTGTCGCCTTCTTCGAAGAAGCGGTTCATCGCCTTCATCTTCACGTCGTAATCGTGCGTGTCGATGTTCGGGCGCATCTTGATTTCTTTGACTTCAACGATCTTCTGCTTCTTGCGAGCTTCGGCCGCCTTTTTCTGGTTCGCGTATTTCAGCTTGCCGAGATCGAGGATCTTGCACACCGGCGGATCGTTGTTCGGCGAGATTTCTACAAGATCGAGTCCCGCCTCTTCGGCCATGCGAAGGGCCTGATCAGTCGGTACTGCACCGAGATTCTGGCCTTCGGCATCGATAAGCTGGACCTTGGGAACGCGAATTTCCCGGTTGGAGCGCGGGCCCTCCTTGACGGGGGCATCGGCTTTGAATGGTCTGCGAATGGTCGTATTCTCCTAGAACGTTTCGGGCGCAGGCAACGACGAAAATCGCGCGCGGCCAAGAGCCGAGCGGAATGTCGCGATTACCGGGTGGAAGTCAATAGCATGGCGGCGCGAAAAAATCACCTCCTGACAACCGGTTAAAATCTGCTTTATAGCTCCTGCCGTTTCCAGGAGTGAGCTAATGACCGAAGTAACCATCGCCAAGACCGCTGCCATTACTGTAGGTACGGGTACCGACATCCGCAAGATCGCGGTCATCGAGCGCCCGGCAACGGCTGCCAGCACGGCACCGGCGCTGGTGTGGCTCGGCGGTTACCGCTCCGACATGACCGGCACCAAGGCGGTCGCACTCGACGCGCTGGCAGAAGCGACCGGCACGAGTTGCATCCGTTTCGACTATTCCGGCCATGGCGCCTCCGGAGGCGAATTCCGCGATGGCTCGATTTCCCGCTGGCTGGAAGAGGCGCTCGCCGTCATCGAGGCGGCAGACCCGAAAAGCGTCATCCTCGTCGGCTCTTCGATGGGTGGCTGGATCGCGCTGCGGCTCGTCCAGGAGCTCAACAAGCGTCAGTCGGGCCCGAAAGTTGCCGGCATGGTGCTGATTGCGCCAGCACCGGATTTCACCAGCGAGCTGGTCGAACCGGCGCTGAGCGACAAGGAACGCCTGTCGCTCGAGGAGAAAGGCTATTTCGAAGAGCTTTCCGAATACAGCCCCGAGCCGAACATCTATACGCGCGCGCTGATGGAAGACGGAAGGCGCAACCGGGTGCTGACCGGCATCATCCAGACGGGCTGCCCGGTGCATATCCTGCAGGGCATGGCCGATCCGGACGTGCCTTATGCCCATGCGCTCAAGCTGATGGAATTCCTGCCGGCCGACGATGTCGTGCTGACCCTGATCAGGGATGGCGACCACAGACTGTCGCGCCCGCAGGATCTGGAGAAGATGGAAGCGGCCGTCAGAAGCATGATTGTACGGGATTGAACTGCCGCCTGAGACAGAAATGCAGCAGTTTTAACCATATTCGTAAAGAGCCTCACCTTAACAAAAGCTGAACAATTGACTCTGGGCCCGATCCCCTCTTAACTTTTTGTTAGGAATTTAAGGGACGGGTCGATGAGAATAGCCCTGAAGACGTGGCGTGTAGCTGCGATCCTCATTGGTGTGCTTGCACCGGTTAGCGCCGCAATACCGGCTCCGCAGCAGCCTTCTGCCGCGATGGTCACCGGTGCGGTGACCTCGCAGCCCATCGGCCATTACGAATTCTGCCAGCGGCTTCCCGACGAATGCGATATCAAGAGCCGCTCCGCGCCGGCCGCCCGGATGGACGATGCCGCCTGGAACACGGTGCGCGACATCAATCACGCCGTCAACGTGCGCTACATCCCGCAGACCGATCTTGAGACCTATGGCGTCGAGGAATATTGGGCCTACCCGACCGTCTATGCCGATTGCGAAGACTATGCCTTGGAGAAGCGCAAGGAACTGGCCCAGGCCGGCTTCCCGCTTTCCGACCTTTTGATCACCGTCGTGCGCAAGCCGGATGGCGAAGGCCATGCGGTCCTGACGCTGCGCACCACCGATGGCGACTTCATCCTCGACAATCTCGATAACGACGTGCTCGTCTGGTACAAGACCCCCTATACCTACCTCAAGCGTCAGGCGACGTTCAACACGGGGCGCTGGGTCACCATCGAAAACGGCCGGGATCTGCTCGTCGGCGCATTGCGCTGACCGGCCGCGGACACCAAGCTTTAAAAATAAGCTATTAAGCATATAACCCGCTCTGCTTGCAGTGGCGGGTTGTTGTCTCTAGTTTTCGTGACTCGGAAAGGTGCCCGGATCGCCGCCCGGACATACGATACCTTTCCGCCATGGAGACCAGCGGTGCGTGACAATCGGTTGACAGGCTTGATACGCCCGCATGGGTCCGCCCGGCCAACCCTGCCGCTTTGGCTTGCCGGTGTGCTGATTGCTGCCGTGCTCAGCGTCGGCGCCCTGACAGTCTATGAAAACTACAACAATGCCCTGAAGGAGGGCGAAGCCCGCGCGGTTTCGTCCGCCCATGTGGTTGCCGCCCATATGGAATGGATGATGGAGGCAAGCGATCTGGCGCTACGCCGGATCGAGGCTGCCATCGACGGACGGCCGATCGACAGTTCCGCCGAACTGATCGTCGACATGGAGCGGGCCGTCGGCGAACTGCCGGCGGGTTTCCAATATGCCATTCTCGACCAGGACGGCCAGACACGTTACTCCAGCGCCATAGACGATACGTTGCCGAACCACGCCAACCGCGCCTATTTCAAGCGGTTGAAGGACGGCGAGGAACTGACGTTCAGCCGGCTTCTCGACAATGAGCGCGCCGGCAGACCTGGCTTCATCATCGCGAGACGGATCGGCGGGCGGGACGAGTTCAACGGGGTGGCGACGATCACCATCCCGAACGACAATCTGGATCGCTTCTGGGCCTCGATGAATCTCGGGCCCAACTCGACGATATCCGTCGTGCGCGACGACGGCTGGCTGATGGCGCGGCGCCCGCCAGCACTGAAGCCGGTCGATCTCAGCAAGACGGAATGGTATCCGCTGACCCGCAAGAGCGAGACCGGTTTCTACCACAATCCCGTCTCACAGATCGACGGGCTTTCGCGCATCGTGGCCTTCTGGAAGGTGCAGGGCTGGCCGCTGTTTGCGCTTGCGGCGATCGAGCGCCAGGAGGTTCTCGACCAGTTCTGGAAAAATCTGTTTGCCGATGCCCTGTTGATCGTGCCGCTGATGGCGATCCTCGTCGGCGCATCCTTCTGGATCTATGCACTGCTCTACCGCACGGCACTGCGCAATGACGAACTGGAACAGGCCGTCGAGCGCAACCGCTTTCTGCTGCGGGAGATCCATCACCGGGTAAAGAACAATCTGCAGGCGGTTCTGGCGCTGGTGAGGCTGCAGCGCCTGCCGCAGGAAGCGCGCGACGACATGGCAAGGCGCATCGGCGCGATGATCGCCGTGCACGAGCAGATCTACAATACGGACCAGTTCGAGGAGATCGAGGTGGCACCCTATGCCAGCCGGCTGATCTCCGACATCGCATCCGGCTACGACATGCCGGTGACGCTCGATCTCGACCTGCAGCCGATCGCGCTCGACCGCGACCAGGCCCTGCCGCTCGGCATGATCATCAACGAGGTGGTATCGAACGCCTTCAAATATGCCTTTGCCGGTCGCGACCAGGGCAGGCTCACCGTCCGCCTCGTTGCCGAGGGCGAGACATTGAAGCTGACGATCCGTGACGACGGTCCGGGGCTTGCCGAAGACGCCCGGACCACGGGCATGGGCACGAAGCTCATCTCAAGCTTCGTGCGCCAGCTCGGCGGGCAATCGGAGATCCACAACGACAACGGCGCCGTGTTCACGCTGACGGCACCGCTCGGCACCGATGCCAGAGAGGCCGCCTGATCCAGCTCAGCCTGCATTGCCGATGAAGATGCCGGCAGCAAGGACCAGCGAACCGCCGAACACGACCTGGAAGACGGCGCGCAGGAACGGCGTTTCCATGTAACGGTTCTGGATGAAGGCGATCGCCCAGAGCTCGAAGAAGACGACGACGGCGGCGACGATCGTGGCGGTCCAGAAATGCGGGATCAGGTAGGGCAGCGCGTGGCCGAGACCGCCGAGCGCCGTCATGATGCCCGAGGCAAGGCCGCGCCTGATCGGCGAGCCGCGGCCGGAAATCTTGCCGTCGTCATGGGCGGCTTCGGTAAAGCCCATGGAAATGCCGGCGCCGACCGAGGCGGAAAGGCCGATCAGGAATGTCGACCAGGTGTCCTGCGTGGCGAAGGCGGCAGCAAAGATTGGTGCCAGCGTGGACACCGAGCCATCCATCAGGCCGGCGAGACCGGGCTGGACA
This sequence comes from Neorhizobium sp. NCHU2750, assembly GCF_003597675.1. NCBI lineage: Bacteria > Pseudomonadati > Pseudomonadota > Alphaproteobacteria > Hyphomicrobiales > Rhizobiaceae > Neorhizobium > Neorhizobium sp. NCHU2750. The sequence goes on along the minus strand of NZ_CP030827.1, from coordinate 4,230,182 downwards.
TAGGTGAGGATGAACCGGCGGCGGGCGGTCTCATCCTCCTCGCTCAGCGCCTCCGGCGGCACGTTCCGCTCGGCCAGCATGCGGGCGATATCCTCATGCCCTTCCTCGGCGAGCGCCAGATCACCCAGCAGCTTGCGTGTCGAGGCATCGGAGACGTTCTTCATCGCCTCGCGATAAAAGCGGGCCGCCTGCTGCTCCATGCCTTCGGCTTCGGCCCGCACGGCATCGAGCGACAGGTTCTTGCGCAGCCAGTCGGGCTTGCGGGCATAGAATCCCTGGACATGTTCGCGGCGGATCAGCGGAATGCGCTCGCCGAAGCGCGAGCGGAACATTTCGATCAGCATGTTCCTGTGGGTCTGCTCGACCTCGGCCATCTCCTCGAAGACTTTTGCGGAAGCCGGATATTCAGCCCTCAAGCCATCCGCATAGCCCAGGTAGATACGCGCATCTTCCTCTTCCGAGCCGATTGCGAGTGCTAGAATTTCCTCTTCGGACAGGGATGAAAAGGACCGGCGGGAGGACGGCATGAGGCGGCGCAGCATTGCAAACTCCAATTTAGAATAATTCTAAATTGTGGATTTTCGCCGGCGAATGCAAGTGCCATGAGCGCGCCGCGGCCATATGCGTTCAGACGCATAGGCGGAGTTGGCGAAAACCGGAAAAATCGCGACGAAGTCTGGGGTTTCGACTTGTTCTCGCCAAATCAATAGGATTATCAAATGCCCCACGATTGCAGAGGGCAGATCGAAGGGGAGGAGAATTTTCATGGATCGCAGGCAGTTCTTCAGGAAGGCGACGACGACCGGGATCGGCGTTGCGGCATCGGCAGCGGTTACCGCTCCCCTGGCCATCCCCTTGGCCACCCCGGCCCTCGCGCAGGACAATCCGAAGATCAACTGGCGGATGACATCCTCCTTCCCGAAGAGCCTCGATATCATTTTCGGCGCCGGCAATGAGATCGCGCAGATCGTCAACGAGGCGACGGATGGCAATTTTACCATCCAGACCTTCGCTGCCGGCGAACTCGTGCCCGGCCTGCAGGCCGCCGATGCGGTGGCCGACGGCACGGTCGAGATGGCGCATACCTGCTCCTACTACTATATCGGGCAGGATCCGGCGTTTGCGCTCGGCACGGCGATCCCGTTCGGCCTCAATGCGCGCATGACCAATGCCTGGTTCCAGAACGGCGGCAACGCGCTGATCAACGAATTCCTTGCGCCGCGCGGCCTCTATGCGCTGCCGGCCGGCAATAGCGGCACGCAGATGGGTGGCTGGTTCCGCAAGGAGATCGTCACGATCGACGATCTGAAGGGCCTGAAGATGCGGATTGCCGGTCTTGCCGGCCAGGTGATGTCGAAGGTCGGCGTGACGCCGCAGCAGATTGCCGGCGGCGACGTTTATGCCGCGCTCGAAAAAGGCACGATCGACGCCACCGAATTCGTCGGCCCCTATGACGACGAGAAGCTCGGCTTCGTCAAGGTGGCCAAGTACTACTACTATCCGGCATGGTGGGAGGGTGGCCCGGCCATGCATGCCTTCTTCAACCTGGAAAAGTTCAACGGCCTGCCGAAGCACTACCAGGCGATCCTGAAGGCCGCCTGCGCCTCGGCCAATACGAGCATGCTGGCGAATTACGATGCCCGTAATGCGGTGGCCTTGCGCAAGCTCGTTGCCGAAGGCGCGATCCTGAAACCGTTCAGCAAGGACATCATGGAAACCTGCTTCAAGGCGGCCATGGATGTTTATGCCGGCCTGTCGGAAAAGAGCCCGTCCTTCAAGAAGATCTACGACCACCAGCAGGCGTTCAAGAAGGACGCCTATCTGTGGACGCAGGTGGCTGAATACAGCTACGACACGTTCATGATCATGCAGCAGCGCAACGGCACGCTCTGATCGCCGGACGCCCTGAAATGCAAGCCCGGAGCGCATGTCCGGGCTTGCCGCTTTGTGGCCGGCAAAAGCATAGCGGGCGAATTAATTGCCGTGATCTTATTGATTTTCCTGATCGGCACCCCATATCAGCATCATCGAAACTTCAACGCGTCCGGCCCGTTTGCGCAGTCAGCGCATTACCGTTGGCGTCGGTTCCGTTGAATGCCAGTCGCCTCTCCTGACCGCGGATGTACCGGCAGCGAGTGCAGGCGGCCGGTCCCGGAAAGGTCGGGTTTGCCCGGCCTTTTTTCGTTCATGCCATCAGGCCTTTTCAGATCTGAAAGGATGTCATTTGCAGGTTATCGTCAGAGACAACAATGTCGACCAGGCCCTCAGGGTCCTGAAGAAGAAAATGCAGCGCGAAGGCGTGTTTCGCGAGATGAAGGCGCGCAGCGCCTATGAAAAGCCGTCTGAGCGGCGCGCCCGCGAAAAGTCGGAGGCGGTGCGGCGCATCCGCAAGCTCGCCCGCAAGAAGATGCAGCGCGAAGGGCTCTTGCCCGCGCCGAAAAAGGCCGCGCGCACGCGCTGAGGCCCAAACACCATCGTTCCCCGCCCTCAGGAAGGAAGAGATCATGACTGCCATCAAGGAAGAACTCTCTAACCCGCCCAAGCTTTCCGCCCGGGAAAAGGCCGCCGTGACCGATGAAGCCGCTCGCGCCATCATTGCTGCGGAAGTGCATTCGCGCGAGGAAAAGACCGAGCGATTGCGCATTCTTCGCCTCCAGCGGGAGGCCGAGGAAACCGCCGCGCCGGCCGCTCGCACGCAGCGAAAAGCGAAGGATCACTGATCCAAGAGCCCGGCATTGCCGGGCTTTTTTGATGGGCATGTCATGCCGGCTGAAGCTTCCGCGCCTCACCTTGCGGCAGCGGCGGAAAGGCAAGAGCGATCAGAACCGCGGCAAGGCCCACCAGCGCCGAACCGAAGAAGAGCCAGTTGTAATTGTTGAAGGCGTCGAAGGCCCAGCCCCCGGCAAGCGGGCCGAAGGCCATGCCGATGCTCGACAGCATGGAGGCTGCGCCGAGCACGCTTCCCAATATTTTCGCGCCGAAATAGTCGCGCGCCAGAACCGCGTAGAGAGGCATCACCCCGCCATAGGTGCCGCCGAAGATCACCGCCAGCAGATAGAAATGGGTAATATCGCTCGCCAGCGTATAGGCGGCGATCACCAGAGCCTGGATCAGGAGGCCGGTGATCAGCACCGGCTTGACGCCCAGCCGGTCGGCGGCAACGCCATAGAGGATGCGCCCGCCAAGACCTGCCGCCCCCTCGACGCTGTAGATCGATACCGCCGCCATCGGTGCCACGCCGCAGGACATGGCATAGCTGACCATGTGGAATATGGGCCCGGAATGCGCCGTGCAGCAGGCAAAGAAGGTGAAGGCAAGGACGAGGAATTGTGGCGAGCGGAAGACGGTTGAAAGCGGCGTTGCGGCATCATCGGCAAAAGCGGTTTCACCGGCAGTCTCCCGCATGGGTGGCGGATTGCGCACCAGAAGCACGGTCGGCAGAAGGATGATCCAGGCGCCCATGCCGATCGCCAGCATTGCGGTGCGCCAGTCGCCTGTCTCGGTGATCAGCCAGCGCGCCAGAGGCGAAATCGTCATCGGCGCCATGCCCATGCCGGCCGAAACCAAGGAGACCGCAAGGCTTCTCTGCGTGTCGAACCAGCGCATGGTGAGCGAGATCATCGGCGCGGTGAAGGCGCTGGCCGAGAGGCCGACAAGACAGCCATAGGCGATCTGGAACGACAAAAGACTTTCCGCCCGGCTGGCCAGAACGAGCGACAGGCCGGCGAGGAGCGAGCCGATCAGAACGACGATGCGGGTGCCGAAGCGATCGCTCGCCCAGCCCCACATGAAGCTCCCCAGTCCCATGACGATGAAATTGACCGTCATCGCCATCGATATGGCTGCGTGCGACCAGCCGGTCTGGCGGGCGATCGGTTCGAGAAACACGGCAAGCGAAAACATGATGCCGACCGCCACGCAGCCCATCAGCCCGCCGGCAAACACGATGACCCAACGATAGTTGCTGCTCTCCATTCCACCCTCCCGTGGGCCTCCTCCGGCGCGCAAGATACGCCATGATACACCAACGACGCGAAGGGGAGAGAGATGCCGACAGGGTAACGCGGATTTTTGCTGGATCTGCGCCGCCATCGGCGCGGTAGTCGTTACATACGAAACGAGCCCCGCGCGCGGCGGGGCTCTCGAAAACTCACAAGCACAGGATGTCAGCTGCCGCTATTGGTGCGGTTGTTGCCGACATTGGCATTTGTCGACGACGTCTTGCCATCGGGGTTCTGGCCGTAATAGGTGCCACCGAGATGGCCGCCGGAACTGGTGTTTTCCACCTGTCGCTTGGCGCGCTTTACAGCTTCCTGTACGTCACTTTTGCTCATGTCTGTCCTCCAGCTTTGATGTTGGTGACAGTGGACCAACCCCTGACAATCGAAACCGTTCCGAGATTTCTGCATAGGCCCGGCATATCGCCCCTTGACCGAAGGGCGACCTTCGCCTATTTGGAAACAATCATTCCCTATTAGGCAAACCGCCATGAATACCGATGGTGCCATCATGACCCGCCCGGCCGGGCGCCCACGCGAGTTCGATATCAACGATGCGCTCGACAAGGCGATCACGGTGTTCAGCGAACAGGGCTATCACGGCACCTCGATTGCCGACCTCAGGGATGCAATGGGATTGACGGCCGGAAGTTTGTACAAGGCTTTCAAGGACAAGCATGCGATCTTCCTGGCGTCCTTCGACCGGTACAAACAGGTTCGCAACGCACTTCTGGATGAAGAACTGGCCAAGGCATCGGATGGGCGCGACGGCGTCTATCGGATGCTGGCGTTTTATGCCGAGGGTGCCCATGGCGAAGCGGGCCGCCGCGGATGCCTGGCAGTCGGCACGGCCGTGGAACTTGCAATCTTCGACGACGAGGCAGCGGTCAGGGTCGGGCGTTCGATGGATCGGTTCGAACATATATTCGAGGCATTGATCAGGCGGGGCCAGGAGGATGGCTCCGTCAGCCGGTCGATCGATGCGGGAGGAACGGCGCGGTTGCTGTTGAGCATCGTCCAGGGCCTCAGGGTCCTGGGCAAGACCAGCCCGAACCGCGAACAGACGTTTTCCGTTGTCGATGTAGCGATGAAGCTTCTCGACTGAGACCATTTTTGCATTCTTCAAGGACACCCAAGATGGACAGTTCCTCCGCGGCGATCAAGGCGCCGATAACCCATTCCCGCATGACGGCGGGCCTTACCTTCGTCATGGCCGCCGCGGCCGGCCTGATCGTCGCCAATCTCTATTATGCCCAGCCGCTTGCCGGCCCGATTGCGCAGGCGATCGGCTTGCCGCCGCACCTGACCGGCCTGATCGTCACGCTGACCCAGATCGGTTACGGGCTCGGCCTGCTGTTCATCGTGCCGCTCGGCGATCTCATCGAAAACCGCCGGCTGATCGTCACCATGATCGGGGCTGCCGCCGTCGCCATGCTGGCCGCCGGGCTTTCGACCGCCGCGATCCCCTTCCTCGTCGCCTCGCTCGCTGTCGGACTTGCCTCGACCGCAGTGCAGATGATCGTTCCCTTCGCCGCAGGGCTTGCGCCTGAGGAGCATCGCGGCCGGGTGGTCGGCAATGTGATGAGCGGCCTGATGATCGGCATCATGATGGCGCGGCCGGTTGCAAGCTTCGTTGCCGGGGCCACATCCTGGCACGTGATCTTCTACCTGTCGGCCGCCGTGATGGTGGCGCTCGTCTTCATCATGGCGACACAGCTGCCGAAGCGCGTGCCGCATACCAAGCTTTCCTATGGCGGACTGCTCGTCTCGCTCGGCACGCTTTACGCCACGCAGCCGGTGCTGCGCCGCCGCGCTTTTTACCAGTTCTGCCAGTTCGGTGCTTTCAGCCTGTTCTGGACGGTGACGCCGCTGGTTCTCGCTGGCCCCGCCTTCAATCTCAGCCAGGCCGGCATTGCGATCTTTGCTCTTGTGGGCGTTGCCGGCGCCGTCGCCTCGCCGATTGCCGGCCGCCTTGCCGACCGGGGTCTCAGCCGCCCGGCCACGGCCTTCGGCATCACTGCCGTGGGAGCCGCCTTCCTGATCACCCATATCGCTCCGGAAGGCTCGACGATTGCACTTATCCTCCTCGGTGCCGCCGCCGTGCTGCTCGATTTCGGCGTGTCGATGACGCTCGTCATCAGCCAGCGGGCAATCTATTCGCTCGGTGCGGACCTGCGCTCGCGGCTCAACGGCCTGTTCATGGCCACCTTCTTCGTCGGTGGTGCGCTGGGCTCGGCCATCGGTGCATGGGCATTTGCCGAAGGCGGCTGGATGCTGGCCTCGGTAATCGGCGTGGCACTTTCCGCCGTGGCGCTCACCTATTTCATCACCGAGCGCAAGCCGCATCAGCACAAGACTGCATAATCGACGCCAAGCAGGCGGGTCGGTCAGCCGATCCGCTTGTAGAAAAAGGTCGTGTCGCAAAACCCGCCTTCAGGCCACAGGGCATAATCGGGAATGACGCCGACACGGTGCCAGCCGAGGCGAGGATAGATCGCCTCGGCATCGCTGCCTGTCGCCGTGTCGAGGACGAGCAGCGTGCGGCCGCGGTGGGCGGCTTCCGTCTCGACTGCCTCGGCCAACCTGCGCGACAGGCCGAGGCCACGGGCCGAGCGATGGACGAGGAGTTTCATCAGGTCGCCGCGATGGGGCTGATTGGGCTTGGACGCAAGGCCGATCTGCGCCGTGCCGACCACCCTGCCCTCGACCTCCGCTACGGCAAGGATGATGCCGCCCCCTTCCACCGCATCGGCGATCTCATGCCAATAATCCACCGCGCCCTGCGGCTCGAAGGGCAGCATGAAGCCGACGGACGCGCCGCCATTGACGCAGTCGGACAGGACCTCGCAGAGATCCGGGATGGCGGCGCGGGCCTGCTGGCCGTCGAGAATACGGATGGTGGCGGTCATGCGGATTTTCCTGTTTTCATCTTATCGTCCCCGATTGAGGATCACCGCATAGCGGGCGGGCTGATCGGACGGGTTGTGGAAGTCGAAGGCGTCGCCGATATCCATGAACAGGCAGTCGCCGGGATGAAGTGCAAAGGTCTGTTGCGGAAGGATCATGTCGAGCCGTCCTTCGAACAGCCAGACATGCTGGGTGATCGCCCGACTTTCCTCGCGCGGCGGAAAGCTGACACGAGCGCCGGCGGGAAACTCCACCTCGACGATATCGACCGGTGTCGGCATGCCCGGCGGCGAGACGGAACGGCGCAGATAGCCGGTCGTCGGGTCGCGCCACAGCCTTTGCTCCGATTGCTTCAAGAACGGAGACGAGGATGGCTCTTCGGGCGCGAAGAAGGCTGACAGCGTCAGGCCGAGCCCTTCGCAGAGCCTTGCCAGAAGGGCCGCCGTCGGGCTTGCCTCGGCGCGCTCGATGCGCGAAATCATCGCCCGGCTGACGCCCGAGCGCTCCGACAGCTGATCGAGTGTCAGCGATGCGGCTGAACGCAGCATCTTCAGCCGCTCCCCAATCGCCAGTTCCAGTTCCGTATCCGTCTTTTCCATGATTTAAGAATTTCATTCTCTTATAGTGGAGTCAAGCGCCGATAATTCAGTTGGACGATCGGCCGGAAATTTCGACGCGGTGGCGTTTGTGCGATAGCTAACATGCGGTGCGATAGGCTATGGAGGCGCGGAAGCCGCGCGAACAGCACGCAGCCCCCGGAGATCTTGCATGACGGGTCAGACCAGTCAGCCGCCTGTTGAACCCCACGCGCAGTCGCATATGGCGGCATCGCCCTTCTCGATCGCCAGCATCATCATCTCGATGACGATTGCGGCGATCGGCAGCGGCATCATGGCAACCTATGTGCCTTTCGTGCTGACCCAGAGCGGCGAGGCTTGGGCGGCGCGCATGGCCGTGCCGGCGCTTGCCTTCGGCGGACTTGTCGGCTGCGTGCTGGCGGGGCCGCTGATCCGCCGGGTCGGCCATGCGCGCCTCTTTGCCTGCTCGATGGCGATGGTCATCATCGGCGCGGTGCTGGTGGCCGCCAATCTTCCGGCCGGATGGTGGATTCTCGCCCGCGCGATCTATGGCGCGGCATCCAACGTCAATTTCATCATCGCCCAGAGCTGGCTCAACCATGCGGCTTCCAACGAATGGCGCGGACGGGCGATGTCGTTCTTCTACATGGCCTTCGTGCTGGCGCTCGGCGGCGGTGCCTGGCTGTTCGGCCAGGTACCGGCGGGCAGCAATCTCGCGCCGCTGATCGTCGTCTTCGTCACCGCGCTGTCGATCCTGCCGATCGGGCTCACTCGCCTGCCCAACCCACCGGCGCCGGCAAGCGTCAGCGTCAATATCAAGATGGCCTGGAAGATCTCGCCCGTCGGCCTCGTCGGCGTGCTTGCCTCCGGCGGGCTTTCGATGGTGGTGCAGGGCTTTACCCCGATCTATGCGACGCTGAACGGCGTATCGCAGGGCGAGGTGGCGCTTTTGATGCTGGTGATGCAGACCGGGCTGTTGTTCGTGCAGTATCCGCTCGGCATCATTTCCGACCGGCTCGACCGCCGTGTCGTGCTTCTGTTCACCTGCTGCCTGATCGTGGTGGCCGGCATTGCGGCGCTGATGGTGTCGTTCTCGACCTTCGTGCTTCTGATGATCGTCTTCCTGGTCTTCGGCGGTTCTGTGGAAACCGTCTATTCGGTCGCCAATGCGCATGCCAATGACCGTGCAGATCCCGGCGATTTCGTGCCGCTCTCCTCGACATTGCTCGTCGCATGGTCGACGGCAGCGACGATCGTGCCGCTTGCGATCACCTTCCTCGCCCCGGAACTCGGCCAGCAGACCTTCATCTATGCGATCATTCTGGTTGCCATCGCCTATGGCGTCTATATCGTCTGGCGCCTGAAGGAACGTGGTCCGGCACCGGAAGACGAGCGCGATACGCATGGCGTTCGAAGCGCGCAGATGCCGAATGCGGCGATCATTACCGAACCGGGCGCCGCAGAAGCACAGGCGGAAGCAAAGGCGCAGGCCGGCAATTGACCAGCCGATGACGAAAGGAGGCACGACCCTGCCAATATCCAGGGTTGCCGTCACTTATCGTCAACAAAGCCTTATCTTTCCGCTTTGCGGCGGGGATTCGCACTGCTATATGCGCGAGCCATGAGCACCTCGTCCCGAACGCCCCTTGACCATATCCGCAACTTCTCGATCGTGGCCCATATCGACCACGGCAAGTCGACGCTCGCCGACCGGTTGATCCAGTCGACAGGCGGCCTTGCCGAGCGCGATATGTCGGAGCAGGTGCTGGACTCGATGGATATCGAGCGCGAGCGCGGCATTACCATCAAGGCCCAGACGGTTCGCCTGCATTACAAGGCGAATAATGGCGAGACCTATATTCTCAACCTGATCGACACGCCCGGCCATGTCGACTTCGCCTATGAAGTCTCGCGCTCGCTCAGCGCCTGCGAAGGTTCGCTGCTGGTCGTCGATGCGTCCCAGGGCGTCGAGGCGCAGACGCTTGCCAATGTCTATCAGGCGATCGACAACAACCACGAGATCGTCACCGTCCTCAACAAGATCGACCTTCCCGCCGCCGAACCGGACCGGATCAAGGAGCAGATCGAGGAAGTGATCGGCATCGATGCATCCCAGGCCGTGCTGATCTCGGCCAAGACCGGGCTAGGCATTCCCGATGTTCTCGAAGCCATCGTCCATCAATTGCCGGCGCCGAAGAGCGAAGCCGGCGAAAAAGGCCCGCTGAAGGCGCTGCTGGTCGACAGCTGGTACGATACCTATCTCGGCGTCATGGTTCTGGTGCGCATTCTCGATGGCGTGCTTTCCAAGGGCATGACCATCCGCATGATGGGTACGGACGCCAAATACCAGGTGGAACGCGTCGGCGTGCTGACGCCGAAAATGCTGGCCGTCGATTCACTCGGACCGGGCGAGATCGGCTTCTTCACCGGCTCGATCAAGGAAGTGGCCGATACCCGCGTCGGTGACACGATCACCGAAGACAAGCGACCGACGGCGAAGGCGCTGCCGGGCTTCAAGCCGGCCCAGCCGGTGGTGTTCTGCGGTCTCTTCCCGGTCGATGCCGCCGATTTCGAAGACCTGCGCGCGGCGATGGGCAAGTTGCGCCTCAACGATGCCTCGTTCTCCTTCGAGATGGAATCGTCTGCAGCCCTCGGTTTCGGTTTCCGTTGCGGCTTCCTCGGCCTGCTTCATCTGGAAATCATCCAGGAACGCCTTGAGCGCGAGTTCGACCTCGACCTGATCGCCACCGCGCCCTCGGTCGTCTACCAGTTGACGATGACTGATGGTTCGGAGCGCGAATTGCACAACCCGGCCGACATGCCGGACGTGGTGAAGATCGCCGAAATCCGCGAACCGTGGATCAAGGCCACCATCCTGACGCCGGACGATTATCTCGGCGGCATCCTGAAACTGTGCCAGGACCGTCGCGGCATCCAGACCGAGCTTACCTATGTCGGCAAGCGCGCCATGCTGAGCTATCAGCTGCCGCTCAACGAAGTGGTGTTCGATTTCTACGATCGCCTGAAGTCGATCTCCAAGGGCTATGCCTCGTTCGACTATCACCTCGATACCTATCGCGAGGGCAATCTCGTCAAGATGTCGATCATGGTCAATGGCGAGCCTGTCGATGCCCTGTCGATGCTGGTTCACCGCTCGGCGGCCGAAAAGCGCGGCCGCGACATGGTGGAAAAGCTGAAGGACCTGATCCCGCGGCACATGTTCAAGATCCCGATCCAGGCTGCAATCGGCGGCAACGTAATCGCCCGCGAGACCATTTCGGCGATGCGCAAGGACGTGACCGCCAAGTGCTACGGCGGCGATGCCACCCGCAAGCGCAAACTTCTGGAAAAGCAGAAGGAAGGCAAGAAGCGCATGCGCCAGTTCGGCAAGGTCGACATCCCGCAGGAAGCGTTCATCGCAGCCTTGAAGATGAAGGACGACTAAGGGCGGCAGCTTCCTGCAATCTATTTGCCTCGAGAGATATCCGCTTTTGGAGGCTAATCGCCAACAGCCATGGCACGAATGACATTGGCTATTTTTAGTGCCTCACCCTGAGTGAGGTCATATGGCAACCCTTGGACGTAAACCGTCAAGTCTGCCCGAATTGGTATTGGCAGGACGAGCGATGCAACAAGTGGCGGAGATGCAGACTCAAGAGCGGCATTTGGCGCGCGCATCGGGCTCCTATCTTTAGAGGCCTTGCCATCTGTTGCGCGCGTACGATCTTGTGCTTTGCGATTCAGGCTCGTGCTGGGCTTAAATGCCATCGGATTTTCTACGTAGCTGAGAAAATCATCAATGGCAGAGCGGACCCGGCTTTTGTAGGTCGTGAGGCTGTCTGCAGTATATTTCATACCATTGAGATTTTGGAAACGAAGCATAACTTCATCCAAATCAATGCTGGAGATATCTCCTGCCTCCTGTTCATCCAGAATCCCAAGAACGTTATTGGCGGCAGCTTTTCTTGCCGAGGCCGTAGTTTTGTTCATCAGCCCCTTTCGGGACAAGTAATCAATAAAGTCTAACAAAGCCGCTCGAGATTTTTGCCCAGCCATATTTCGCTCCTAATCAGCGTTCGCACTATCGCAAAAACCCACAAATCCGTCAACTATATCATTGATTGTCAAGCTTGACTCAAATCAAATCGAGATCATCTTGACTCAAGAAAACCCTTGAACATCATTCGACATCAAGTACACAACTATTTGTTTTAAAACATTATTTCAACTTCAAAGAATTAGAAAAAAGCCATGTCAATATGTTCATTACTTGACAATCAAGCTACCCATAAATGTCATTAACTATGTCTTGTGGCCGTCATAAGAACCGGACAACTTGACAGGATAGCAAGACTCGCCCAAGTATAAGGCAGGAAAGGAGTAGCGAATGAAGAGAAAAGATATAGCCGACCACACCACGAGCACCGTCGCGGTTGGCTGCAACAAAAAGGGCCACAGAACAGGAAGGCTGGCACCGACCTGCAATGTGACCCGTGGTGTCAGCGGACAAACCAAAATCCGTTGAACGGACGGCTGGGATGCCGATCTCTGAACCGTTTGCGTATTCAGAATCGCATTTCCCGGCCTCCGTTTCAAGAGGGTAACCATTTGAAACGAAAGGATCGTTTAATGAACGACAATTGTAAGCCGAGCCATACGTTGACTTTCGATGATGCCGTCGACATCTGGCTTCGCCACTGGAACGGTGAATTCCAGAACCGGATCGCGGCAAGCCTCGACGTCAATCCAGGTCGCGTGAACGAAGTTCTCAAGGAACGGAAGTTCATTGGCAGCCGCGAAATGGCGCTCAAGAGGCGAGCAGCCTGAAAACATGGAGGCCGGCACTAAAGTGCCGGCCTTTCTCTTTAACCGGAAAAGATTCTGAAGATGAACAACAAGCGTAACCAACATGTCGTTCCCCACGCCGACGGCTGGGCCGTCAAGGGCGCGGGCTCCGAACGAGCCACTAAGGTTGTCGATACCCAACGCGAGGCAATCAACATTGCAAAAGGCATCGCCCAGAAACAGGGTACGGAAATGCTGATCCACGGAGAAAACGGTCGTATTCGCGAGCGCAACTCCTACGGCAACGATCCCTATCCGCCGAAAGGCTGAATAGGGGGTATGGCAGTCGCTTGCGCGGCTGCCGCTTGCTCGATCCATTTTGTGGCTGCGGAGACCTACAACTGAAACGTTAGGGATAGATGCACCTACCCGGAACGACCACAGCTTCAAACCCTATTGCAAACGCCGCCCCAACGGGCGGCGTTTTACTATGCGGGGGAGACGGAGCTTACTCGGCCGTAGCTTTGACTGCCGCTCTGGCGCGGGCCTTGCGGGCGATGCTTTCGGCGAAAAGCGGGGTTTCGCGGTGGTTATGATCGCCACCGGCGGCCTGGCGGGCGGCGGCGGCCTGTTCGAAGGTCTGGCCGTGCTTTTCGATGAAGGCCATGAAGGCATCGGTCGGGTGGCAGGTGACGCGGTTGGTATAGCGGGTGCGGTTGCCGTCGATCGCCTCGGCGATCAGTTCCCAGATGACATTGACCTGGGTGCGCTCACCCGTCGGGGTGAAGACGTCGGAGATCGAGTTCATCCGGCAATAGAAGGGGGTCGCTTCTTCCGCAACATAGTGCTGGACGACGAGGCCGGTGCCGATCATCTCGACATTGATCGACATGCGGCGGCCATCGTCGGTGAAGGTGGCGCCCGCAGCGATATGGTCGGGCGGGCAGCAGCGCTGGTATTCCGCTTCCGGAAGATTGAACAGCCAGTCGGCGATATCGATCGCTTCCAGCGGAATGTCGATCTCGTGCGAATAAGCGGACTGGGAAAGAAGCTTGTCGTTCAGAACCTTCATTGTCTTGTCCTTCAATGGTGCGGCTTCCGGATCGGCCTTGCCTGAGCTCTTCGGGAGGAGAAGGGCAAGGCCGACCGGCGAGGGATTGCGTGAACAGGGCGTCTGCCCCGTTCGCAGACAAAGGTCTCACCTGCCGGGCTGGGACTCAATTATACGAAGGGGAAGCTGCCCTATCCGTACGTATAGCCGCCCCGTTCCGCGGTATGACGGCCGGGCGCAAAGGACGATCTAACGTCTTGATTCTATGCATCGCGCTTTGCGAAAATCGATTCCGATTTTCAGGCCGATGCTGTAGGACTGGGTGCATCCCCATCCCGCCAGCCAGGACGCAAGCCGTGCCGAATTTTCCGTTTTCCGAAGCCGATCCCGTCCAGTTTGCAGGGCCGCTGCCGAAGCGTGCCGATGTGGTGATTATCGGTGGCGGGGTGATCGGGGTCACGACAGCGCTTTATCTCGCCGAAAAGGGCGTTGCCGTCGTTCTCGTCGAAAAGGGGCGGGTTGCGGCGGAGCAGTCCTCGCGCAACTGGGGCTGGATCCGCCAGCAGGGGCGCGATGCGGACGAGTTGCCGATCGTCGTCGAGGCCTGCCGGCTGTGGAGACAGCTTGCGGCGGAATGCGGCAAGGATATCGGCCTTCAGCAGACCGGCGTGACCTATCTCGCCAATGCAGCGAAGGACATGGCCGGCTACGACGAATTCATGAAGATCGCGGGCCGGCATGGCGTCGATACGCGCCTCCTGAGTGCCAAGGAAACGGCGGATCTCATTCCCGGCATGTCGCGCGCTTTCCATGGCGCGATGACGACGCCATCCGACATGCGGGCAGAGCCTTGGCTGGCGGTTCCGGCGCTGGCAAGGCTTGCGGCGCGCAAGGGTGCGGTGATCGTGGAAAACTGCGCGGCGCGGGTTCTCGACATGTCGGGAGGCCGGATCAGCGGCGTGTGGACCGAAGCGGGCCTGATCGAGACGTCCAGCGTGCTCGTCGCAGGCGGCGCATGGTCGTCATTGTTTTTGCGCCGGCATGGTGTTTCCATTCCGCAGTTGAGCGTGCGCTCGACGGTTGCCGCCACCGAACCGATGCCGGAGGTGCATGCCGGTGCTGCGGTTGACGATCATATCGCCTTCCGGCGCCGGCAGGATGGCGGCTATACGCTGGCGCCCGGCGGCACCAGCGCGCTCTATGTCGGGCCGGATGCGTTTCGCCACGCGATCAAATATCTGCCGGCGCTGTTGGACAATCCATTCGGGCTCGGCTACATGCCCGCCGCGCCGTGGGGCTATCCGGATGCGTGGTCGACGCCACGGAGCTGGACGGCAGAGGAGCAGAGCCCGTTCGAACGGATGCGCGTTCTGAACCCCGCCGCGTCGCAAAAGGGGCTGCGCTTGGTGGAGCGCGAATTTGCCCGGCTTTTCCCGAATGTCGGTCCGGTTCGCCTGAAGAAGACCTGGGCCGGCATGATCGATGCGATGCCGGATGTCGTTCCGGTGATCGACCGGGTGCCCGCAGTCGACGGCCTCTACGTCGCCACCGGCATGAGCGGCCATGGGTTCGGCATCGGCCCCGGGGTCGGCCGTGTCATGGCAGATCTCATCCAGGGCAATGCGGTGGGACACAATCTCAAGCGCTTCCGGTTTTCACGCTTCTCGGATGGCAGTCCGATCAGGCTTGGCCCAGCGCTTTAGAAAGACAGGCGGCCCGCCACGTCGAACAGCCGTTCAACGGCCGGGTTTTTGGAGGCGGTGCGCGCACAAAGCACGATATCGAATTCGGGCGGATCGATCAGGGGGCGGGAGACGACGCCTTCGCCGAGATCGCTGCAGAGCGATTGTGGGATGAGGCCGACGCCGAGGCCCTCGCCCACCAGCCGGATGATGGTGTGCTGCAGGCGCGGTTCGAGCGCGAAATGCGGAACGATGCCGCCCGCCGCGCAATAGGCACCGATCGCAAGGCGCAGGGTCGGGACGATGGAAGCCGGGGCGGCGATCAGCCTTTCTCCCGCAAGCGCCTGCGGGCCCACGTCTTCAGCCGCAGCCAACGGATGCCCGGCATGGACGATGAGGCGCAACCGGTCACGGGCGAGCAATTGCGTCTGCAGATGCGGCGCCGTCGGGTTGCCGAGGGTGACCGCGGCATCGAGCCGCCCCTCCACCAGCAATTCGTCGATATCGATCGGCAGGCGTTCCTCAAGGGTCAGCCGCACGTCCGGCACGGCGTCGGAAAAGAGCCGCACCAGTTTCGGCACGATCACCTGCGCCGCATACATGGTGAAACCCAGTTTCAGCTCGCCCTTAACGCCGCTCGCCACAAGCTGCGCGTCGCGGCAGGCTGCTTCGAATGCAGAGAGGACCGCGCGGCAATCACCGAGAAAATGCTTTCCCGCGGCCGTCAGCGCGACGCTGCGCGAATTCCTTTCGAACAGGCGGACACCCAGCGTCTTCTCGATCGCAGCGATCTGCCTGCTGAAGGGCGGCTGGCTCATGTTCATGCGCGCCGCAGCCTGGCCAAAATGCAGGGTCTCGGCCAGAGCGACGAAATAGCGCATGTGGCGGGTGTCCATTCGATACCTCAGGAGTATTGATGATGCATTGAAATGATATTGGATTATATCGATCATCCGGGCTAGGCAACGGGCATCGCCAATTCGAGCTTTCCGACATGCTGACCAACCTGCTGATCGTCCTGCCCATCTTCGCCCTTATTCTTGCCGGCTGGATCGCCCGAAAGAGCGGTGCGCTCGGGCCCAATGCCACGCGGGAGGTCAACAGGCTGGTCGTCTATCTAGCGCTGCCGGCACTGCTGTTCGACATCATGGCGAAAGCGAAGGTCGAGCAGATCTGGCAGCCGGGCTTCATCGTTGCCTTCAGCGCCGGCTGTGCAATCATCTTTGCCGGCACGATCTTCTGGCGGCTGGCGAAGGGCCGGCATCTGGCGGATGCCGCCATCGATGCGCTGAATGCCAGCTACGCCAATACCGGCTTTGTCGGCTTTCCACTCGTGCTATCACTCATCGGCGAGAGCGGCATGGCGCCGACGCTGATTGCCTCCATCATCACCGTCTGCGTGCTGTTTGCGGTCGCCATCATCCTGATCGAGGCTGGGCTTCAATCCGAGACCCGGCGCCGTGACATCGTGTTCAAGACCCTTGTTTCGCTCTGCAAGAACCCGCTGCTGGTGTCGCCCGTTCTCGGCGCAGTCTTCATGCTGTCGGGCCTGCCCCTGCCGGCGCCCGTCGATTCCTTCCTGAAGCTGCTGTCGGGCGCGGCGTCGCCCTGCGCGCTGATTGCGCTCGGCCTGTTCCTTGCCGGACCACAGGCAGCCACAGCCGCAAGCCGGGTTTCCACGACAGGCATTCTCGTCGGGCTGAAGCTCGTGGCACAGCCGATCGTGACATGGATCGTCGCCGGCCCAATGCTCGGCCTTGCGCCGCTATCCGTGCATACGGTCGTGCTGCTTGCCGCGCTGCCGACCGGCACCGGGCCTTTCATGCTGGCGGAATTCTACGGCAGGGAAGCGAGCCTGACGGGCCGCGTGGTGCTGATCACCACCATCCTGTCAGTGCTGACAATCTCGGCCTATCTCATCGTCGCACGGTGATGCAGCGGCCTGAAGGCCGCGCGGAAAAAATTTCGCCGATCTTCATCCCCACCCCCAAAACCCGTGCCTACAATCATGCCGTTCCGTCGCGGATACACCGGCAGTCGTGCCGGCGAGGCGGGATCGGTTCCGGGGGTGAAGGAAGGACGTAAGTCTTCATCACCGGGGTCCGCGGAAAATGATCTCCCTCCGGCGACACGGGGAGAGGCGGCGAGGTACGGACCGGCCTGTCGTCCCTTGATGCCCGAATAGCGCGCCGGGCGTGCCTGTGCGGCACACAGGGTGGCTTTGAAGGATGGTTTCGCAGGGCTTTGACAGTCCGTCCGTTTCAGACGGAGGGCCCGGCGGCGAAAGATCATCCCGAACAAGCCAAGGCAGAGAGACCGGAGTCGCGGATAAAAACTGCCGAACGGGGCGCTGAGAGGTGTCACTTTACTTTATTTATGCGAGGCAGCTTTCAGCGCCCCGTCCGAACTGCAAATGCCCCAGATCGCCAAGGGATCAGTGTGCCTTCCCGCCAGTCCGTCAGGCAGTTTTTCACCATGACCGTACAGTTCCTTGCCAATCGCGCAATTCCGCTTGAAACCCATTGGAAAACAAGGCCGCTGCTCCATATACTGCGCGCTTGTCTCATTCCCATGCATTCGGTGACTTCATGAACAATCAGGTCGTATCCGCCCTTTGGCCTATTGGCGGAGGCGAAGCCGGTGCGCTCGTCCGTTCGTTCGACTGGTCGAAGACCTCACTCGGGCCGATATCGCAATGGCCGCAACACCTGAGGGTCAAGGTCAATTCGATCGTCAATTCGCCCATTCCGCAGGTGCTGATGTGGGGCGATGACCATGTGATGATCTATAATGACGGCTATATCGAGATCGCCGGCAATTATCATCCGCGTGCGCTTGGCGAAACGGTTCCCGGCATTTGGCCGGAGATCTGGGAGTGGAACAGCAAGATACTCGCCGCCGGCTTTCGCGGAGAGGTGCAGTCGTTCCGCGACCAGCCGATGACGCTCAACCGCAACGGCGCGCCGGAGGAAGTCATCTTCGACCTGTTCTACACGCCGATCTACGCGGAGAGCGGCAAGGTGGACGGCGTGCTGTGCACCGTGCTCGAGAATACCGAGAAGGTGAAGGCGGTGGCCGATCTTGCCGAGAGCCGCGAGGAACTGGACCGGCTGACCAATGCCTTGCCGATCCTGGTCGGCTTTCTCGACCGCGATCACGTCTATCGCTTTGCCAATGAGGGCTATATCGAATGGTTCGGGCTTTCCGGTAGCGAGGTGCTCGGCAGGACGGCATCGGAGGTGATCGGAGAAAGGAATTACCGAGTCCGCAAGCCGATGATCGACGAGGCCATGGCGGGCGATACGGTCGTCACCGATACGCTGATCCGACGCCCCGACGGCACCGAGCGGATGGCGGAAGTGCGCTATGTGCCACGCCGAACCGCAAGGGGCGAAATCGACGGCATCTACGTGCTGATCATCGATATCGACGATCGCAAGCAGACGGAAAACGCGCTTCGGCGCAGCAATGGCCGGTTCAGGGCGGCGGTCAACGCCATCCATGGCGTGTTGTGGACGAATACCGCCGACGGCAGGATGCTGGGCCAGCAGCCGGGCTGGGCTTCCCTGACGGGGCAATCCGAGGAGGAATATCGGGGATACGGCTGGTCGGACGCCGTCCATCCCGATGATCGGGCCGGATCGGTTGCCAGCTGGCAGACGGCCGTCGCCGCCAAGACGACCTATATCTGGGAACACCGGGTGCGACGGCATGACGGGATCTACCGGACATTTGCGATCCGGGCCGTGCCGATCCTCGATGCCGATGGCGAGATCGAGGAATGGGTCGGCGTGCATACGGACATTACCGACCAGCGGGCGGCAGAGGCCAGCCTGCAGGAACATGCCAGCAATCTGGAGCGGCAGGTGCGCCACCGGCTGCGGGCGGAAGAGCAGCTCAAGCAGCTGAACGAGAGCCTCGAGGCGCGCGTCGAGGCCGAGATCGCCGAAAGGCGCCAGGCCGAGCGGGCGCTGCAGCAGGCGCAGAAGATGGAATCGATCGGACAACTGACCGGCGGCGTTGCGCATGATTTCAACAATCTCTTGCAGGTCGTGTCCGGCAATCTCCAGCTTCTCGCCAGGGATATTGCAGGCAACGAACAGGCCGAACGGCGGGTTGCCAATGCGCTGGCCGGGGTCAGCCGCGGCGCCAAGCTTGCCAGTCAGTTGCTTGCCTTCGGCAGACGGCAGGCGCTTGAACCGCGGGTGATCAATATCGGCCGGTTCATCGGCGGCATGGACGACCTGCTGCGGCGCTCGCTGGGGGAAGCGGTCGAGGTGGAGGTGATCGCCAGCGGCGGGCTTTGGAATACCTATGCCGACCCGACCCAGGTGGAAAACGCCCTGCTCAACCTTGCCATCAATGCACGCGACGCGATGGAGGGCTATGGCAAGCTGACGATCGAGGTCGGCAATGCCTTTCTCGACCAGGACTATGCACGCGGCCATGCCGAGGTTGCGGCCGGGCAATATGTGATGCTCGCGGTGACCGATACCGGATCGGGCATGACGGCGGAGGTGCTGGAAAAAGTGTTCGAGCCATTCTTCTCGACCAAGCCGGAAGGCAAGGGCACCGGGCTCGGGCTTTCGATGGTCTATGGCTTCGTCAAACAATCGGGCGGCCATGTGAAGATCTACAGCGAAATCGGTCAGGGCACGACGGTCAAGGTCTATCTGCCGCGCTCGGTGGCGGATGAAGACCGCGAGGTCGTGGTCCATGGTGGCCCGGTCGTCGGGGGAAGCGAGACCGTGCTTGTCGTCGAGGACGACGAAGAGGTGCGCAACACCGTCATCGAGACGCTGGCCGATCTCGGTTATCGGGTTCTGTCGGCGAAGGATGCGCAGGCGGGTCTCAACGTTGTCGAAAGCGGCATACCGATCGACGTGATCTTCACCGATGTCGTCATGCCCGGACCGCTAAAGAGCCGGGAGATGGCGCGGCGCGCCAAGGAGCGACTGCCCAATCTCGCGGTGCTGTTCACCTCCGGCTATACCGAAAATTCGATCGTTCACGGCGGCATTCTCGATGTCGGCGTCGAGCTTCTCTCCAAGCCCTATACACGCGAGGCGCTGGCACGGCGCATGCGCCATGTGATCGCCAACCAGAAGCAGCTTGAAGAGGTTGCAGGCCGGCAGACCGCTCAGCCCGATGCCACGGCAACTGAGGTCCGGCGGATGACGATCCTGCTGGTCGAGGACGACTTTCTCATCCGCTCCAACACGGCCGATATCCTGGCGGAACTCGGGCATGACGTGATTGAGGCCGGCAACGGCAGGGAAGCGCTTTCCGAACTCGCCAATGCCTCGATCGACGTCCTGCTGACGGATATCGGGCTGCCCGACATCGGCGGTGAGGAACTAGCGCAGCGTGCAGTGGTGATCAAGCCCGGCCTTGCCGTCATATTCGCGACCGGCGAAAGCCGACTGCCGGAGGGAGCCCCTGCCGGGGCAAGGCTCTTGAGCAAACCCTATGACGAGCGGGACATAATGGCGGCGCTGCAGGCACTTGGCCGGTAGGGCTGCCGCTTTATCAATGCGGTGTCGGGTGCGGCAGATCGGCTGTGGTGATCCAGACCCGCCCGTCAAAGGCTATTTCACCGTGGTCGAGCTTGCGCGCCGCGATCGTCTCGATGAGCCGAAGCTTGGAGCGAACGTTGCCGATCCGGCTGTCATTCAGCACGCAGATTGCATGGCAGGCGGCATCCTCCTGCATCAAAAGCAGCGTATGATGCGCCTTGTCGAGAATTTTTCCGGGCAGCGTCACAAGTGTCATGTGCTTCTCCTGGCCAAGCCGGTTCTAGGAACCGCGGTTTCGGACAACGCAATCGTTGGCCAGTTTGGTTAACGAATGGTTAACAGGGCGACGAAAAAACAACCAAGGCGTTTGCCTACGAAAATCAACCAAAACCCTGCGTAGCAACATGCAACCTATTGTATTATCAGGAAATTAACTCCGGTATCGTATGTAAATACCAGTTCTTTCAGCAACACACCTCATTTTGAGGAACATCAGATATGGCTTTATTTCAGTCCAATTCAGACCAAGTACTTTCCGCCGTCGATCTGTCGATGGCCATCATCGAATTCGATCTTGAGGGACGCATCCTAAAGGCGAACAAAAACTTCTGCGACCTGATGGGTTACCAACCGGCGGAACTTGTGGGCAAGCATCACAGCATGTTCGTCGAGCAGGCCTATGCCAGGTCACCGGAATATACCGCCTTCTGGAGCGATCTCAGAAAGGGCCGGTTTTTTTCCAACGATTTCAAGCGGATCGGCAAGGGCGGCAAGGAAGTCTATATCCGCGGCAACTACAATCCGGTCAAGAACAGTGCCGGCAAGGTACTGAAGGTGATTAAATTCGCCAACGACATCACCGAAGCGAAGCTCTATGCACTGGACAGCGCTGCGAAGATCAATGCCATCTCGCGCGCTCAGGCAACCATCGAGTTCAACACGGACGGCACGATCATCGGTGCCAACGAGAATTTCCTGGCGGCGCTCGGCTACAAGCTCGACGAGATTGTCGGACGCCATCACCGCATCTTCGTCGATCAGGCCTATGCGTCCTCATCAGACTATGCGCGTTTCTGGGAGCGCCTTCTCTCGGGCGAATTCGTTGCCGGCGAATTCACCCGCGTCAGCAAGGGCGGACGCCAGGTGTTCATCCAGGCGTCCTACAATCCGGTCTTCGACGACAACGGCAGAGTGATCAAGGTCGTCAAGTTCGCCACCGACGTCACGCAACGCGTTGAAAATGTCGAGCAGCTGGCCTCCTGCCTTACCAAGCTCGCCGATGGCGATCTGTCGCAGACGATCGAGCGGCCCTTCATTGCTTCGCTCGAAAAGCTGCGGACCGACTTCAATGCCGCTTCCCGCAAGCTCGGCAATGCTATGGCGACCGTTGCTGACAACGCGCAGGCCATTGCCGCCAGTTCCAACGAGGTCCGCATTGCCGCAGACGATCTGGCACAACGCACAGAGCGTCAGGCGGCATCTGTAGAACAGACCGCTGCTGCGCTGGAAGAGATCACCACGACGGTCAAGGATTCCAGCCATCGCGCCGAAGAATCCGGGTCACTGGTGAAGACAGCCACAACCCATGCCGAGCATTCCGGCGAGATAGTTCGCCAGGCGATCCAGGCCATGGACGCGATCGAGAATTCTTCCCGCGAGATTTCCAATATTATCGGCGTGATCGACGAGATTGCCTTCCAGACGAACCTTCTGGCGCTCAATGCCGGTGTCGAGGCGGCACGCGCCGGCGAGGCCGGCAAGGGCTTTGCCGTCGTTGCCCAGGAAGTGCGCGAACTGGCGCAGCGTTCGGCAGGTGCGGCCAAGGAGATCAAGGCGCTGATCACCACGTCGAGCAACCATGTCACCAGCGGTGTCAGCCTAGTCAGCAAGGCCGGATCGGCGCTGCAGGAGATTGGCGGGCATGTTCACCGGATCAACTCGGACATCGTCGCCATCATCGATGCGTCGCGCGAACAGTCGCTGGCGCTCGGCAATATCAACCAGGCAATCAACGACGTCGATCACGGCACGCAGCAGAACGCCGCGATGGTGGAGCAGCAGACCGCGGCAAGCCGCAGCCTCGCCCATGAATCGCAGGCGCTATTCACGCTGCTCGAACAGTTCCGTTTCGACCAGACCGGCCCGATGGTGGGACGCAGGGAAGCTCACACGGCTCCTGCCGGAAGGCATGCAGCACCTGCTCGACCGGCACCCGCGAGGGCAGCTGCGACGCTTCGCACTGTCGGCTCCACGGCGCTCGCCGCAGAGCCCGGCTGGGACGAGTTCTGAGCGAAGCCGCAGCTTCTCGGGTCATCAAAACGACAAAGGCCGCCGGCTCGATGAGCGGGCGGCCTTTGGCTTTTCATACGATGTCAGTGCTTACTGCTGCTGGCTGCCGCCCGTTGCCGGTGCAGGCGTTGCGGGGGTGGCAGGCGCCGGAGTGGCCGGGGCTGCGGGTGCTGCCGGAGCCGGGGCCGGCTGTTGCGCGGCCGGAGCCGTGGTCGACGAGGTCGTGGTCGGATCGGTCGACGAGCCGCCCATCTGCGACCAGACGAATGCACCGACGACGATCACCGCCAGTACCGCGACCCAGCCCATCCAGGAAGAGCCGCTACGAGGCTCTACCGGGGTGCGAAGGTCCGGCGGGGTGCGAAGGTCCGGACGATTTTCATTCGGATTCGGATCATAAGCCATTTCGTTTCCTCCTTTTCCAGTCGGTACAATGCCCGCAACCGCTGTTTGTTCCCTGACGATACATTTGCTGCCGCCCCAGTTGTGGGAAATGGCTTTTGTCGGCGGGACGGGATAGGACTGATGTCCGGAAGCGGAGCAGGGAAAGGAATTTCGACACATGACGAGGACGCGCATCGGCATTATCGGACTGGGGCGGATGGGGCGCGCCATGGCGGCGCGACTTGCCGCGCATGATTTTACCGTCAGCGGATGGAGCCGCAGCGGCATTTCGCCGGACCTTGCTTCGCGAGAGCTCGCCGGTGTGACCATCGCCGTCGATCTGGCCCGTGTGGTTCTCGATTCGGACATCATCATTCTGGCGCTTCTCGACGATGCTGCCGTGCATGCCGTCCTTGCCGGGATCGAAGAACTCGATCTCACCGGCAAGTTGATCGTCGACACCAGTACGGTCAGCCCTCTGACGCTCCGCAGCCACCAGCAGGCCCTGGAGCAGCGTGGGGCGAGGCTGATAGACGCGCCGATCTCCGGTGGTCCGGAAACCCTGCTTGGCGGAAAGGCCGGCCTTTATATCGGCGGCGCCGACGGGGATTTCCAACGCTTCCTGCCGGTCGCGGACGTGTTGTCCGACCGTATCCACCATGTCGGCGCGCTCGGCCATGGGGCAGCCGCGAAGCTGATCAACAACATGATGCTGTCGGGCCTGTGGGAAAGCCTGAAGGAGGCGCTGCAGCTTGGAGGCAGGGCCGGGCTGGCGCGCGAGCGGATGATCGACGTTTTGTCCGGCAGCCCCGCGGCAAGCCCGGCCATGAAAGGCCGGCTGCCGGTCGTGCTTGGCGAAACCGATCATATCGGCTTTCCCGTGTCCGGCGTGGTAAAGGACCTGACCGTGGTACGCGACTATGCCAATCATATCGGCGTCGCCATCCCCGCCATGCAGGCGGCCCTGAAGAGTTTCGAGGGCGCGGCACAGGCGGGCTTCGCCGACAGCGACCTTGCCACCATGGTCAAGCTCGCGCTGGAAGCCTCGCAGCCCGGCCAGGCGCCTGCGGCGGCGCCTTCGTCAACAGCGCCCTCCTCCACGGCGCCCTCTTCGACGACCGGGCCGCATGTCACGATCCTCTACTGCACCCAGTGCAACTGGCTGCTTCGGGCCGGCTGGATGGCGCAGGAACTGCTGCAGACATTCGGCGACGCACTTGGACAAGTCGGCCTCATACCCGGCACCGGCGGCGTGTTCGAGATCCGCATCGACGGCACACTGATCTGGGAGAGGAAACGCGACGGCGGCTTTCCGGGACCGAAGGAGCTCAAGCAGAGGATACGCGATGTTATCGACCCGGACCGCGACCTCGGCCATCTGGACAGAAAAGCCGCGAATACGGGTGATCAGACATCAGGCTGAAGAGCCAATTTGAAAGTTTTTTGCCGGCTGACACAGAAACTTCAAAAACCCGGTTGACAGGTCAGCCCCTGCCCCGTACATGGCTCTCCGTCGCCCAGATGGCGGAATTGGTAGACGCGCCAGCTTCAGGTGCTGGTACCCGAAAGGGTGTGGAGGTTCGAGTCCTCTTCTGGGCACCATTCCATTCTTAAGTCCTTGATTGGACTTCATTATCCGAAATTGCAAATTCGCATCGCCACTTGCTTACAAAGCGAGCGGCCCGGATAATTGTTTCGGCTCCGCTGCAGAAACGGTCGTGTCTTCCTCGCAGCACCGCCACTTTCCCAAAGCTTTTGCGACCATCGGAACGTCACTCCCAAACCATGTCCGATTCATCTTCTGCCACCCAAACGCCGATAAGCATTTTCCGGCCCGACTTGCGTTTTGCGAAGGGCAGCGCAGCGCAATAGACGTTTGTCAAATTGGACCGCTATCCCCTAGGCCTTCGCCGTAGAAATCACGCGCAAAGGAACCGCAATTATGAATGCTCCCTCCCCCACCGACATGGAAATGACGCTCAGAACCATCGCCATGCCCGCCGACGCAAACCCTGCAGGTGACATATTCGGTGGCTGGGTCATGTCGCAGATGGACCTTGCGGCCTTTGTGCGGGCAAACGAGCTTGCCGGCGGGCGCACGGTCACGGTTGCGGTCCATGAGATCGTGTTCAAGAAGCCGGTCAAGATCGGCGATACGCTCTGCGTCTATACCAGCATCAAGAAGGTCGGCCGCACTTCGATCACCCTCAATATCGAGGCATGGACCCGCAGGCATTACGAGCATACCCGCGAAAAGGTGACGGAAGCCGTGTTCATCATGGTGGCGGTCGACGCCGACGGCAATCCGCGACCGGTTGCTGAAGCACAGCAGTAATCGAGATAACGAGAACCGGGCATGCGGCGCCCCGGCTGGGGCTCCATCCTGCAAGCTTATCCGACGAAATCTTTATTCGGGCAGGAACTTCGGGTTCAGGCCCGGCACCCATTGGGTGTTCGGCATGTGCGTGCCGGTATAGATCGCGCCGTTTGCCGCCTTGCAATGATAGAGGCGGACCGGCACGTCATGCCAGCCGAGACCATAGTAGCGACCGCCATAACGGGACACATAGCCGATATCGCTGGTGCAGCTGTAATCATCGGGCTTGGACGCCTGCGCCCCGGTCTGTGGAGCAACGCCCGGAAGATCCTTGAAATAGCTGTTCATCGACTTGCCGAAGGGATTGCTATCCGCCGCGAATACCGTTGCCGGCAGTGCGACCAGAATAAGCGCAACCAGCATTGCTGCAGGCAAAAGCCAGGCACCTTTCAGCATGGGATTCACTCCGTAGTCCTCGATCTGCATTTCTTTCGGCCTGTCTTCTCTATCAAGATAAGGGTTGGAACATGACGATACCATGGACCAACCGCAACATTCCTGTGATCGCCTACGTCACGTCGACAACAGCCGGAAAGCCGTTCAGACTATACGCCGGTAACCAGTCGGCAGATCATAGAGCCAGCCGATACGCTTGACCGCGGCCTCGAAATTCTCGCGCGCCACCGTCATCGTGTGGCCGTTGGCGTGCAACAGGGTTTCTGCGTCCTCCATGATGCCGACATGGCCCTTCCAGAAGACGAGATCGCCGCGTCGCAGCTCTTCGCGCCCGATCGGCTCGCCGAAGCTGGCCTGCATGTCGGAATCGCGCGGCGCCTTTTTGCCGACCATCATCAGCGCCAGTTGCACGAGGCCGGAACAATCGATCCCGAAGCCGGATCGGCCGCCCCAGAGATACGGCGTTTCCAGAAGGCGCGAGGCTATCGCCACATAGTCGTCGCCCGCAGTCTCGCCGACGGGCAGGCAATGGGCCGCAATGACTGCTTCTCCACTTGGAAGCAGGAAATAGCGCGTGCCGCGCGTCTCCGCCTCGCCGACGACCGTGATGAGGCTGCCCATGGAGAGCGATGTGACGGGTGGCTTGCGCAGTTCGGCCTGAGGATAAAGGAAGGTGCGCGGGGCGGTGATGCGGTGGGTGGGGGCGCTCTGCGGGCCGATCATCTCTTCCGGCAGGTAACCGACATAACCATCCCAGTCCGACTGGACCCAGGCGAAGCCTGCTGCCCTGTCGAAGACGCGGATGCCTTCGCCATGGAGGAGTTCGGTATCGATGCCGCGGGCGAGATCGGGCACGGGACGAAGGGCCGCGACGGGCACGATGACGGAGGCGGGTTCCCCCCTGACGAAGCGGGCCGCCTCTACCCTGCCCTCAAGCGTGTCTGCCGCGAGGTCCGGACGAAAGGCATTGAGGCGTCTGTCGAGTTCCATAGGCAAATCCTTCAAGACGCGGCGCGTCTTCCTTCGCGGATGATCAGGTCACCGAGCTTTTCCAGATAAAGCGCGCCGGCGACGGTGCGTTTTATCACGACATTGCGGCGATCGCGATCATCCCGTTCGCGCTCGACGAGGCCAAGCTCGCCCATCGTATCGAGCGCACGGGTGATGACCGGCTTGCTGACGCCGAGCGTTTCGGCGAGCCCCCGCACGGTATGCGGGGGCGGCACCATGTAGATCTCGAGGAGGATGGCCATCTGCCGCAGCGTCAGGTCGGGCGCTTCTCCCCTCACCTCTTCCAAGGCGACGCGATGCCAGAGGCCGAGTGCCTCGGTCGCGGTCAGCTCAACCGGCATATGCAGAACTCCGGGCCAAAATCGAAACCGGCCCGAGCCTAGAGCCTTTCCTGGTTAAATTGAAACGCTCTGTTGGCTCAAGCCAACCCGAAGGGCCGGGCATCTTTCCGCCAGGATCAAAGGCGATCGGCTCGGACGTACCGTAGGGTATGCCCGTCGCCAATCGCCTTTGCCCTGTCGAAAATCTGCTCCGGCAGAGCGCTTCAATTTAACCAGGAAAGGCTCTAGTCATAAATTCTTACCGGTCGGTTTTCCCGTCAGACCTTGCCGGCCGCCAGATCCTGGATGACGCGATAGAGCGCGCGGATGGCGAAAGCCTCGCCGCCGATCGGCGCATGCGGCTTGTCTGCAGGGTTCCAGCCGTAGATGTCGAAATGGATCCAGCTTGGAGATGCAGTGACAAACCGCTTGAGGAACAGGGCCGCAGTGATGGCACCGCCCATGCCGCCGGAAGGGGCATTGGTGATATCGGCCGCACGGGTGCGGAGATCTTTGTCGTAGCCCATCCACAGCGGCATGCGCCAGACGGGATCGGCGGCGTCCCTCGCGGCGGCCGACAGCTTGCCGGCAAGCATCTCGTCATCGGTAAAGAATGGCGCAAGTTCGGTACCGAGCGCAACGCGGGCCGCTCCCGTCAGGGTCGCCATGTCAATGAGAAGATCGGCAGGCGTCTCGTCGGCATAGGCAAGCGCATCGGCGAGGATCAGTCTGCCCTCGGCATCGGTGTTGTCGATCTGGACGGTGATGCCCTTGCGGCTCTTGCAGATATCGCCCGGACGGAAGGCGTTTCCGGCGACGGAATTCTCGACGGCCGGCACGAGCACGGTGAGATCGACCGGCAGCCCTGCATCCATGATCATCAATGCGAGGCCCATGACATTGGCCGCACCGCCCATATCCTTTTTCATCAGCGCCATGCCGGCTGCGGTCTTCAGGTCGAGGCCGCCCGTATCGAAGCAGACGCCCTTGCCGACGAGCGTGACCTTCGGATCGCCCTGCTTGCCCCAGCGCATCTCAAGCAGACGGGGCGCGACGGCGCTGGCGCGGCCGACGGTGTGAATGAGCGGGAAATTCTTTTCCAGCAGCTCTTCCCCGACGATCGAGAAGAGGGTGGCGCCGTAATGGCTGCCGAGCGCCCGGAAGGCCGCTTCCAGATTATCCGGCCCCATGTCGTTTGTCGGGGTGTTGATGAGATCGCGGGCAAGTTCAATGCCTGCAAGCTGCCGCTCGATATCGGCAGCATCGACCGCATCCGGGATGGCGATGCGCGCCTCCCTGGCCTTTTCCGACTTGTACTTGCCGAAGGAATAACTGCCGAGGCCGAAGCCCAGTGCCAGATGTTCGGCCTTGATCCCCGCAGCGTCGATCGACCAATCGCCGGGCGGCAGGAGCTTTGCCAGCTTGCCGGAAATGAAAGGCGCGTCGGCCGGATCGCTGCCGAGACCGAAAAGCACGGTCGAGACCGTTTCAGCTTCGCCGGGGACAGCCAGAACGGCGCCGGCTTCCGCCTTGAAGCCTGCAGCGGACGCCCAGGCAACGGTCGAGGCAGGCAGCGTGCCATCGTCCAGAACAGAGGGAGTGACGGCCAGAACGGGCTTGGTGACGGCACCGACGGGCGCGAACGGGGACGGGCGGGAAATATGCTGGAAGGGGGTCATGGCGTCTTCGTAACCTTCAGGAATCACTGAAATTAACGGTTCGTTAGGGTTAACAGTTTATTGCTGAGGGGGAAATGCGTCACCTGCCGATGGCGGTGACGGACGGCAATGCAACGGATCGACGAGACCATGATGACTGCAGCAAAGACCGCCTTTTCGCTCTCATCCCTTTCCCGGTCCTCGGTCGCGCGCGCTGCCGCCATGATCTGCCTCGGCATGATCGTCACAGGCTGCAACACGACGAAGAACGACAATATCACGACCGGCTCGATTCCCCGGGTTTCGTCGGCGCCACTCGATTCGATGAATGCTTCCGAACTGGCCGTGGCCGAAAGGGCGGCCGGTGCAGACTATGTCAAGGATCCGAAAAACAAGGATATCGGGCTGCGCTATGCCAGTATTCTCGGCATGACGGGCAAGAATGACCAGGCGCTCGCAGTGATGCAGCAGGTGGCGATCGCCAATCCGACCGACCGCCAGGTGCTGGCCGCCTATGGCAAGGCGCAGGCGGCCGCCGGCCAGCTCGAACAGGCGCTCGCCACGATCGACCGGGCGCAGACGCCGGATCATCCGGACTGGCGGCTGTTCTCGGCAGAGGGTGCCGTGCTCGACCAGATGGGGCGTTCGGACGAGGCCCGGCAGAAATATCGCATGGCGTTGCAGACGCAGCCGAACGAACCGAGCGTGATGTCCAATCTCGGCATGTCCTACGTGCTTTCCGGCGACCTGAAAACGGCCGAAACCTACATGCGCAGTGCCGCCCAGCAGCCGGCTGCCGACAGCCGCGTGCGACAGAACCTGGCTTTGGTCGTGGGCCTTCAGGGGCGCTTCTCGGAAGCCGAGACGATTGCCCGCAAGGAACTTTCGCAGCAGCAGGCCGATGCCAATGTCACCTATCTGCGCTCGATGCTGACCCAGCAGAATTCCTGGGCCAAGCTTGCCGCCAACGACAAGGCAAAGACGGCGACCAACTGACCGCCGCCCAGTCAACAGACGTCATTCCGCGATAAATTTCAGAACACCGAAAAGACGGGACTTGCTTCCGGCTGGGCCATCGGCCGGATGCGACACACCGTCCGCCACCGGCACTTCGGCAAAGTCAAACGGGCTGACGCCTTCGAGACAGGCGACGTTGATGCCGTATTGCTGCGTGTTCGACCGCCGCTGGTGGTGGGTGTAGATGCCGCAGACGGAGCAGAAATAGTGTTTCGCCGTCTTGCTGTTGAACTGGTAGAGGGTCAGCGCATCCTCGCCGGCGACGATCTCTATGTCTTCCAGATCGGCCGACACGGCGATCGCTCCGCGCATCCGGCAATAGGAACAGTTGCAGCGCCTTGCCGTGCTAAAGCCATCCGTCAGACGGACGTGAAAGCGCACCGTGCCGCAATGGCAGGCGCCGTTGAGTGTTTCCCTGTTTTCGTCCGGCATAAAACATCCTTCCATGGCCTATGACGCCAAGGACCTTAGAGCCTTTCCTGGTTAAATTGAAACGCTCTGTTGGCTCAAGCGAAGTCGCATGGTCGACCGGCCGGCGCGCGTCGTAGCCAAAGCTTACGGCCAAGCCGGCCGGTCGATCAGGCGGCCCGCTTCAGCCAACCCGAAGGGCCGGGCATCTTTCCGCCAGGATCAAAGGCGATCGGCTCGGACGTACCGTAGGGTATGCCCGTCGCCAATCGCCTTTGCCCTGTCGAAAACCTGCTCCGGCAGAGCGCTTCAATTTAACCAGGAAAGGCTCTAGTCCAATATGATGACGATCAGAAGCGGTCGGAGACCTGAATGCCGGCGGGGCCGAGGATGACGGCGACGAGAACCGGCAGGAAGAACAGGATCATCGGGACGGTCAGTTTCGGCGGCAGGGCCGCGGCCTTCTTTTCTGCTTCGTTCATCCGCTCGTCACGGCTTTCCTGGGCGAGAACTCGCAGTGCCTGTGATACCGGTGTACCGTAGCGGTCTGCCTGGATGAGCGCCTGGACGACGGAACGGACGATATCGAGCTGGGTGCGGTTGCCGAGATTTTCGAGCGCGGTCTTGCGGTCGGGAAGGAAGGAGAGTTCCGCCGTGGTCAGCGCCAGTTCCTCGGCAAGTTCGGGCGATTGGGTGCCGATCTCTTCGGCCGCACGGCGCATCGCCTGTTCGATCGAAATGCCCGATTCGACGCAGATCAGCATCAGGTCGAGCGCATCCGGCCAGGCGCGCGTGATCGACGCCTGGCGCTTCTTCATCTTGTTCGAAACATAGATATTCGGCGCATAGAAGCCGACATAGGCGAAGCCGACAACCGCCAGAATGCGGATGCCGAAGGGTCTGGAACCGAGATTTCCGAGGACGAAAACCCAGACCGTGGCGATGATCAGGAACAGGAAGGGCAGAAGAAAGCGCGCCAGAAGAAACATGTTCAGCGCATTCTGAGTTCTCAGACCCGCGGCGCGCAGCTTGTTGATCGTCCCCTCGTCGACCAGCGCCTCGCGCAGATTGAAGCGCTCGACGATCTGGCGGACGGACTGGTTGTTCTGCGTCCGAAGGCTGGCCTTGCTATCCGAATTCATGCGGGCGCGCTCGCGGGCGCGCAATTGTTCGCGTTCGGTGGAGACCGCCTTCATGCGCTTGTCGAGATTGCCGCCGTCCATGAAAGATGCGGCGATCGTGTAGAGCGTTGCAAAGACGGCGACGGCAACCAAAATGGCGAAGAGCGTCGTCGGTTCGGTGAGTGCTGCGGAAATTGCTTTCACCGTCCGGTCCTCATATGTCGAAGTTGATCATGTTGCGCATCACCACGATGCCGATCGTCATCCAGACACCGGATGCGAGCATGATGATATGTCCACGCGGATCGGTGAACAGGACCATCATGTATTGCGGCGACGTGAGATAGACGAGCGTGGCAACGATGAAGGGAAGCGCGCCGATGATGACGGCGGAGGCTTTCGCTTCCATGGAAAGTGCGGAGACCTTGGCCTTCATCTTGCGCCGCTCGCGCAGCACCTTGGCAAGATTGCCGAGCGCTTCGGACAGATTGCCGCCGGCCTGGCTCTGGATGGCGATGACGATCGAGAAGAAGTTGACCTCGGCGAGCGGCATGGTCTGCAGCATGCGGGCGCAGGCATCCGGCACGCTGAGGCCGATGCGCTGGGATTCGACGACGCGCTGGAATTCGGTCCTGACCGGGTCCTTGCCGTCGGCAGCGATCATCCTGATCGCATCGTTGAGCGGCAGACCCGACTTGATCGAACGAACCATCACGTCGAGAGCGTTCGGAAACTCTTCGAGGAACTTGTTCTGGCGGCGCTTGACGAGGAAGCCGATGATCCATCGCGGCAGGCCGAAGGCGATGACGAAGCCGGCACCGAGGCAGACAAGCAGCGACATGCCGGCAATCAGCAGGACCAGTGCCACAACGGCGCCGAGCGCAACGGAAATCATGGTGAAGCGACCGATGGTCAGCGGCAGGCCGGTCTGGGCCAGGCGCGACTTCAGGCTCTTGTCGCCGATATACTTGTTTTTCTCTTCCTGCTTCTTTTCCAGATCCTTCAGGCTGTCCTGAAGCGATTTTCGGCGCTTGGAGAGTTCCTGAACGCGATCTCTGGCGGCCTTTTTCTTGCCGACGTCGCTTTCGGCCGCCTTGACCCGCGTGAGACGCGCGCCCGTCTTCTTTTCAGTTTCGATGCGGGCAAACAGCAGGGCGTAGGCGACCGAGGCCGCCGATACGGCAGCCAGGAAGATGATCAACAGCATGGTCAAATCAAGCCCGAACATGCGAACTGCCCTTCCGGTCCAATGGCCCTATCTCAATCCCGCGCCGTTTCCATGGCATCAAAGGCCGCCGAGAGACGGCGCTCTTCGCCGAAGTAGCGGACGC
Source organism: Neorhizobium sp. NCHU2750 (assembly GCF_003597675.1). NCBI lineage: Bacteria > Pseudomonadati > Pseudomonadota > Alphaproteobacteria > Hyphomicrobiales > Rhizobiaceae > Neorhizobium > Neorhizobium sp. NCHU2750. Next base: position 4,197,353 of record NZ_CP030827.1, on the reverse strand, counting down.
GATCCCAGAAATGCGGCTTGATGATGCCGGTCGAGACGTGCCGGCCGATGATGCGGCCATTGGCGTCCTCACCGTCCATTTCATAACGCAGCAGGTCCTGGGTGATGATGACATCGCCTTCCATGCCGACCACTTCGGTGATCTGGGTGATACGGCGCGAACCGTCGCGAAGGCGGGCTGCCTGAATGATCACGTCGACCGAACCCGAGATGATCTCGCGCACCGTCTTGGCGGGAAGCGTATAACCACCCATGGCGATCATCGATTCCATACGGCTCAGGCATTCGCGCGGCGTGTTGGAGTGGATCGTGCCCATCGACCCGTCATGGCCGGTGTTCATAGCCTGCAGGAGGTCGAAGACTTCCGGTCCGCGCACTTCGCCGACGATGATGCGTTCGGGGCGCATACGCAGGCAGTTCTTGACGAGATCGCGCATGGTGATCTCGCCCTCGCCCTCGATATTCGGCGGACGGGTTTCGAGGCGCACGACATGCGGCTGCTGCAATTGCAGTTCGGCGGTGTCTTCGCAGGTGATGACGCGTTCGTCGATGTCGATATAGCGGGTCAGGCAGTTCAGAAGGGTCGTCTTGCCCGAGCCGGTACCGCCGGAGATGACGACGTTGCAACGAACGCGACCGATGATCTGGAGCAGCACGGCGCCTTCCGGGGTGATCGCCCCGAACTTCACCAGCTGATCGAGCGTCAGCTTGTCCTTCTTGAACTTGCGGATGGTGAGCGCCGGGCCATCGAGCGACAGCGGCGGCGCGATGACGTTGACACGGGAGCCATCGGGAAGGCGGGCGTCGCAGATCGGCGAGCTCTCGTCGACTCGGCGGCCGACCTGGCTGACGATGCGCTGGCAGATCGACAGAAGCTGGGCGTTGTCGCGGAAGCGGATTTCCGACTCGATCGTCTTGCCGGAAACTTCGATGAAGGTCTGGCCAGCGCCGTTGACCATGATGTCGGCGATATCGTCACGCGCCAGAAGCGGTTCGAGCGGGCCATAGCCCAGAACGTCGTTGCAGATGTCGTCGAGCAGCTCTTCCTGCTCGGAGATTGACATCGCGAAATTCTTGATCGTGATGATGTCGTTGACGATATCGCGAATTTCCTCGCGCGCGCTCTCGTTATCGAGCTTGGCGAGCTGCGACAGGTCGATCGTGTCGATCAGGGCGGAGAAGACCTGGCTCTTCGTCGTATAATATTGCTCGTCGCGGGCGGGACGCTTGCGGGTGGACTGTGACGGTGCAAGCGGCGGCGGTGCAACAGCCTGGCGCGAAGCTTCGCCCTGAGCCAATGCTTTCGGGTCGGCCTGAGATGCCTGTGGTCGAGCGGGGCTTGCGGGTGCCGGCGATTGTGCAGCGGCCGGCGGCGGCGCGACGACCGTGCCTGCCTTCCCGAACCCATCGTTTCCGCGCTTTCCAAACATCCTTAGGACCTAATTCTCATCTGACGTGAACTTCACTTGCGGCCCAGCATGCCGAGCATCTTGCCGAGACCGCCCTTCTTCGTCTTCTTGACCGCGATACGGCCGGTCACGACATGGGCGATCTGCGAGAAGGTTTCGGCGACCGGCGACTTGCCGTCGATTTCGGCAATCATGCGACCGCTATTGGCTGCGTTGCCGAACAGTTGCGCATCGAAAGGCAGGATTGCGATCGGTTCGATCTCCAACGGTTCGGTGAAATCCGACGGGCTGATTTCGGGGCGCTTCGGCATGCCGACCTGGTTGAGGACAAGATGCGGCGCACGATCGTTCGGCCTCAGCTTCTTCAGCGCATCCAGCATGTTCTTGGTGTTGCGCAGGTTGGCGAGGTCCGGAGCGGCGCAGATGACGACCTCGTCGGCATCGGCCAGGACGGATGTTGTCCATTCGTTCCAGCCATGCGGCACGTCGAGCACGGCCATGGGGGCGCTGCGCTGCAGGATCTCGACCACCGGCTGGAAGGCGCGGGCCTCGAAATCATAGGAGCGATCGAGCAGCGACGGGGCCGACAGAAGCGAGAGGTGATCCGAGCACTTGGTCAGAAGGCGATCAAGAAAGACTTCATCAAGGCGCTCGGGCGCAAACACGGCTTCGGCAATACCCTGCATCGGGTCCTGGTCGAAATCGATATTGGCGGTACCGAAAGGCAGGTCGAGATCGGCCAGGATCGTTTCGGTCGAAAACAGGCTCGATATGCCGAAGGCGCAATTGTGGGCGATCGTCGAGGCGCCGACACCCCCCTTTGCGCCGACAAAGGCAATCGACTTGCCAAGCGGTTCGGCATCGGGATCGACAAAGATGGCCGAGATTGCCGCCATCATGTCTGCCATAGGAACTGGTGCAACGAGATATTCGGAAATGCCGTTGCGGACGAGTTCGCGATAGAGAGCGATATCGTTGTAGCGGCCGATGACGATGACGCGAGTGGACGGATCGCAAACTTCCGCCAGTGGCGCGAGTTCACCTAAGAGATTGCGCGGTTCTGCAGCCGTCTCGAGCACGATCAGATTGGGGGTCGGCGATGATGCAAACATGTTGGCGGCAGCGCTGGTGCCGCCGCTCGTGACGCGCAGATTGACCTTGGCCATGCGGCGGTCGCGCGCCATCTGGTCGGCCATACGCTGCACGACCTCGCTTTCGCAAAAGACGTGGACCGAAATGCGCGGCAGCGGCCGTACCGATTCCAGATCGATGCCGGAAGGCTGTTCTGCAGCCATGTCGGCCTGCGAGGCCCCGCCGTTCATGCCGTATTGGACAGTGCTTATCATAGCGCCACGTCCTTCAAACCGTTGAGCCCGCTCATTCGTCCATGTCCTTCAGTTCAACGTAGGCGCCGCGATAACGATCCATCGCCGCGTCGCGCTGGGCGCCATCGGGCGGCGTCATGCGGCGCGGGCCGAGCATGTCGTTCGGGTTGGCGAGCTGGGCGGCAAGGTTGGCCTGATAGGCGCAACCGAAATTATAGTAGTTCTTGTTGGATTCCGTATTGAGCGTCATGTCGGCCGGCCATTGACCACAGGCATCGACTTTTGCGGCGATCGCCACATAGGTGAGGTGTATCGGTGCCGACTGACCGAAATCCGCCGGGAAACGGGCCATGAGGATCTTTCCGGCAGGAACGCCCATCTTGACCATCAGCTTGCGGGTGGCCGATGCCGCGGATGCCGCAGCGCCTTCGTTGGCCGATCCGTGCGGCGTGACGATCTGGATGATGCCGGATGAGGTGCGGCGATATTCGGCGACGAAGCCGGCGACCGTTTCGGACTGACCCTTGTTGAGGCCGCTGTCGCCGGCTGCGACCGGAATATCGATGGTCTTTTCCGCCTCGCCGACGACGATCGGGTGACGGGTGCGATAGTCATCCGGAAGCGAGCTGGTGGTGAGGCTATCCTTGCCGGCACAGGAAGACAGCAGCGCCGCAGCGCCGATGACCAACGCTGCCGACAGGCGGCCAGTCGAATATCTCGTTGTCTTTCTCGGATCCATGGAAGGACGCCTTTCCTGCGCCTGACTACGTCTTGGGGTCTTCGACTGCGTCCGCCTGGTCATTTGTAGATAAACCCGACATTGCCCTGGTAAGGTGCCGGCGGCGGCGCCTCCTTGCGGCCATAGATCTTGTTGACCCTGCCGAGGAACACGCTTTCGACATCGCCGGCGGGCTGGAAATTGTCGTCCGGCCGGGACAGTTCATTGCGGTTGACGGGGCGAACCAGATAGGGGGTCGCGATGATGACCAGTTCGGTTTCGTCGCGCTGGTAGCTCTTTTCGCGGAACAGCGCTCCCAGCAGCGGCAGCTTGGAGGCACCGGGGGTTCCGTTCATGCTCTGCTGAATGTCGTCACGGATCAGGCCGGCAAGTGCCAGCGAACCACCCGAAGGAAGTTCGACCACGGTTTCAGCATCGCGCTTGCGATATTCGACGTTGGTGGTGCTCGTCGAAACCGGTTCGGATACCTTCGTCTGGATGCGCAGGCTGATGCGCCCGGAGGAGAGGACCGTCGGCGTGAAGCCGAGCGAGATACCATAGGAATAGTTCGTTACCGTCGACACGCCATCGGCATTGGTGGTCGTATAGAGCTTTTCGCCACCGGAATTGAATGTCGCCGACTGACCGGAGATCGCCGTCAGGGTGGGCTCTGCCAAAGTGCGGATCGCATTGGCCTGTTCGAGCGCGCTGAGAGCCGTCTCGATGCCGAGCTTGCCGATGCTTCCGGCGATGGTTCCCGAAAGACCGGTGGATCCGGCACCGACCGTCAGAACGTCGAGGCCATTTCTGGAAGTCGGATTGCGGGTGAAGGTGTTGTCGAAGCCGAGCTGCTTGAGGATTTCGCGGCGGATTTCGGCCACTGTGATCTTCAAGGTGACCTGATCCTCACCTTCGATGGTCAACAGATTGACGACCTGCGAGGTCTGGCGGTCTTCGGCGTAGATCGCTGAATCGCCACCATTGTTGCCGCTCGTCGCAGTGATATTGCGGGTCGTGGCTTCGCCGCCCTTGAGGAAGGCCAGTGCAAGTTTCTGCGCCTGCGAGCTGTCCTGGGGCGTGCGTACCGTGCCGGAAAGCACGATGTTGTCGGAAACGATTTCCACCTTGATGTTGGAATCCGGCAGGAAGCGGCGAAGATTTGCTTCAAGACCCGAAATATCGCGTTCGATCTCGACGTCGAGCGTAACGATCTCCTCGCCATTCGGCCCGAAGACGAAGATATTGGTCTGGCCGACCGTCTTGCCGAAGAGATAGATGCGTCTTGAAGTGCGGGTGACCGCATCGGCCATCGACGGATCGGCAACCAGGATGTCATGGGCGTCGGATGGCAGGTCGATGACCAAAGCCTTGTTGAGCCCGAGCGTCAGGTGACGTTTGGCGCCGGGACCGCCCTGAGCGATCTTGATCACACCGCTATCGGCCGCAGCCGCTTCGGTCGCGGCGAGGAAAGAGGGAGCGAAACCTTCGGGAAGGCCTGCAACGGCCAGGCAGGACGCCAGGCCGACAGAAACAATTCCGCGGATTTTGAGTTTAAAGCTCGTCACCTGATCGCTCCGTTCAATTCGCCTGCGTCGAGCCGGTGATGATCGATCCCGACTTGATAACCTGTATGTCTGCCTTGCCGTCGCCGTGCAGCAGATAGTCTGCCGCATCCGTATCCTCTTCCTGGGCATCGGCGACGGAGCGCAGAGCGAGCGTCAGGCGCTCCGCCATCTGCTGGGCGACCGCCATGACCTTGGCCTGATCCGGTGTCAGTTCGAGCGTCGCCGTGGTACCAACGACGGACTTGCTGCCGTCGGGCGCTTCCTGGATGTGCTGGTCGATGGCAAGCACGCGGACGTTGTTGAGGACGTTCTCGGTAATGTATGCGTTGCCCGCATTCTTGTCCTGGCGAACCATGATGACGTCGACGCGGTCGTTCGGCAGCACGAAGCCGCCGGCGCCGGTGGCGACCGAAATTTCCGTCGCGACGGCACGCTTGCCCGCTGGAAGCAGCGAGGACATGATGCGGCTGGAGGAGTCGGCGATCTTCTCTGCCCGCAGCGGTTCACCCTTGAAGATGGGCAGGCGCACGACGGAACCATCAAGTTCCTTGATCGCATCCGGCCGGGCCTCGCTGGTGATGAAACCTTCGGCAATGCCGCCGCGCGGCCAATCCAGCCACTGGAGCGACTTGTCGTTCAGCCGCGCGCCGACCGGCAAATTGTCAGCCGAAACAAGAACGCGAATGGTCGGTTCCTTGATGACCGTTTCCACCAGCTTCGGCGCCGATTGGCCACCCATGCGCATGGCCAGCAGGCCGGCAAGGCCTGCGGCCACAACGGCCACCGTCAGAATGATGATGCGAGCGGGCTTCATTGCCGTTCCTAAAGAGAATCCTTGATCTTCCCCACAGGATCGTCGGCAATGGTGTAATTATGGTTAATGACAAGCTTACAATACTGGTTAACGCAGTATTGCCGGCATCCAGAGCCGTTTTACAATGTTTTCAGCGCAAGATTTGCGATGGGAGATGCCGAAAAGGCCATCAGGCCACCGATGGCAATGGCAATGCCATAAGGAATTTTCCTGGTCCCGACGATCGAAACCGGCAAGGGAATGCCCATGGCCATGACCGTATCGGCACGCATCCGCAAGAGGAGGAAAAGCAGCGTCACGCCGCCGCCGGCATAGGCGACAGAAACGATGAAAGTAGCCAGAGATGGATCAAGACCGAACCAGAGGCTCGCTGCCGTCAGAAGCTTTGCATCACCGCCACCCATAATATTAGCGGCGAAAAGCGCGAAGCAGACAAGAAAAACCGCTGCGGCGCCAAGAAGGCTGTAACCGGTCGAGACGAGCGGCATGCCGGACACGGGCGCCAGCACAAGAAAGGCCAGGGCAAGGGCGAGCGACAGACGGTTCGATATGGTCATCGTCAGAAAGTCGCTGACTGCAGCAGCGATCAGTACCGCCGGAAAGATCGTGAGCACCAGAGTGGCGACGACTTCACTCAGCATGGGCAACTCTCTCGAACGAACTCTCAAAAAGGTTCAAAGCCGCCCGACGCGGGACGGCTTTAACCATTGTCATAGGTGCCGAACGAGCGGCAGCTAATTACTTGTTAGCAGCAGTGTTGGCAGTACCCATCTTGGTTGAGATCGCATTGAAGGTGTTGCCAAGCTGGTTGCCAAGCGTCGAAGCGCCGGCGATAAGAGCAACCGAGATGAGAGCGGCAATCAGACCATATTCGATGGCCGTTGCACCGGATTCATCTTTGCGAAAACGAGCGAAAATCTTGGACATTGGACTCTCCTACTCCACACAATTGTTGTTCAGCACTTACCGACAACTGTTTTCTCGTTGCTCGGTTGAGATGAAAACTACAGGCGGACGATTGCCAACCACTTAATGAGAAGCGTTACCAAGAGGTTAAACGGGTCACTTATGGCCGCGTTGGTAAACATTTCCTGATGAAAACCGAGCGTTTTTTCTACGCTCACCCCAACATGAAACAAGATCCTAATGTTATTTTTATTTCAACACCTTACTCTGACAACTCATCAATTATGCCGTGAGTTTCGCCCGACGCGAAAAGGGTTAAGCCACAAGTAAGGCCGTGCCCATTTCATGCTTAAGGCTTCATTCACCAATCAGCGTCATCTTCTGTTCATATCGAAATCCGCCCTAAGGACCTTTAAAATGGCGCTGCGTCGCGTAATGGCCGCCCTTACCATTGCATCCGGCCTGATTGCCGGTGCCGCCTGCGCCGCAGAGGATCAGGACCTTCTGCGGGTGTTCATGAATCAGGCTCGCGTGCTCAAGCTCGATCGGCCCGTGGCCAAGGTCATCGTCGGCAATTCGGAAGTGGCGGATGCGACCGTTGCCGACGCGACGACGATCGTCTTGACAGGTCGCAGTTTCGGCACGACCAATCTGGTGCTCCTCGACAAGGACGGGAATGCGATCGCCGACGAGCGCGTTCTCGTGTCGATCGATGAAGGCAATACCGTGCGCGTCTTCAAGCAGACGGAACGAACCGTGCTGTCCTGTACGCCGAATTGCGAACAGCATACCCAGAGCGGCACGACCACGGCCGCCAAGACGCCGTGACGCCGTGACGCCGTGACGCTTTCGACTGCATCAATCTGCATCAGTCGAGAAACGGATTTTCAATAATCATTCCATATGGTGTGCTCGTCTTCGCCGTTTGCCGGACAGGAAGAGATGCACCAGAAGAATTCGACTGCGGCTGACGGAAAGACGTCTCCCAACGCCTCCAAATCCCGCCTCAGAAGGCTGTTTCGGTCGAAGGACGGTGCGGCGGCGATCGAGTTCGCCATCCTGGCGATCCCTTATTTCCTGATCGTCTTCGCAATCATCGAGACATTCGTCGCCTATACGGCCGAGCAACTCGTTGCCAATGCCGTCGATACGATGGGACGCAAGTTGCGCACCGGCAATATTACATTCAGCAATGCCAGCGCCACGACCTATATGAACCAGGCGGCCTTCCGCACCGCATTCTGCAACGAGATCTCTATCCTCATCCAGTGCAGCGCGTCGGAAATCGCTACACCTACGAAGCTTTTCCTCGACGTCAAAAGCTACACGAACTTCTCCGACATGCCGACCACCGTTCCTGTCACATCGGCTGGAGATCTCGACACATCATCCTTCAGCTATGCGCCGGGCGGTGCCAGCACCAAGAACATGCTGCGCGCATACTACAAGTGGGACATCATGACCGATCTGCTGCGGCCCTATATCTCGAACATGCGGCCAACCAGCGGATCGAATTACTTCCTGATCGTTGAGACGAGCGCCTTCAAGAACGAGGAATATCCGTGATGAGGAAGCAGCACGCCAACTTGCGGCTCCTCATCGATCGCCTGCGCCTGTTCGGCCGGGATGTTCGTGGTGTCGGCGGTGTCGAATTTGCACTGATCGCGCCGCTGTTGCTCGCCCTCTACATCACCTCGTTCGAGCTGACGGTCGGGCTAAGCTTTTCCAAGCGCGTCACACGCTCGGCCAGCACGATCGCCGATCTGGTGACACAGCAGTCGTCGGTCGCTTCCACCGACCTGCAGCAGATGATCAATGTCACCAACAGCATATTCACGCCCTATACGCCGGAAAACCTGTCGATAAAGATCACCGGCATCACGCTGGACGCATCCGGCAACCCGACCGTCGCCTGGTCATGGGCGCAGGACGGATCCAGGCCTTATGCCACAGGCACCGCCGTGAGCGATGTGCCGACAGACATGCGCACGGCCAGCACGTTTCTGGTGCGATCGGAAGTCTCTGTCACCCACCAGCTGCTGATGTTCATGCCGGGATTGATGCCGAACCAGTTGAGGACGCTGACGCTCAGCCGCCAGTTCTTCTATCGCCAACGCGTGGGAACCAGCATCAGTTGCACGGGCTGCTGATAACTCCCGCCCTGCTTTTGCCGCAGGCTTTGCCAATATCTCTGCCGGACTATATGTATCGCGATTCAGCCCTGTCATGAGGACCGGGCCAGACAGCATTCAGATGACCGGTGGCAGATGGCGCGTGCCTTTCTTTTCGTTCTTGATTCCTTTGGTGTCGGTGGTGCACGGGATGCGGCCGATTACGGCGATCTCGGCTCCAATACGCTCGGCCATATCGCGGAATTCTGCGCAGCCGGCGCGGCTGACCGGGCAGGCCTGAGGCAGGGCCCCCTGAAGCTTCCCAACATGACCTCGCTGGGGCTGATGGATATCGCCAGGATTGCGAGCGGCAATTATCCGGCCGGCATGCCCCTGCCGGAACGATTGTTCGGCCTCTATGGCGCGGCAAACGAAATGTCGAACGGCAAGGACACGCCTTCAGGTCATTGGGAGATCGCCGGCACGCCGGTGATGTTCGACTGGGGATATTTCCCGACGGAAGGCGATGCGTTTTCGCCCGAACTGGTGGAAGCCATCTGCCGCGAGGGCAATATTCCGGGCATTCTCGGCAATTGCCATGCCTCGGGCACCGAGATCATCGCGAGCCTTGGCGAGGAGCATATCCGCAGCGGCAAGCCGATCTGCTATACATCGAGTGACAGCGTGTTCCAGATCGCGGCGCACGAGACCCATTTCGGCTTCGAGCGGTTGATCAAGCTGTGCCACGTCGTTCGCGGGCTGCTCGATCCTCTCAATATCGGCCGGGTGATCGCCCGCCCGTTCCTTGGTGAAACCCCCGATACATTCGAGCGGACCGGCAATCGGCGCGATTTTTCGGTCCTGCCGCCGGAGCCGACCTTGCTCGATCGGCTCATCAATGCGGGCCGCAGCGTCCATGCTGTGGGTAAAGTAGGCGACATTTTCGCCCACCAGGGTATTTCGCGGGTGATCAAGGCGAACGGCAATGCAGCGCTTGCGGCCGCGACGCTTGCGGCGATGGACGAAGCCGCCGACGGCGATCTGGTCTTCACCAATTTCGTCGATTTCGACATGGTCTACGGCCACCGCCGCGACGTGCCGGGATATGCGGCGGCACTCGAAGCCTTCGATCTCGGCCTGCCGGATATCCATCGGCGGATGAAGCCAGGCGATATCGTGATCCTGACTGCCGATCACGGCTGCGATCCGACATGGCGCGGCACCGACCATACACGCGAACGCGTGCCGATCATGGCCTTCGGCCCCGGCATCAGAACCCGCTCTATCGGTGTTAGGTCGTCCTATGCCGATATCGGCGAAACGGTGGCCGCGCATCTCGGCATTCCGGCCGGCCGGCATGGATGGAGTTTCCTGTGACCCAGAACCTGCCAAAGGCCGAGATCCACTGCCATATCGAGGGCGCTGCACCGCCGGCACTGGCGCTTTCGCAAGCGGAAAGATACGGCGTGGACATGAGTGGCTTCCTGCGGGACGGCGTCTATATCTGGCGTGACTTTTCGGAATTTCTCGTCGCTTATGATGCCGTCGCGGCCCTGTTCAGGACCGAGGCGGACTATGCGCTGCTGACTCAAACCTATCTTGATGAACTGTCAGCCATCGGCACGATCTACAGCGAAATCATCGTTTCCCCCGATCATGGCGACCGGATCGGGCTCGGCGCCGATGCCTATCTTGCCGGAATTTGCGACGGGATCGCGGCAGCGAAGGAAAGGTCGGGGATCGAGGCCAGGATCATCGTGACCGGCGAGCGGCATTTCGGTCCCGAGCGCGTCATCGCTGCCGCGGAATATGCGGCGCGTGCGAAAAATCCGCTGGTCACCGGCTTCAACATGGCAGGCGAAGAACGGATGGGCCGGGTTGCCGATTATGCCCGTGCCTTCGACATTGCCCGCGATGCCGGGCTTGGCCTGACCATCCATGCCGGGGAAGTCTGCGGCGCCTTCAGCGTTACCGATGCGCTGGATCTGGTGAAGCCCGCGCGTATCGGCCATGGCGTGAGGGCAATCGAGGATGATGCACTGGTGGCGCGGCTTGCCGAACTCGGCACCGTGCTGGAGGTTTGTCCGGGCTCGAATATCGCACTCAGCGTGTTTGCCGATTTCGACAGCCATCCCCTGAAGCGGTTGAAAGCCGCGGGGGTGAAGGTCTGCATCAATTCCGACGACCCGCCGTTCTTTTCCACCTCGCTCGCCCGCGAATACGACATCGCCTCAACGGTGATCCGCATGAGCGATGCCGAGATCAATTCGATGACGCGGACGGCGCTCGAAGCCGCCTTCGTCGACGATGCGACAAAGGCTGCATTGCTTGCCCGTTTCGACAGAGAGATTGGGGATCAAGCGGTGTCGATGACGTGAAGGCTTGCGGAACGCAGCGTTTTTCGGGAAGAAGAAGACGATAACGAAGAGGGAAAAGGCCATGGACGGCGTCACAGTCATCGATCATCCGCTGGTGCAGCACAAGCTGACGATCATGCGCAAGAAGGAGACCTCGACGGCCGGCTTTCGCAGGCTGTTGCGCGAGATCTCCATGCTGCTCTGCTACGAGGTCACCCGCGACCTCGACCTGACGATGGAAACGATCGAAACGCCGATCACCGAGATGCAGGCGCCGGTGGTGGAAGGCAAGAAGCTGGTCTTCGTCTCCATCCTGCGCGCCGGTAACGGCCTGCTCGAAGGCATGCTCGAACTCGTGCCTTCCGCGCGCGTCTCGCATATCGGGCTTTACCGCGACCACGATACGCTGCAGCCGGTGGAATATTACTTCAAGGCGCCGGACGGGCTGGACGAGCGGCTGGTCATCGTTGTCGATCCGATGCTGGCGACGGGCAATTCCTCGATCGCTGCCGTGCACAAGCTGAAGGAACGCGGCGCCAACAACATCCGCTTCCTCTGCCTGCTTGCAGCACCCGAAGGCATCCAGAATTTCCAGGAAGCCCATCCGGACGTGAAGATCTACACGGCCTCAATCGACAGCCATCTCAACGAGAAGGGCTATATCGTGCCCGGCCTCGGCGATGCGGGCGACCGCATGTATGGCACGAAATAGAAATTTCAGGATTTCCTAACCAATGATGAAGAAGGCGGCCGGCCCGAAAGGGTCAGGCCGCTTTTTCGTAACCATTGCGGTCTAGCGTGATTTGTCTGAACCTAGGGACAGACCATGCTTGTGCGCACCGCCATATTCGCCGCCGTCGCCGCCGTCATTGCGACACAGATCCCGGCCCTGATCCAGCGGACGGAAAATCCGGCAGAACAGCAGTCAGCGACCGATCAAGCCGCTCCGCCGCAAGGTGCATCCAGAACTGCGCCGGAAGCCGCCTCGCTGACACCGGGCAGCACCGTGCTCGATGCCGATGGCCGCGGGCATTTCATCGGCAACTTCCGCATCAACGGCAAACCGATCACCGGGCTTGTCGACACCGGCGCGTCGCTTGTCGCGATCAACGAAAGCACGGCCCGCAAGCTCGGCTTCGGCGGCAATGATCTCGACTTCCGCTACACGGCGAATACGGCGAACGGCAAGACGGAAGCGGCCCATGTGGTGCTCGACCGCGTCGAGATCGGCAATGTTCGCGTTCGCGACGTGGATGCTTTCGTGCTGCGCGATTCGTCGCTGTCCGGGACGCTGGTCGGCATGAGCTTCCTGACGAAGCTGAAATCCTATCAGGTGAAGGGCGGCAGCCTGACGCTCGCCAACTGACAAGAGCAGTCAGGCGATCCGCTCGACGACGACCGGCGACAATGCCGGCGGTCCGGCATCGATCCGATAGCTCGAAAGAACGGCCTTTGTCGCGATATCCGCCTCATCGCGCGACGTCGCGTGAACCCGCGCGATTGACTGCCCTTTGGTGACGGCCGAACCGAGCGCAAGCATGTCGCTGAAGCCGACGCGATGGTCGACCGCATCGGAAACCTGGCGGCGGCCTCCCCCCATATCGACCACGGCAAGCCCGATCGCCCTTGCATCGCAGGCGGCGAGATAGCCGTCTGCCGGTGCCGGCACCTCGGCCATGACAGGCGCCTTGGGTAGATATGTCTCGGGCCGGTCGCAGAAATCCGCCGGGCCGCCCAGCGCATGCACCATGCGGCCGAAGGTTTCGAGCGCCCGGCCGGACGACAGGGCGGTGCGCGCCATGCTCTCTCCCGCCGCAACTGTTTCGACCAGTCCGGACTGGACCAGCATCTCGGCGACCTCGGCCAGGACCAGCGTTTCAAGTCTAGAACCGGCTTTGCCGCATTTGAGAAAGTCGACGCAGTTCATCACTTCGACCGCATTGCCCGCGGCATCGGCGAGCGGTTCGTTCATGTCGGTGATCAGTGCCACGGTCGGCACCCCTGCACCGGTAGCAACCTCGACCAGCGAGCGGGCCAGTATGCGCGCCTCGTTGATATCCTGCATGAAGGCACCGGTGCCGACCTTCACATCCATCAGCAATGTCTGCAGCCCGGCTGCCAGCTTCTTCGACAGGATCGAGGCGGTGATCAAGGGAACGGATTCCACCGTCGCCGTCACGTCGCGGATGGCATAGAGGCGGCGGTCGGCGGGGGCGAGATCGGCCGTCTGGCCGACGATGGCACAGCCGACATCACCTACGACCTGAGCGAAACGCAACGGATCGGGGGCGATGTCATAACCGGGGATAGACTGGAGCTTGTCGAGCGTGCCGCCCGTATGGCCGAGGCCACGGCCCGAAATCATAGGAACGGCCAGCCCGCAGGCAGCAGCGATCGGTGCCAGCATCAGCGAAACGTTGTCGCCAACACCGCCGGTCGAGTGCTTGTCGGCCACCGGGCGGCCGATGCCGTCCCATTTCAGGACGGAGCCGGAATCGCGCATTGCAAGCGTCAGCAAAATCGTCTCGTTTCGGGACATGTCCCGAAACAGGACAGCCATGGCGAAGGCTGCGGCCTGGGCCTCCGAAACGCTGCCTCCAGTCAGTCCTGCGACGAAAGCGCCGATCTCGCGCTCAGACAGGCTGTGGCCATCGCGCTTGCGGCGAATGATCTCCTGGGGAAGCAGCATCCGAGCCGTCAATAGCCGCCGGCTGCCACGCGCTGGGAGGTCGTGCCGGCGAGCACCGCCAGGATATCGTCGAGCAGGCTCGATGCACCGAAGCGGAATGTGGAGGGCATGATCCAGTTCGGCCCCATGATGGTTTCGGCAAGCCTCAGATAGAGATCGGCATCAGCAACGGTCGAAACGCCGCCAGCCGGCTTGAAGCCGACCTTGGCCTTCGATTCCCGGATCGACCGCAACATGATGTCGGCCGCTTCCAGCGTGGCGTTTACCGACACCTTGCCGGTCGACGTCTTGATGAAATCGGCACCAGCCGCAATCGCCAGTTCGGAGGCGCGCCTGACGAGCAGCATGTCCTTCAGTTCGCCGGTTTCGAGAATGACCTTGAGGGCCGAGTGCGGGCAGGCCGCGCGGACAGCCTCAACCATGACGGTCACTGCAGCCTCATCGCCGCCGATAAAGGCCTTGTAGGGAATGACGAGATCGATTTCGTCGGCGCCATCCTCGACAGCCTTCGCCGTCTCCGCCACGACATCGGCCACGGCCAGATCACCGGAGGGGAAATTGACCACGGTCGCGATGCGGACTGGATGGCCGGCGCCGAGGATCTTGCGGGCATGGGCGACAAAGCGCGGCCAGATGCAGATCGCGGCACTGTTGCCATAGGGCGTCTGCGCACGCAGGCACAGGTTTTCGATCGCGGCCTCGTCGCAATCGTCACGCAGGTTCGTCAGGTCGAGAAGAGACAGGGCAAACGCCGCCGCCTCGCGCGGGCTCTGCAGTTCCATAGTGTCCTCCGCTTTTCATTGAAGTGGCAGTTTTAGCGCCCAACCGATCCGATTCAACCCGCAGAAATTGGGTATATTGGCGCAGCGTCGCTATGCTTTTGATAAGTCAGGCGTTGCCGGCGAGCATTTGCCTGAGGATGGCGGCGAGCCGCGCACCGCCGACAGGCGCCATGTCCTTGGTTTCCTCATGGCTGAGTTCGGCACCCGTCATGCCCGCACCGTAATTGGTGATGACCGAAGCGGCGGCGACCTTGAGGCCGAAATAGCGGGCGAGAATGACTTCCGGCACAGTCGACATACCGACGGCATCGGCGCCCAGCGTGCGAGCCATGCGGATTTCGGCCGGCGTTTCGAAGCTCGGCCCGGAGAACCACATATAGACGCCTTCGAACAGCGGCACGCCGGCACGGATCGCGGCATTGCGCATCTTCAGCGCCAGATCGGCATCATAGGCTGTCGTCATGCCGACGAAGCGACCATCGCCGTGTTCGCCGATCAACGGGTTCATGCCGGAATAGTTGATATGATCGGTGATCTGCATGACGGAGCCCGGCGGCATGTCCTGCCGCACCGAACCGGCGGAATTGGTGAGGATGAGCGACTGGACGCCGATCCCCTTCAAAACCTGGATCGGGAACCGCATGGCGCGGGCATCGCCACGTTCATAATAATGGGCGCGGCCGGAAAGCATGATCACCGGTTCACGGCCGAGATAACCGGCGACGAGTTCGCCCGCATGGCCGGTGACACCGCTCATCGGAAACCCTTCGAGCTCTCCGTAAGGAATACGGACCTGATCGGTGATGCCATCCACCAGCGAGCCCAACCCCGAGCCGAGCACGATCGCCACGCGGGGCACGAGGCCATCCAGCCGTTCGACGAGCAGGTCGGTTACCGTGGTCATCCGATCACATCCGTCTCGAAGGCGAAGGGAAGCAGTTCCGCCATTGTGACGGTCTTCTGCACACCGAGATCGTCGCAGAGATAGATACGGGTTTCGGCGGAGGCGAATTCGGAAATCTTCTGGCGGCAGCCGCCGCAGGGCGTGCAGAGCGGAAGCTTTTCAGCGATGACCGCCAGTTCGACGATCTTCTTGCCCCCGCCCATGACCATGGCGCCGATCGCCGTCGGTTCGGCGCACCAGCCCTGAGGAAAGGAGAGGTTCTCGATATTGGCGCCGAGATAGACTTTGCCGTCATCGGCCCTCAGCGCCACACCCACCGGAAACTTGGAATAAGGCGCATGCGCCTTGCCCATCGCATCGCGGGCTGCCTCGAACAGTTCGTGGGACATGTCTTCAGCGCTCCTTTGTATAGGGCACGCCGCCGGCTTTCGGCGGGCGGGCCACGCCGATAAAGCCTGCGAGCAGGATGCAGGTGAGGATATAGGGCAGCGCCTGGAAGATCTGCACCGGCACTTCGCCGATCAGCGGCATGGACTTGCCCTGCATGAAATTGGCGAAGGCATCGAGGAAACCGAACAGAAGGCAGGCGAACATGACCGGCACCGGCTTCCACTTGGCGAAGATCAGCGCAGCGAGCGCGATATAGCCCTTGCCGGCCGACATGTTGTTGATGAAGGCGGCGGACTGGGCGATCGACAGATAGGTGCCGGCGAAACCGGCGAGGAAGCCGGTGACGATCAGCGCCCGGTAACGCAGCCAGGTGACGGAAATGCCTGCCGTATCGACGGCGCCCGGATTTTCACCGACGGCGCGCAAACGGAGACCGAAACGGGTGCGGTAGAGCACCCACCAGGAGGCCGGCACCATGAGGAAGGCGAGATAGGTGAGCAGGTTGTTGCCGGAAATGACATTGGCATAGATCGGGCCAATGAACGGCACGTCGCGCATCATGTCGGCGCCGGGCAGGATGATGGCGCCGAAGCGGCCTTCCGGCGGCACCTGGCCGGTGCGGCCGCCCTGGTTGAACCAGGCCTGGCCGAGCACGACGGTGACGCCGGCGGCGACGAAGTTGAGCGCCACGCCGGAGACAATCTGGTTGCCGCGATTGGTGATCGAGGCGAAACCATGCAGCAGCGAGAAGGCAATGGAAATGAGGATGCCGGCGCCGAGCCCGGCCCAGGCGTCGCCGGTCCAGTAGGCGACGCAGGCAGCGGCGAAGGCCGAAGCCAGCATCTTGCCTTCCAGCCCGATATCAAAAATGCCGGCGCGTTCGGAAAACAGCCCGGCCAATGCGGTGAAGAGCAGAGGAATGGACAGGCGGATGGTCGAGCCGAGGATGCTGACGAAGATTTCGAAATATTCCATGGCCTATCTCCCCCGCGCCGCCTGATAGAGCCTGACCATGGCCGGGCGAAGCATATATTCGAGCGCGCCGGCAAACAGGATAACCATGCCCTGGATGACGACGATCATGTCGCGGGTGATCGCCGGCATGTCGAAGGAAAGCTCGGCGCCGCCCTGATAGAGAATGCCGAAGAGAAGCGCCGCAAGCGCGATGCCGACAGGATGGTTGCGGCCCATCAGCGAGACGGCGATGCCGACAAAGCCGGCGCCGCCGACGAACTCGATCTGCAGGCGGGCGGAGGCGCCCATGACCGGGTTCAGCGCCATCATGCCCGCAAGCCCACCGGAGATCAGCATGGTGATCATGACGATCCTTCCATAGCGGATGCCGGCATAGCTTGCCGCACTCGGGCTGACGCCGAGGGTGCGGATCTCGTAACCGAGCCTGGTGCGCCAGATCAGCACCCAGACCAGAAAACACATGACGAGAGCGATCAGGAAAGAAACGTTGAGCGGGGCGGCACCCAACTTGCCGCCGAACATCTCGATCAGCCAGCTCAGTTTCGGCAACTGTCCTCCCGGCAGCAGGGTCCGGCTTTCCGGCGCCATCTTGCCGGGTACGATCAGGATATGCACGAGGACATAGTTCATCAGCGACGAGATGATGAAATTGAACATGATCGTGGTGATGACGATATGGCTGCCGCGATAGGCCTGCAGCCAGGCCGGGATGGCAGAGGCGGCGGCACCGAACAGGGCGGCACCGATGACCGCAAACGGCATGGTGACATACCAGGGCACATAATGGTCGAGCGCCAGTGCCACGAGAGCGGCGCCGAGGCCGCCGAGATAGGCCTGGCCTTCCGAGCCGATATTGAACAAGCCGGCATGTACGGCAACGGCCACCGACAGGCCGGTGAAGATGAAGCTCGTCGTGTAGAAAAGCGTGAAACCAATGCCCTCGCCACGGCCGAGCGCGCCGATCAGCAAGAGTTTCAGCGCCTCGAACGGATTTTCGCCGATCGCCCAGACGACAAGGCCGGAGAAGAAGAAGGCAAGCACGAGATTGAGAAGCGGAATGACGCCGTAATTGATCCATGCGGGCAAGGGAACGGAAGCCGTGCTCATTGACGGCCTCCCGTGAGGCCTGCATCGCCTCCCGTGCGGCCGGTGATCATCCACCTCTGCTTCATCAGACACTCCAAAACCATCATTTCTGCAGGCACTCTCACGCGGCGATCCCGGCCATCATCAGCCCGAGCGACTGTTCGTCGGCATCGGCAGGCTTCTCACCGACGACCTTGCCAGCGAACATGACGAGGATGCGATCCGACAGCGAGCGAATTTCATCCAGTTCCACCGAGACGAGAAGCACAGCCTTGCCTTGATCGCGCATCTCGATGATGCGACGGTGGATGAACTCGATCGCGCCGATATCGACACCGCGGGTCGGCTGGCCGATCAGGAGCATTTTCGGATCGCGTTCGATCTCGCGCGCCACGACAATCTTCTGCTGGTTGCCGCCGGAGAAATTCGCCGTCTTCAGCCGCGCATTCGGCGGGCGGATATCGTATTTGGCGATCTTCTCCTCGGCATCCTTCCGGATTGCGGCGGGATCGAGAAGCATGCCGCGGCCATAGCGCGGGTCGCGGTGGTAGCCGAGAATGGAATTCTCGTATTCCTCGAACTTGAGGACGAGGCCCATGTGATGCCGGTCCTCGGGAATGTGGCCAAGGCCGAGCTTTCGCAACAGCGCCGGATCGGCAGCTTCGACCGGCTTGCCCTCGATGAGGATCTCTCCCGACACCGGCTTGCGGATGCCGGCCAGCGCTTCCAGAAGCTCCGACTGGCCGTTGCCGGCAACACCGGCAATGCCGACGATCTCGCCGGCGCGGACATCGAAGGAGACATCGTCGACCATGGTCACGCCGCGGCCGTCTTTTACCGTCAGGTTTTTCACCGACAGCAGGACCGGGCCGGGCTTGGCCTCCTCTTTTTCGACGCGCAGCAGGACGCGGCGGCCGACCATGAGTTCGGCCAGTTCGGCGACCGTCGTCTCGGCCGTCTTGCGGGTCGCCACCATCTCGCCGCGGCGCATGACCGACACCGTATCGGTGATCGCCATAATCTCGCGCAGCTTGTGGGTGATGAGGATGATGGTCTTTCCCTGATCGCGCAGGACCTGAAGAATGCGGAAAAGATGATCGGCCTCGGCGGGGGTCAGCACGCCGGTCGGTTCATCGAGAATGAGGATATCGGCGCCGCGATAGAGCGCCTTGAGGATTTCCACGCGCTGCTGGCTGCCGACCGGGAGTTCTTCGATCACTGCATCCGGATCGACTTCCAGGCCATAGTCGGTTTCAAGCCGCTTCAGTTCCTTGCGCGCGCCGGCAACGCCCTTGGCCAAGAGCTGCCCGCCTTCCGCGCCGAGCATGACGTTTTCGAGCACGGTGAAATTCTCGACCAGCATGAAGTGCTGGTGCACCATGCCGATACCGGCCGCAATCGCCGCCTGGCTGTCGCGGATCGTCACCGGCTTGCCCTGAATGCGGATCTCGCCCTCATCGGCATGATAGAAGCCGTAGAGGATCGACATCAGCGTCGACTTACCGGCACCATTCTCGCCGATAATGCCGTGGATGGAGCCCTTCGCGACGGTGAGATTGATGTCCTTGTTGGCATGGACGGCACCGAATTTCTTGTCGATGCCGACAAGCTCGATCGCTGGAGCATTTGCGGAAGACTGAAGGTTCAAAGGCTCGACCTTATGCTGATACGAAAAAGGGGCGCATGACGGAAACCGTCACGCGCCCCCTCGACAGAGAGCTTACATCGGGCAGGCGTTGTCCGACATATAGTCGTGCACCTTGACGGTACCGGCAATGATATCCGCCTTGGCCTTGTCGACGGCAGCCATCATTTCCGGGGTGATCAGCGCCTTGTTGTTGTCGTCGATCGCGGCCATGACGCCGTTTTCCTTGATGCCGTTGGCCTGGACGCCGGCGGTGAACTTGTCAGCGGCGGTATCCTTGTAGGCATTGTAGACGGCCAGATCGACGCGCTTGACCATGGAGGTCAGAACCGAACCCGGATGCAGATAGTTCTGGTTGGAATCGACGCCGATCGAGAACTTCTTGTTGTCGGCGGCCGTCTGCAGCACGCCGAGGCCGGAAGCGCCGGCTGCCGCGTAGATCACGTCGGCGCCCTGATCGATCTGGTTCTTGGCGAGTTCGCCACCGCGTACCGGGTCGTTCCATGCCGCGCCGGTAGTGCCGATCATGTTCTGGAAGACTTCCGCCTTCGGATTGGCAGCCTTGACGCCCTGGACGTAACCGCAGCCGAACTTGCGGATCAGCGGGATATCCATGCCGCCGACGAAGCCGACCTTGCCGGTCTTCGATTCCATGCCGGCGAGGAGGCCGGTGAGGTAGGAGCCTTCCTCTTCCTTGTAGACGACCGAGCGGACATTCGGCAGGTCAACGACGGAGTCGACAATGACGAACTTGGTATCGGGGAATTCCGCGGCGACCTTTTCCATGGCCGAGGTCCAGGCGAAGGACACAGCCACGACCGGGTTATAGCCGCGGCTGGCAAAGTTGCGGATCGCCTGCTCGCCCTGCGTGTCGCTGGTCGGCTCGAAATCGCGGTAATCGGTGCCGGTTTCCTTCTTGTAGGCTTCAGCGCCCGTATAGGCAGCCTCGTTGAAGGATTTGTCGAACTTGCCGCCGGTGCCGTAGACCAGCGCCGGCTTGATGTCCGCCGCCAGAGCGGTCGTCGACATCGCAGCCACGGCAAGAAGGCTCAAAAGGGTTTTCTTCATCATGCAGCCCTGTTTTTTACTGTTTAGGTCCTCCCGCAAAGCTGTCACTCAGACATCAAGCGGTCACCTGCCCCCCTCTTAGAAGGCTTGGCTGCAACTACTCTTGCATGTGCTACGGAAAAATTCACCAGATTTTTTTCAACTGGTAAAAACGCCTATCCCTTTGGCAGCCTGCATGAATTTGCCCGCGGACCTGCACAAATCCGCGGCGGATGAGACATATTGGCCGAGGTTCAGGCCACCTTATCCACCGGGCAGGACACGCCGGTTCCCTTGAGGCCGCAATAGCCGGCAGGGTTCTTGGCGAGATATTGCTGGTGATAGTCCTCGGCATAATAGAAGGTCGGAACAGGGTCCAGTTCGGTGGTTATCGGCGTGTCCCGGCCGGCGCGCGTCAATGCCGCCTGGAAGGCATCCAAAGCCTCGCGGGCTTCTGCAGCCTGATCGTCACTGGTCGTATAGATGGCGGAACGATAAGTCGTGCCGATATCATTGCCCTGGCGCATGCCCTGCGTCGGATCATGTTCCTCGAAGAACAGTTTCAGCAACTGGCGGTAGGAGACGACCTTCGGGTCGAAGACGACCTTGACGATTTCGGCATGGCCGGTGAGACCCGTCGTCGTTTCGTGATAGGTCGGATTGGGCGTAATGCCACCCGCATAGCCGACGGCGGTCACATAGACGCCCGGCACTTTCCAGAACAGGCGCTCGGCACCCCAGAAGCAGCCCATGCCGAAATAGGCGACCTCCAGGCCAGCCGGATAAGGCGCCATCAGCGGGCGGCCGCTGACGAAATGGATATCGGATGTCGGGATCGCATCCGGGCGGCCCGGAAGAGCAGTCTCCGCCGACGGCATGACGGTCTTCTTGTTGAAAATCTCACTCAGGAACATGCTAGCCTCCTAACTCGGCGACACTTTTGCCCTTAGGATAATCCCTTGTCCGATCTGCGCTGCACATGCTGTCACCAGCGGACATGCCGCAGGCATATAGGTCCAATTCCCATTCAGGCGGAAAACCGCCCGGCGAACGACTGCCGCTTGTAGCCTATCATCCAGAAAAGCAGTGCCAGAACCAGGAACACGGCACAGGTCGGCTGGGCGAGTAATGGCGCGACAAGGGGCCTCCATATATCGACGCTGATATAGTCACTGGCAGAGAGTTCTGCCAGTGTCAGGCTGGCAGGATCGAGATTGAGCCAGGCATTGCCGAGGCTGGTCAGGACAACGCGGGAAGCCGATACGGACTGGATGGAATCAAGCG
The DNA here is from genome assembly GCF_003597675.1 of Neorhizobium sp. NCHU2750. Classification (NCBI taxonomy): domain Bacteria; kingdom Pseudomonadati; phylum Pseudomonadota; class Alphaproteobacteria; order Hyphomicrobiales; family Rhizobiaceae; genus Neorhizobium; species Neorhizobium sp. NCHU2750. Next base: position 4,175,347 of record NZ_CP030827.1, on the reverse strand, counting down.
TTCCGACGAGGATGGCCGCTGCCAGGCTGAGAAAGCTGAGGAGGTGAAAAAACGCTCGAATGCCGCTCACGTCCGCAGGCTCCCTGCCTCACCAAGCCGCTGTAAAACACATCCTCACAATCGAGGCACAAAGGCTCATGAACCGCGATAGCGCCGAGGCCCACAAACCGCCAAGGGTCTTGCGCGGCATTTCTTCAACTCATTGAGCGACAATAGCGAGGCAGCGCCCGCTTGGCAACGCGCACAAAGTTTGCGGAGTCGAGGTTAGAAATCCTGCAGATCCGGGCTTATCCAAAAGAGCCCTATCAGGCACTACCGCCTGCTTCGCTTAGAGTCATCTAGACCGGCACCGAAGAGACATGCTCACCCCGACGCTAACATTATATAATGTGCGCCGGGGTGGATCTGTTCAGCCGTCGAGCGGGAGCACGGCTCTCGCTTCGGCCTTCCTGCTAGCGACGCACCGGCATCTCGACGACATCCAGCTTACGGCTCAGCAACAGCGCCAGGATGGTACAGATTGCGCCGGAGATCAGGTAGCCACCGATGAAGATAATGCCGAAATTGCTGGCCAAGCCAAGCGCCACGAGCGGAGCAAAACCTGCGCCGATCAGCCAGGCGAGATCGGATGTCAGCGCCGACCCGGTGTATCGATAGGCTTGACTGAAGCGTGACGAGACCGATCCGGATGCCTGCCCGAAGGACAGACCCAGGATGGCAAAGCCCAGGATGATGAAAGCCGCCTGCCCTGCACTGCCGGCATCGAGCAGGAAAGGCGCCGTGAAGCTGAAGATCGCGATGATGACCGCACCGATCAGGAGCTGCCGTTGACGGCCAAGCCGATCAGCCAGAAGCCCTGACAGCACGATGGTGACGAAGCCGACCGCTGCACCGACGACCTGCACGAACAGGAAAGCACCCGCCGACTGGCCGCCAAAAAGGGTCACCCAGCTTAGCGGGAAGATCGTCACCAGATGGAACATGGCAAAGCTTGCAAGCGGCGCGAATGCGCCGATGACAACATCGAGACCATGAACGCGCAGCATCTCGGCGATCGGCCGTGCCTCGAGTTCGTGGCTTTCCAATGCCGCGCCGAATTCATGCGAGGCAACGATGCGCAACCTTGCGAACAGGGCCACGACGTTGATCGCAAACGCGACGAAGAACGGATAACGCCACCCCCAGTCGAGAAAATCGGCGTCCGAGACATTGACCACGAAGTAACCGAAAAGGACGCTGGCCAATGCGAAGCCGAAAGGTGCGCCCAATTGCGGGATCATCGCGTAGAAGCCCTTACGGTTCGCCGGCGCATTGATCGCCAGAAGCGAGGCGAGACCATCCCAGGCGCCGCCGAGCGCAAATCCCTGCCCCAGACGGAACAGAGCCAGAAGAGCGACCGACCACATGCCAATCGATTCGTAGCCCGGCAGAAAGGCGATCGACGCCGTGGAACCGCCGAGGATGAGCATGGCGGTCGTGAGTTTCGTGCCACGTCCATAGGTCCGGTCGATCCACATGAAGACGAAGGACCCCACGGGCCTCGCCAGAAACGCCAGCGAGAAGATCGCGAACGAATAAAGCGTGGCGGTTACCGGGTCTGGTGCGAACGAAAAGACCAGCCGCGGAAATACGAGCACGCAGCCGAGCCCGAAGACGAAAAAGTCGAAAAATTCCGATGTTCTGCCGATGACGACCCCGATGGCGATATTTCCCGCCGAGATGGGCTTGTCGTCATGAATTTGCCTTGCATCGCGCTCCATCGCCGTAGACGACGGATGAGTCGCCAAAACTGTTGCTTCTGCCATGACTAACGTCCTCCTTCGCGTCATTGCACAACAATGAGTATGTTGGCCGGACTTGCTGTCAATCAAGATTTCAACTTCAAATTTGTCTAATGGAAGAATTTTGACATTTTTTGCCACAATCTTCAGTCTCGGACATTCGAGCACTGTCTTCCGTCAACTTTATACGTTAGATTGCCGCCCGCAGGACCGACCTCGTTCGAAACGGAGCCGGTGGTGTGCCGTGGCGCGAAAACATGTCGCGCTGCGACAAAACACCTCATGGAGATCGGAGCATCGCTCCGATACGCGAACTAGATAAAAAGCAAATTTGAGCAGACCAATGTCCCCAATCGTCCGGCGTCTTTGCCAGCTTTCACTCCTCCTCATCCTCCCACTCATGTCAGGCTGTGACCTGGTGGTGATGTCGCCGTCCGGCGATATCGCCAAGCAGCAGGCCGATCTGATCGTCGTATCAACCATCCTGATGCTGCTGATCATCGTTCCGGTCATTTGTCTTTCGCTGTATTTCGCCTGGCACTACAGACAGTCGAACACCAAGGCTAAGTATGATCCCGAATGGCATCATTCAACCCGCCTGGAAGTGGTCATCTGGTCTGCACCGCTTGCCATCATCATCGCGCTCGGTTCGATCACCTGGATCAGCACCCACAAGCTCGACCCGTTCCGGCCGCTCGACCGGATCGATGCAGAGCGGCAGATCCCGGCAGGCACCAAGCCTCTCGAGGTTGATGTCGTCGCACTCGACTGGAAGTGGCTGTTCTTCTATCCGGAATACGGCATCGCAACGGTCAACGAGATCGCGGCCCCCGTCGATCGCCCGATCACGTTCAATATCACGGCCACCTCCGTGATGAACTCCTTCTACATTCCGGCACTGGCAGGCCAGATCTACGCGATGCCGGGCATGGAAACGAAGCTTCATGCGGTGATCAACCACGAAGGCGAGTATGAGGGCATTTCGGCCAACTTCTCCGGCCCCGGATTCTCGCATATGCGCTTCAAGTTCCACGGCCAGAGCCAGCAGGGCTTCGACCAGTGGGTCGCGATGGTCAAGCAGAACGGCACCGCGCTCAGCCGCGACGCCTATCTGAAGCTCGCCAAGCCGAGCGAAAAAGAGCCGGTGCACTATTACGCCTCGGCAGACGACGGCCTCTACCACAAGATCCTCAACATGTGCGCCGAACCCGGCAAGATGTGCATGGATGAAATGATGCACATCGACATGATGGGCGGTGCGGGCAAAGAGAGCCACGAGAACTTCGAAAAGCTGAAGATGGACGCCAACCCGATCGACGAATTCGGTTCGCCGACGAGCAAGCCGGCCGAAACCAGCATGAAGACCGATGCCGCCATGCACGAAGCCATGGCGACGACCTCCGGCATGTCGGACATGCCCGGCATGAACCACGGTGGCGCGCACGCCGCTGCAGCGCAATCCACCAACTGAGCCGGCGCTTCTAGCGCTTTCAGAAAATACGAAAGACGGATACCCATCCATGGATCCTGATATCCAAAAAATGATCTTTGGCCGGCTGACGCTGGAATCGATCCCCTACCACGAGCCGATCCTCGTCGCGACCTTCGCCGGCGTAGCCCTGGGCGGCCTCGCTCTCCTTTGTCTCATTACATACATGAAGTGGTGGGGCCCGCTGTGGAAGGACTGGGTCACCAGCATCGACCACAAGAAGATCGGCGTGATGTACATCATCCTGGCGATCGTGATGCTGCTGCGCGGCTTCTCGGACGCCATCATGATGCGTGCCCAGCAGGCAATCGCCTTCAACGGCAATGCCGGCTATCTTCCGCCGCACCATTACGACCAGGTCTTCACCGCCCACGGCGTGATCATGATCTTCTTCGTGGCCATGCCCTTCGTTACCGGTTTCATGAACTTCGTCGTGCCGCTGCAGATCGGCGCACGCGACGTGTCCTTCCCGTTCCTGAACAACTTCTCGTTCTGGATGACGACGGCCGGCGCGATCATCACCATGCTGTCGCTGTTCATCGGCGAGTTCGCACGGACCGGCTGGCTGGCCTATCCGCCGCTGTCGGGCCTGTCCGCCAGCCCGGGTGTCGGCGTCGACTATTATATCTGGGGCTTGCAGATCGCCGGTGTCGGCACGACGCTCTCGGGTATCAACCTGATCGCGACCATCGTTAAGATGCGCGCACCGGGCATGACCCTCATGAAGATGCCGGTCTTCACCTGGACCGCGCTCTGCACCAACATCCTGATCGTCGCATCCTTCCCGATCCTCACCGCCAGCCTCGTTCTGCTGACGCTCGACCGCTATGTCGGTACGAACTTCTTCACCAACGATCTCGGCGGCAACCCGATGATGTATGTCAACCTGATCTGGATCTGGGGCCACCCGGAAGTCTACATCCTGATCCTGCCGGCATTCGGCATCTTCTCGGAAGTCGTTGCGACCTTCTCCGGCAAGCGCCTGTTCGGCTATGCCTCGATGGTTTACGCGACCTGCGTGATCATGGTTCTCTCCTACCTCGTCTGGCTGCACCACTTCTTCACGATGGGCTCCGGCGCCTCGGTCAATGCCTTCTTCGGCATCACCACGATGATCATTTCGATCCCGACCGGTGCGAAGATCTTCAACTGGCTGTTCACCATCTATCGCGGACGCGTTCGCTATGAACTGCCGATGCTGTGGACGATCGGCTTCATGGTGACCTTCACCATCGGCGGCATGACCGGCGTCATGCTGGCGGTTCCGCCGGCCGACTTCGTGCTGCACAACTCGCTCTTCCTGATCGCCCACTTCCACAACGTCATCATCGGCGGCGTGCTGTTCGGCATGATGGCGGGCATCAGCTACTGGTACCCGAAGGCGTTCGGCTACAAGCTCGATCCGTTCTGGGGCAAGATGTCCTTCTGGTTCTGGCTGGTCGGCTTCTACTTCGCCTTCATGCCGCTCTACGTACTCGGCCTGATGGGCGTTACCCGCCGCGTATCCCAGTTCGAAGATCCGTCGCTGCAGATCTGGTTCGTCATTGCCGCTTTCGGCGCCTTCCTGATCGCACTCGGTATCCTGTCCTTCATCATCCAGCTCGTCGTCAGCTATCTCAAGCGCGACCAGCTGAAGGACGAGACCGGTGATCCGTGGAACGGCCGTACGCTGGAATGGTCGACCTCGTCGCCGCCGCCGCAGTACAACTTCGCGTTCACGCCTGTCATCCACGACCATGACAGCTGGTATGACATGAAGAACCGTGGCTATGTGCGTCCGCTGGAAGGTTATCTTCCGATCCATATGCCGAAAAACACCGGCGCCGGCGCGATCCTCAGCTTCTTCGCCCTGATCTGCGGCTTTGCCCTGATCTGGTATATCTGGTGGCTGGCGGCCCTGTCCTTCGTGGTCATGATCGCAACGGCAATCGGGCATACCTTCAACTACAAGCGTGATTTCTACATCCCGGCCGAAGAAGTGACCGCGGTGGAGAACCAGCGTACCGAACTGCTTGCAAAGCAGGTGTGAGACCATGAGCGCTATTAAAATCGACCCTGCGGAAAAGCCGCAATTCTACCTGACGGAAGACCATCACCCGGAGAATTCCACGAATCTCGGGTTCTGGCTCTACATCATGAGCGACTGCCTGATCTTCGCGATCCTGTTCGCCACCTATGCTGTCGTCGGTCGCAATTATGCGGCCGGCCCTTCGCCGGCGGATCTGTTCGAACTGCCGATCGTGGCCGTCAACACCGCCATGCTGCTGTTCTCGTCGATCACCTACGGCTTCGCGATGCTGCAGATGGAGCGTGGAGGCAAGGCTGAAACGCTGTTCTGGCTGGCTGTTACCGCCGTGTTCGGCGCGATCTTCATCGGTCTGGAACTCTACGAGTTCGTCAACCTGATCCATGAAGGTGCCGGTCCGCAGCGTTCTGCCTTCCTGTCCGCCTTCTTCACGCTGGTCGGCACGCACGGCCTGCACGTCACCTTCGGTATCATCTGGCTGATCACGCTGATGGTACAGGTTTCGATGAAGGGGCTGATCGCCGAAAACAAGCGTCGCCTGATGTGCCTGTCGATGTTCTGGCACTTCCTGGACGTCGTCTGGATCGGCGTCTTTTCCTTCGTATACCTGATGGGAGTAACCGGATGAGCGCGCACGCCCCTTCTCATGAGGATGCGCACGACGCGCATCACGGCCACAGCCATGGCCACGAAGCCAGCCATGGCACGTTCAAGAGCTACATGACAGGCTTTGTCCTGTCGGTCATCCTTACCGCCATTCCCTTCTGGCTGGTCATGGGCGACGTGCTCTCGAGCAAGGCAGCGACCGTCGCCGCGATCATGATCCTCGGCGGGATCCAGATCGTCGTCCACATGGTCTACTTCCTGCACATGAACACGAAGTCGGAAGGCGGCTGGACGATCATGGCACTGATCTTCACGGTGCTTCTGGTCGTCATCGCGCTGACTGGCTCACTCTGGGTCATGCATCATCTCAATACGAACATGATGCCCATGACGCCGGAAATGATGAAGAACATGCCGTAAGGCTTGCACGCATCGCCCTGCCCTCGGGCAGGGTCAGCCTGCATTCGGATATTTGAAAAATGGAAACGCCCGTGAAATCATATCTTGGCTTTCGGGCGTTTCTTCTGTTTTTGACCATCGTGTTCACCGCACTCGGCATCTGGCAGATCCAACGCCTGTTCTGGAAGCTTGACCTGATCGCCCGCGTCGATGCCCGCGTGCACGCGCAGGCAAGCGCACCGCCCTCACCCACACAATGGACGTCGACCAATCCCGCCGATGCGGAATATCGCCATGTGACGGTCAGCGGCCATTTCGACCATAGCCGCGAAACGCTTGTCCAGGCCGTGACCGAACTCGGGCCCGGCTTCTGGGTCATAACTCCCCTCACTGAGACTGACGGCACCGTCGTGCTGATCAATCGCGGCTTCGTGCCGCCGGATCATCGCGATCCGTCGACCCGTAGCGAGGGCGAGATCGGCGGCAATATCACCGTCACTGGTCTACTTAGGCTCAGCGAACCGGGTGGTGCCTTCCTGCGCAGCAACAAGCCCGCGACCAACAGCTGGTATTCCCGCGACGTTGCCGCAATCGGCGAAAACAAGGGGCTCGCCAATGTCGTTCCCTATTTCATCGATGCCGATGCCACGCCCAATCCCGGCGGCTATCCGGTCGGCGGCCTGACGGTCGTGCATTTCCGCAATAGCCACCTCGCCTACATACTGACATGGTTCAGTCTGGCCATCATGTCGCTCGTTGCCATGATCACGCTGCCTCGTCTCATGCGCCGAGGCGATTGAGACGGGCCGATTGAGACAGGGCATTCGATCGGGTGCTAGCCTTACGGCAACACTGCCAGAATAATTTCACAAAGATCTTGAACCGGGTGCCGGTTGATACGAGATGCCAACTTGTCGCATAGGTGCAAATTCTGCATCCTTGCCTCGGAGGCTATCTCTCAATTCGACTGCAGGAGCGGATTCGAGGGCACTCGTTAAAAGCCGGAATGCGCGCTATACAGTGGAGGATGCAGCTTATCCGACACTGGTGTGGCGATGCTGCCGGCTTGGTGAAGGTATATGCAGAAGACACTGCTACGCTACATCTGGACGCATACCAGGCCGCAACAGGTGTGGATTCTGCTGGTCGTCGCCGCTTCGATGATCCCCTATTTTTTGGCCTTCGACCTGCCGAAGCAGATCATCAACGGGCCGATACAGGGCCAGGGCTTTGAAGATCTGGATGCCAAGCAGGCCTTTTTAGACTTTTCCTTCACCATACCGCTGATCAACCAGACCATCAGTTTCGACGGGTTCCCGTTGGAGCGCATGCAGACGCTTGTGGCGCTCAGCGGCGTCTTCCTGCTTCTGGTGATCATCAACGGTGCGTTCAAATATTACATCAATACCTATAAGGGGCGGCTTGGGGAGCGCCTCCTGCGGCGCATACGCTTCGAGTTGGTCGACCGGGTCCTTCGCTTTCCGCCACGCCATGCAAAGACCCTGAACGGCGCGGAAATCGCCAGCATGATCAAGGATGAAGTCGAGCCTTTCGGCGGCTTCACGGGCGATGCCTTCGTCCAGCCCGCCTTGCTCGGCGGCCAGGCGCTGATGGCGCTGTTCTTCATCATCCTGCAGAATTTCTGGCTCGGCATGGTGGCGGCCTTCATGGTCGCCATCCAGGTGGTGATCATTCCCAAGATGCGCCGCAGGCTGATCGAGCTCGGCCGGCAGAGACAGATCACCGCGCGCAGGCTCGCCGGCAAGGTCAACGAGGTGGTCGAGGGGCTCGGCACGATCCATGCCTATGACACATCCAATTTCGAACGTGCCGACGTCGCTCATCGTCTCGGCGAGATCTTCCGCATCCGCTACGACCTCTATCAGTGGAAGTTTCTGGTCAAGTTCCTCAACAATTTCCTGTCGCAGCTGACGCCCTTCCTGTTCTACCTTATCGGCGGATACCTGACACTGCGCGGTACGCTCGACGTCGGTCAGCTCGTCGCCGTGATCAACGCCTACAAGGATCTTCCCGGTCCGCTGAAGGAGCTGATCGACTGGGATCAGGCCCGGCAGGACGTGCAGGTCAAATACGAGCAGGTCTTCGAGAATTTCGAAGTCGAGGATCTCATCGATCCGCAGATCCACACGCTCACCCCAACGTCGGAGCGCGCCAAGGGCGATGTACTCCAGGCGGTTGCCGTCTCGGTCAACGACGACAGCGGCGCAAAGGTCGTCGACCATGTCACGCTCAAGGTCGAACATGGCGAAACGATCGCCATGGTGGATCATCTCGGCCGCGGCGCGGAAGCCATGGCAGAGGCCTTCGGCAGGCTCGCCTGGCCATCGAGCGGCCGCATATGTCTTGGCGACAACGATATCAGGGAGCTGCCGGAATCGGTCACCGGCCGGCACATTTCCTATGTTTCGACCGAAAGCTACTTCTTCCATGGCAGTCTGAAGGACAATCTTCTCTACGGCCTCAAGCATGCGCCGGTGCAGAAGCCCGATTATAGCGGCAAGGAAGCCCGCCAGAGGCAGTGGGAAATCCGCGAGGCCAAGAAGGCGGGCAACCCGCATCTCGACATTAACGCAGGCTGGGTCGACTACGGCCATGCCGCACTTGGCAACGGCGCCAAGCGCGATGTCAAGAAGTCCCTGCTCGCAGCGCTCGACGCGGTGCAGATGCGCGACGACGTGCTCGAGCTTGCGCTTCACTCGATCATCGATCCCAACGACGATCCGGAGTTCACCGCCAGGGTGATCGAGATGCGGCATGCGCTGCGGGAACGGATGAACGAGTTGGGGGTGGAGACGCTTGTCACGCCGTTCGAGCCGCACGAATATAATGGTGACGCGTCGATCGCGGAAAACCTGCTGTTCGGTGCGACGCGGGAGCCGCTGACACGGGACAGCGAGCTTCTGTCCAGCGAGCATTTCTACGTGGCGCTGAGCAAGGTGGGACTGCAGAAGCCGTTCATCGACATCGGCAAGACGGTGGCGAAGAACCTCGTCGAAATCTTCGGCGGCCTACCTGCGGACCACCCATTTTTCCGTCAGGTCACAACGCTTTCCGCCGAAGACATCAGCTACTATCAGAGCCTCCTGCAGCGCAAGAGCGAGCCGAAGCCGGCGAACTTCCGCCTTTCGGATGCGGACAAGGCCTTCATCCGGCTGACGCTCGAATATGTGGAACCACGCTATCGCCTGGGCATTCTAACGTCAGAACTGCAGGAGAAGATCGTCGGCTCGCGCGAGATGTTCTATATCGAGCTGCCGGCACATCTGCGCGAGCTGGTCGAACGGTACGATCCGGACAAATATGTCTCGGTTGCCACGCTTCGGGAGAACATCGTGTTCGGCAAGCTCAGCAATCGCAACGCGGAGGGTCTCACCGAACTTAGGGCGCTGGCAGGGGCGGTTTCAAGGGAACTCGGGTTCGCCGACGAGCTGCTCAAGGCAGGACTGGAGTTCGATATCGGGGCCGGCGGCCGCCGCCTGACGCCCGTCCAGAGGCGAAAACTTAATCTTGCGCGCGCATTAATTAGGCGGTCGGACTACTATATATTCAACAAGCCACTGCCTGGCCTGGAAAAGCATGCGCAGGAGGAAATCGTTCAAAACGTGCTTGCATTTCTGCGCCAACAGGAGAATGATCCAGCTGTAATCTGGGTCTTGTCAAATATCTCCTTGTCACGTTTGTTTGACAGAGTGGTGATGTTCGACGGAGGCGCCATCCTCGAAGAGGGCTCTTACGAGACACTTCAACAGGAAAGCGGCACCTTCAAGGCTCTGGTGGCTTAGCCATCGATCCGGCAGGAAAGGCGGTAAGAGCGATGTTGCTATGTGATGAAGTCCAGCTGTTACGGAAGCTTCCGTATTTTGCGGAGGTCGACACGTGCAAACTCAAGCTGCTTGCCTTTGCATCCGAGCGCGTGACCTTCAAGGCAGGACAGAGGCTGTTCACCGAGGGTGATAGCGGAGATTCCGCCTATTTCATCCTGAGCGGCAGCGTAGACTTTCTCGTCAATACATCGGACGGTCCGGTCAAGGTGAGCGAGCGCGGCGCGAATTCCATCGTCGGCGACATATCGATCCTCTGCGACGGTCCTCGCAGTTCGACCGTCAAGGCGGCCGGTCTGGTGGAGGCGCTGAAGATCAACAAGGACTATCTGTTCCGGATCATGGACGATTGCCCCGGCATGACCATGAAGGTGACGAGAGCGCTGGCCGAACGGCTTCGCCTCACCTCTTCCGAGCTTGATCAGGTGCGCGCCCTGCAAAAGGCCTGACGCGTCACTCCTCGGCCTAAATCTTCCCGGGCTTACAGCTTCCTGTATGTGAAGTAGCGGCCTTCCCTGATCGTGGGAAGGCGCGGAACTTCTTCCAGCTGCGCATGGACGAGCGGCAGACCGCTGACGGCATAGCCACCGGTGCGCAGCATGGATACGACCATATCCGGCAGCCAGCTGAGGGTGATCGCATCCTTGTCCGGGTAACCGGTGCCGATATCGGCGTGGACCAATGCCGCACCGCTTCCGGCAAACAGCTTTCCGGTCTCGTCGATCTCTCCCGCCACGAAATCTTCCGGGCTCGGCGCCGAGCTGCTATGCGCATTCATGGCCCTGTCGAACGTTACGATCCTGCGATCGGGAAACAGTTCGCGCAGGTGGCTGTAGGTGCGCCCGTTGCCGAGGCCGACCTCAAGTACCGCCCCTTCCGCGGGCAGGCCGAGATCATGCGCCACGTGATTGAGGATATCGCGCTGGGCGACCATGCGATTGATGAATCCGTCGAGCCGGCTCATATCTTTTCCGTTTCTATGCCTTGACGATGGCTTTGGAGGCAATGCCCTTGCGGGCAAAGACGTTGCGGGTGTCGACGATTAGCGGCGACAGGCGGGATATGGCAGCGTAATCGACATCGTCGTGATCGGTGGCGATGACGACGGCGTCGTAGGACGCAACGGCCTCCTCGCTCCAGTCGATGGAGCGACGCCCCTTCAAGTCCGCATATTCGCGCGTCGACGGGATTTCCGGCACGAAGGGATCGAAATAGGCGGCTGAGGCGCCCCGACGCTCGATCAGTTCCATCAACCGCAGCGACGGGCTTTCGCGGATGTCCGGCACGTTCTTCTTGTAGGCAAGGCCGACCAGCAGGACTTTGGAGCGGCTGAGCGCCTTGCCACACCGGATATCGAGCGCTTCGGCCAGCCGGTTGACCACATGATGGGGCATGGCCGTGTTGATTTCGCCGGCAAGTTCGATGAACCGGGTCGGCGTCTCGAATTCACGCGACTTCCAGGTCAGGTAGAAGGGATCGATCGGGATACAGTGGCCACCGAGACCAGGGCCCGGATAAAAGGGCATATAGCCGAAGGGCTTGGACTTGGCCGCATCGATGACTTCCCAGACATCGATGCCCATGGCGTCGTAGACGAGCTTCAGCTCGTTCACCAGAGCGATGTTGACGGCGCGGAAAATGTTCTCCGTCAGCTTGACGGCTTCCGCTGTCGCCGTGGTGGAAACGGGGACGACGGTCGAGACGGTGGCCCCGTAGAAGGCCTGCATCAGGCTCGCGGCATCTTCTCCATCGCCCGCAACGACCTTTGGAATGGTTGCGGTATGGAACTGGCGATTGCCGGGATCCTCGCGCTCGGGAGAATAGCCGAGGAAGAAATCGCGTCCCGACTTGAGGCCGGCCTTTTCGAGGATCGGCTTGACCACCTCATCGGTGGTGCCGGGATAGGTGGTCGATTCCAGCACGATCAACTGCCCCTGCCTCAGGGTCTTTGCGATCGCCTCGGCAGTCCTGGCCACGTAGGACAGGTCAGGGTCGCGATGCGCCGTCAGCGGGGTCGGCACGCAGATCGCCACGATGTCGCAGTCGGCCAGGCGGGTAAAATCACAGGTCGCGGAAAAGCGTCCGGCCTCACATTCATCGCGCAGAACCTCAGTCGGCACAGCTTCGATATAGCTTTCGCGCTGGTCGATATGGGTTATCTTCGAGGGATCGATATCGAAGCCGGTCACCGTGAAACCTGCCCTGGCAAACGCCATCGCCAGCGGCAGCCCGACATAGCCCAGTCCAACAACGCCGGCTTTCGCCGTGCGTGCGGTAATCTTCGCGTGGAGCGCCGAGGAGAGTGAAGTAACGGTCATGATGGGAGAAATCCTTGCGGTGAGGCAGTGCCCGACAGTTGTGAGAGAAGCGCCGACGTGTCAAGAGTTCTTCACGGGGAGATGATGCACCCTACGTGATGCCAGGCCTATGAAAATCCTCTTCTATTCTCCGCTCAAATCTCCCAGCCATGCGGTCCCGTCGGGCGACCGGCTGATGGCGCGGCTGCTTTTGCGGGTATTCGAGAGCCTCGGGCATGAGGTTGTCGTTGCGTCCGAGATGCGCAGCTTCATGCGCACGCCCGACATGGATGCGTTTCTTCAGGAGAACAAGGCCGAAGCGGAGCGCGAGATCTCGCGGCTGATCACCGAACATTCCGGTATCTCGGCGCCCGGCCTCTGGTTCACCTATCATCCCTATTACAAGGCGCCGGACCTCATCGGGCCGTCGGTTGCCCGGCATTTCGGCATCCCGCTGATCAATGCCGAGGCGTCCTATTCCCACCGGCGCAATATCGGCACATGGAAGCTTTCGCAGGATATGGTGCTGGAAACGGTGATGGCGGCAGCGGTCAATCTCTGCTTCACGGAGCGGGACGAAAGCGGCCTGCGCGATGTGATGCCCAACGCGCGGCTCACGCGGATCGCGCCCTTCATCGACTGCACGCCCTATCTTTCATTCTCACCTTCGCCTGAGCCCGCAAGGCTGGTGACGGTTGCCATGATGCGACCGGGAAACAAGCTCGCCAATTACAGGGCTCTTGCCGAAAGTCTCGGCCTGATTGCCCACCTGCCCTGGACGCTGACGATTGCGGGAGACGGCGAGTGCCGGGAGGAGGTACGAGCAGCCTTCGAACCGTTGGGGACAAAGCGCATTGAGTGGCTGGGGGGCTTGCCGCAGCAGGAAATCGGGCAGGTTCTGGACGGGCGGTCCATTTTTCTCTGGCCGGGCATCAACGAAGCCTACGGGCTTTCCTATCTCGAAGCCCAGGCTTGCGGATTGCCGGTGATGGCCGAGGCGAATGCCGGGGTTCCCGAAGTCGTGGAACATAATCGCACCGGCCTTTTGACGCCGTTCGGCGATCGCACCGCCTATGCAGAGGCCATCGTCCACCTGATGAACGACGACGCGTTGCGGACACGGCTCGGCCAGCAAGCCCGGACGTTTGTGGTAGAGGAACGATCGATCGCGGGAGCCGCGCGCAGGCTCGACACCATCTTCAATACCTATGTGAGATGACAGGATGAGCCGAAACCAATTCATCGCGCAACTCGACCGCTATGCCGAGGCAGGGCGAACCGCCGAGATCTGGCTGCGGGACGACGATGCGATCGAGCCGACGGAGCTTCTGTCCCGTCTGCTGGGCCTCTCTGCCGCGTGGGATGTGCCGATGACGATTGCGGCCATCCCGGCGCATGCCACGCCTGCACTTGCCGCGCTTGTAAGCGAGATGATGGCGATCAGCATTGCCGTGCATGGCTGGGACCATACGAATTACGCACCCACCACCGAGAAAAAACAGGAACTCGGCCTGCACCGCGGAGAAGACGCCGTGCTCGAACTGCTGGCAGAAGGGATCATCCGCATCCGCCACATGTTCGGCGCGCGGGCCATCCCGCTTCTGGTGCCGCCATGGAACCGGATCGCCCCTGCGCTTATCGGCCGGCTCGCCGATCTCGGCTATGAAGCCCTGTCGGTCTTCGGACCGGAGCGGACCGGAGCGCCGCTGCCGATGGTCAATACCCATGTCGACATTATCGACTGGAAGGGGAGTCGGGGTGGACGCGCGGCCGATGTGCTTTACGCCGAGGCCGCCGCGCGCCTTTCCGGCGGCGATGCGCCCGAGACGAGCCTCGGTATCCTGACCCATCATCTGGTGCATGACGATGCCGCCTGGGCGTTTCTCGACGATTTCCTTGCCTTGACCGCAGGGCACCCCGCCTGCTGCTGGGTTGCGGTCAAAACGCTGATGGAACGAACCTAGCCGTCCTGTGACGGCACAGCCCACGGCTTCCAGGCGATCAACAGGCTCGGCGCATCCGCTTCTTCCAGCGAGGCGGCGAGATCCTTGACTTCATCCAGCCGGGTTCCTGCGGACATCGAGGCGGCAACCAGACCTGCATCTGCAAGGCTGATCGGGCCCGAGCGAGCGAGAACGGTCAGGATTAACGGCCCGGTCGACCACCAGGCGGGCGCATCGCCGAGCTCGGCGATGACCTCGGGCAGCACGTCACACAATTTCGCCAGGACCGGATTGCCGGGCGGCGTGGCGATGAAGGAGTTTGCCAGCAGCGTGCCGCCAACCCCGGTATTGCGCGGAATGTCCTCGGCGAACACGGCAAGGCCTGTCAGCGGCAGGATATCGTGAAAGGTCCTGGTGCTGCGGGCAGGATACCAGTCACAATCGAGATAGATGCCGCCGAGGTCGCGCAGGATCATATAACGGGCGACATCGACCGCGCCGGGAATGTCTCCCTCGTCAAGCATGTGATGTAGCGACGGATGACGATCATAGCCGGATTGAGCAAGATCGGCCTCCCGCCACAGCCTATAGCCGTAGCCATGGGCGGCGGCATGGTCGGCCCAGGCAGCTACGGTCGAAGGAACAGGTTTTGAACCGAGCCATATCTGATGGATGCAGCGGGGAATATCGATGCGCGACAGGGCGACCATCCTCTGCCGCTCATCTGCGGAAAAAGCGGCGTAGCGCGCCAGCTTTTCGGGCGGTGGAACGAGATGGAACTGATAGGCAATCTTGCGGACCGGATCGCCCTCGGCCTTTGCCAGCTTCAACCGCGCGGATTGCACCCGGCGCGGCAGGCCGAGCGACGTTACCGAATCAGCCCGGCCAAGATCCTCCGCCTCGATCAGATGCAGCCGCTCGCGTGCCTCTTCCATCCGGCCCGACCGGATCAGCTTCCTCGCCTCGCGCAGCATCTTTTTGTAGTCTCGTTCGTTATTCATCACCAGCGCTCCAGCAACCTTGATATTCCATGGACTATCATCCTTGCTCTGCGCTAGGCTCAATTTTGTTCCAGCGTCAACTCTCAGGTGCGAAGAGATGCATCCCGGCAAATTTGTTTTTGTTGTCATGCGCAGAAAATATACCGGCCGAATCGACCTGACGGGAGCGCACCTGCGCGCCCTACGCATGAGGAATGCTGCCTGATGACCTTGACGCCGGACCTTCTGAGGATCGAAAACCTGAGCGTCAGCTTTCCGGTATTCGGCGGCAAGATCCAAGCGGTCAAGAACCTCAGCATGCGGATCAAGCCCGGCAAGGTGACGGCTCTTGTGGGCGAATCGGGCTCGGGAAAATCGGTCATCGGCCGCACGGTCGTCGGGATCGAAAGCCCGATCGCCTTGACCCAGGGCCGTGTCCTGTTCAATGATCCGCGATCGGATGACGGACCTGTCGATCTCTTGACGCTGCCGCAGGACGGCAGGCAAATCCGTGCCATTCGTGGCAACCGGATCGGCATGATCTTCCAGGAGCCGATGACCTCTTTGTCGCCGCTCCACACGATCGGCAACCAGATCGACGAGGCTTTGCGGATCCATGACGCATCCTCGCCTGCCGAACAACGCGAACGCATCCATGAGACGCTGTCGCTGGTCGGTTTCAAGGACACCGCGAAGGTTCACGGCATGTATCCTTTCGAGCTGTCGGGCGGCATGCGGCAGAGGGCGATGATCGCCATGGCGCTGGTCTGCCGGCCGGCGCTGCTGATTGCCGACGAGCCGACAACCGCACTCGACGTGACGATACAGGCGCAGATCCTCAAGCTTCTGAGGGACCTACAATCACGCTTCAACATGGCGATGCTGCTGATCACCCATGATCTCGGCATCGTCACCAATCTCGCAGACGAGGTGGTCGTCGCCTATCGCGGCGAGGTTATGGAAGCGGGAACGGTGGACGACATATTCCGCAGGCCGGTGCATCCCTACCCGAAGGGCTTGATCTCGGCGATACCGACCTTCGAGATGGCACGCGGCCAGCGCTTGAAACCGCTGCGGGAAATCGAGGTGGACACGGCGAGCCTGATGGAAACCTGCACCGTCAATACCGGCGGCCCATCGGTCATCCTCAGGGTGAACAACATCAGCAAGACGTTCAAGGCCAAGAAGCGCAAGCTCGGTAGCCACGACAGCAATGTGACGCTTGCCGTCGACGATGTGAGCTTCGACATCCGCCGCGGCGAGAGCCTGGGTCTCGTCGGGGAAAGCGGCTGCGGCAAGACCACGCTCAGCAAGATCCTGATGCGCGGCCTGACGGCCGATACGGGGTCGGTCATCTTCGAGAGCGAAAAGGGGCCGGTCGACGTACTCTCCGCCGACAGCGACGAGCTCGACATGCTGCGGCAGCGGATCCAGATGGTGTTCCAGGATCCGATCTCGTCGCTTTCACCGCGCATGACGGTCAGGGAGATCATCGGCGAAGGGCTGGAAATTCACGGGCGCGGGTCGCGCAGCACGCGGCTTGATGCGGTCAGGCGGCTGTTGCGGACGATCGGGCTCGACGACAGTGCGCTCAGCCGTTACCCGCACAGTTTTTCCGGCGGACAGAGGCAGCGCATCGGCATTGCAAGGGCGCTGGCGCTCGGCCCGGAACTGATGATCTGCGACGAACCGGTTTCGGCACTCGATGTCTCGATCCAGGCGCAGATCCTCAATCTTCTGAAGGACCTGAAGCAGGATCTCGGGCTGACCTACCTGTTCATTTCCCATAATCTGGCCGTGGTGAACTACATGGCCGATCGAGTGGCGGTGATGTATGCGGGCAGGATTGTCGAGATCGGCCCCTGCGAGGTGATCATGCGCAACCCGGTCCACCCCTATACCAAACGCCTGATCGCCGCCGTGCCCATTCCGGATCTCGACCGTCCGCTCGATCTCGATGCCTTGGAAATTCCGCGAAAGCCGACCCAGAACTGGCATTCGGTCTTCGTTCAGGACGAGGGTGGAGAGAGGCTGACGCAGATCGATCTGGGCCACGGTCATCTCGTGCTCGCAAAGCCACAGGCGGACCTGCGGGAGTTGCGGCCGTGATCAAACGTCGGACCATTCTCGGCCTGATGGCCAGCTCGCTTCTTCCGCTCAACGCGCGCGCCGCCTTTACCGGTGCGGCTTCGCTCGATGCGGAGATCAAGCAAGGCAAGCTGCCGGATATCTCTGGCCGCCTGCCGCGCAATCCGCGCGTCGTCAATCTCGGTGCGAAGAAACTCGCCGCTGGCCAGCACGGCGGTGTCGTGCGCATGCTGATCGGCGGGCAGCGCGATATCCGGCTGATGCCGATCAACAGCTATTCGCGGCTGGTCGGATATGACGAGCAGCTCAACCTTCACGCGGACATTCTGGAAAGCTTCGATGCACAGGACGACCGGATCTTCACCTTCAAACTGCGCGAAGGTCACAAATGGTCGAGCGGCTCGCCGCTGACATCGGAAGACTTCCGCTACGCCTGGGAAGACGTGATGAACAATCGCGATCTGCACCGCGGCGGCATACCGGTGGAGCTCAGGGTCAATGGCAAAGGCCCGCGTTTCGAGATGGTCGACGCGCTGACGGTCCGCTACAGCTGGGAGGAGCCCAATCCGGACTTTCTTGCGCAGCTGGCAAGTCCGACGCCGTTGCTCATCGCCATGCCCTCGGCATATCTGAAGCAGTTTCATCCCAAATATCAGAGTGCAGAAGAGCTTGCCCGGCTTATCAAGCAATATCGGGTGGAAGACTGGGACGATCTGCACAAGCTGATGTCGCGAACGGTAAGGCCCGAAAATCCCGACCTTCCGACGCTGGATCCCTGGTACAACACGACAAAGCCGCCGTCCGGCCAGTTCATCTTCAAGAGAAATGCCTATTTTCACCGCGTCGACGAAAACGGGCTGCAGCTGCCCTATATCGACCAGATGACGCTGGATGTCAGCTCGCCGGATCTCATTGCCGCCAAGGCCGGTTCGGGTGAAAGCGACCTGCAGATGGCCAATGTGGACTTTTCCGACTACACGTTCCTCAAGGCGGCGGAAAAGCGCTTCCCGCTCACTGTCGACCTGTGGAAGCGGACCCAGGGATCGCGCGTGGCGCTGATCCCCAATCTCAACTGCAAGGACGATGTCTGGCGCAAGGTCTTCCAGGATGTCCGGGTCCGGCGCGCGCTGTCGCTCGGCATCAACCGGCAGGAAATCAACAAGGCGGTCTTCTTCGGCCTTGCCCACGAGGCCGGCAATTCCGTTCTGCCCGACAGCCCGCTGTTCAAACGAGAGTACGAACAGGCCTGGGCAAGCCACGACGTGGACCAAGCCAACAGGCTTCTCGACGAGGCCGGGCTTGCCAACCGCAATGACGACGGGCTGCGCCTGCTGCCGGACGGGCGCGTGGCCAAGATCATCATCGAAAGCGCCGGTGAGAGCACATTCGAAAGTGACGTGCTGGAACTGATTACCGACCATTGGCTGAAGATCGGCATCGCCATTTTCACCCGCGTGTCGCAGCGTGAAATCTTCCGCAAGCGGGTGATCGGCGGCGAGACCGTGATGGGCATCTGGATGGGTCTCGACAATGGCGTGCCGACGGCCGACATGTCGCCGAAGGAACTGGCGCCGACCTTCGACGACCAGCTGCAATGGCCCGTCTGGGGGCTTCACTATCTCTCCGGCGGTACGGACGGCCATCCGCCGGATCTGCCGGAAGCGATCGAGCTGCTTGAGCTGATGAAAAAATGGAAGACCGCCGGCACCTATGAGCAACGCGAGGCGATCTGGCATTCGATGCTGGAGATCTTCACCAGCCAGGTCTTCACGATCGGCATCGTCAACCAGTCGCTGCAGCCTCTGGTCAAGTCTTCGAAACTGCAGAACATTCCCGAAAACGGGCTGTTCGGTTACGATCCCACGTCCTATCTCGGCGTCTATATGCCCGATACCTTCTGGTACAAGGAGGATCAGGCATGATCCGATACATTCTCTGGCGGGTCACGGTGATGATCCCGACGCTGGTGATGATCTCGATGCTGGTCTTCACCATCATCAACCTGCCTCCGGGCGACTATTTCGAAAGCTATGTCGCGGAAATGCGGGCGATCGGCGAGACGGCCGACATGCAGGAAATCGACGAGTTGCGGGCCAAGTATGGCTTCGACAAGCCGCTGCCCATCCGCTACCTCCACTGGGTCGGCGGGATGATGGTGGGCGATTTCGGCTATTCGTTCGAGTACCGGCTGCCGGTGTCGGATGTCGTCGGCGACCGGCTATGGCTGACCATCCTCGTCTCTGTCGTGACGATCATCGTCACATGGCTGCTGGCGTTCCCGATCGGTATCTATTCGGCGACGCATCAGTATAGCTGGGGCGACTATGGGCTGACACTGTTCGGCTTGATCGGCCTTGCGGTGCCGAATTTCGTTCTGGCACTGGTGTTGATGTATTTCGCCAATGTCTGGTTCGGCACCTCGATCGGCCACCTGATGGACCAGAGATATCTCAACCAGCCGATGAGCTGGGAGAAGTTCAAGTCGATCCTCGAACATCTCTGGATCCCGGTGATCATCATCGGTACGGCCGGCACGGCCGGTATGGTGCGGCGGCTGAGGGCCAATCTGCTTGACGAATTGCGCAAGCAATATGTGATGACGGCGCGGGCGAAGGGGCTGCATCCGTTCAAGGTGCTGATCAAGTATCCGCTGCGCATGTCGTTGAATTTCTTCATCTCGGATATCGGCTCGATCCTGCCGCAGATCATTTCAGGCGCGGAAATCACCGCTGTCGTCCTCTCGCTGGAAACGACCGGCCCGATGCTGATCAAGGCGCTGCAGACACAGGACATGTATCTCGCCGGATCGTTCCTGATGTTTCTCGCACTTCTGACGGTGGTCGGCATGCTGATCTCGGACATCGCGCTGGCTCTGTTTGATCCCCGCATCAGGCTTTACGGGGGCAGGACACGATGAGCATGCAATTGCCGCCCGATGGACAGTCGCTGCCGCACTATGTCTCGCCGGAACCCTTCGATCCCTATGCCTTCGACAAGGTGATCGAGGGAGCGCCGGTCGCCAAGCAGGCCTCGCAGATCAAATTGATGTGGTGGCGCTTCCAGCGCCACCGGCTGGCGCTGTTTTCCGGCATATTCCTGCTCGCCGCCTATCTGTCGATCATCATCGCCGAATTCCTGGCACCCTATAATCTCCATACCCGCAACATGGATCGCATCTATTCGCCGCCGCAGTCGGTGCATTTTTTCCATGATGGCGCCTTTGTCGGTCCTTTCGTCTATGGCCAGACGATGAAGCTCGACATGGAGAACCTGCGGCGAGACTATACCGAGGATAAAAGCAGGGTCGAGCGGCTGCGCTTCTTCTGCCAGGGGGATCGCTATCACTTCTGGGGCTTCATCCCCGCAGATATCCATCTCGTCTGCCCGGCCGAAGGCGGCCAGATGTTCCTGCTTGGAACAGACCGGCTGGGCCGTGACGTGCTTTCCCGCATTATCTACGGTGCCCGCATCTCGCTCACCATCGGCCTGCTCGGCATTACCACCAGCTTCGTCCTCGGCATCCTGATCGGCGGGCTTGCCGGTTATTGGGGTGGCTGGTTCGATCTCATCGTTCAGCGCATCATCGAAGTGCTGCACTCCATCCCGAGCATTCCGCTCTGGCTGGCGCTTGCAGCCGTGATGCCGGTCGACTGGAGCCCCTTCGTCATCTATCTCGGCATCACCTTCATTCTCGGCATGCTCGACTGGACGGGGCTTGCACGCGCGGTACGCTCCAAACTGCTGTCGCTACGCGAGGAAGACTATGTGCTTGCCGCCCAATTGATGGGCGCAAGCCACTGGCGGATCATCGGACGGCATCTCATTCCCGGCTTCATGTCGCATCTGATCGCCAGCGCCACGCTGACCATCCCCGGCATGATCCTTGGCGAAACGACGCTGAGCTTCCTCGGCCTCGGCCTGAGGCCACCGGTGACCAGCTGGGGCGTTCTCCTGACGGAAGCGCGGACGGTGAATGTGGTGGCGCTCTATCCCTGGCTGCTCATTCCCGTGATCCCGGTCATCCTCGTCATTCTCGCCTTCAACTTCCTGGGAGACGGGTTGCGTGACGCGGCAGACCCGTATCACTGAGCTTGCACGGATTTGACACGGCGAATAATGGTTTGACCGGCCGACCATGACTTGCGGCCGGCCAGCCCGCATAGGATCGACTTTGAACATACCGAAAAAGATGGTCGTGCTGCTGAAGGGTTATCCACGCCTGTCGGAAACCTTCATAGCACAGGAATTGCGTGGTCTCGAACTTGCCGGCTTCAGGCTCGAACTGATGTCGATGCGCCGGCCGACCGACAAGAAGCGGCATCCCGTGCATGACGAGATCGAGGCGCCGGTCCACTATCTTCCCGAATACCTGCACGAGGAGCCGGTTCGCGTTGCCAAGGCGCTGTTGCACTGGTGGGGCAGGCCCAGCTTCAAGGCGACCGCGAAAGCCTTTCTTGCCGACCTTCGCCGCGATTTGAGCCGCAACCGCTTCCGCCGCTTCGGGCAGGCGCTGGTGCTCGCTCACGAATGGCCGGAGGGCGCCGACTGGCTGCATGTGCATTTCATCCACACGCCCGCATCCGTCGGCCGCTACGCCTCGCAGCTGCTCGGCATCCCCTATACGGTTTCGGCCCATGCCAAGGACATATGGACGAGCCCTGCCTGGGAGCTCAGTGACAAGCTCGGCGACGCGCACTGGACCGTCACCTGCACGCGCGGCGGGGCGGACCACCTGCGCTCGCTCTCCGACGATGCGGGCAAGGTGCATCTGAGCTATCACGGGCTGGATCTCAGCCGCTTTCCACCGCCCGATCGCGCGTCTGCGCAACGGGACGGATCACGGGCCGACGACCCCGTCTCGATCCTGGCGGTGGGCCGGGCCGTGCCGAAGAAGGGGTTCGATATCCTTCTGAGGGCCCTCGCCCTGCTGCCCGCTGATCTCCATTGGCGGCTCGACCATGTGGGGGGCGGCGACGAGTTGAAGATGCTGAAGCCGCTCGCGGAAGAACTGGGGCTCGGCGCGCGCGTCCGCTGGCACGGCGCCATGTCGCAGAAGGAAGTGCTGCAGCGTTACGGCGAGGCCGACATTTTCGCCCTGCCCTGCCGGATCGGCAAGGATGGCGACCGCGACGGCCTGCCGAACGTGCTGGTCGAGGCGGCAAGTCAGCGGGTGCTGTGCATCTCGACGACGATTTCCGGCATTCCGGAGCTGTTCGTCAACGATGAGAACGGCCTTCTGGTCGAACCGGAAGATCCGCAGGCTCTTGCCGCGGCGCTCGAGAGGGCAATCCGCAATCCTTCGGAGCGCGATCGCATGGCCGGCAATGCCGAGGCGAAGGTTCGAGGGCATTTCGACCACAAGACCAGTATCCATGACCTGCAGAGGCTTTTTTCTGAGGCCTATCAGGGCCAGGGGAAAAAGGAAGGACATCACCCATGAGCTCGCCGCGTGTCCTCTTCTATGTCCAGCATCTTCTCGGGATCGGCCATATCGCCCGCGCGAGCCTCGTTGCCTCGGCGCTTGCGGCCGACGGGTTCGAGGTGACCATGGTGACCGGCGGACTGCCGGTTCCGGGCTTTCCGGGTCCGGGTATCCGGCATGTGCGGCTCTTGCCGGAAGTAACCTCGCGGGAGGGATTTTCCGGATTGCAGGATGCCGATGGCCAGCCTCTGGATGAAGCCGGCGAAAGGCAGCGCGTCGAGCAATTGCTTGCGATCCTTGCTGAGACCAGACCCGATATCGTGATCACCGAAGCCTTTCCCTTCGGCCGCCGGCAGATGCGCTTCGAACTGCTGCCGCTTCTCGATGCGATAGGCGCCATGCAGCCGAGGCCGCTGCTGTTCGCCTCGATCCGTGACATCCTGCAGGTCAACAAGAAGCCCGGCCGGGATGCGGAAACCGTTGCGCTGGTGAAGGAGCATTTCCACGGCGTGCTCGTCCACGGCGACCAAACCCTGACACGGATCGAGGATACGTTTCCGCTCACCGGCGAGATTGCCGACAAGATCCTCTATACCGGCCTCGTGGCGCCGCCGGTGCCGGTGCCGTCTGCGGAGCGGTACCGGGTGATCGTTTCTGCCGGCGGTGGCGCTGTCGGCCACAAGCTTCTCAATGCAGCGGTCGAGGCACGGGGTCTCATGGCTTCGCCCGGCCGCTGGTGCGTGATCACCGGCCCCAATCTCGATCAGGCGAGCTTCGACGCACTCGCCGCCCGGAGCGATGCCGAGATGGATGTCTTCCGGTTCAGGAGCGATTTCCGCCAGTTGCTCGGCAGCGCCGAGCTATCGATCTCGCAGGCGGGTTACAACACAGTCTGCGACGTGCTGCGCGCAGGCTGCGGTGCGCTGCTCATTCCGTTCGCCACAGGCGGCGAAACGGAGCAGACGGCGCGCGCGGAAAAGCTCAAGGCGCTTGGTCTGGCGGAGATGATCGAGGAAAGCGCGATTACGGCCGAATCCGTGGCGGCAGGCGTCAGTAGACTGTTGGACAATCCGCGCACGGCTTCGATCGACCTCAAGGCCGATGGTGCAGAGGAAACCGCCCGCCTGCTGCGCCTTGCACTGGAAAGAGCCGGCTAGTCGCTCAGTTTTCGACGACCGACAGATAGTCCGGCTTCTGCCCTTCGAGCCATTCGCGGACGATGGCAGAGAGGTTCGTCAGACCTTCGAGCCTGTGATGCGGCGCCGTGACGGACGGCGGCTGGCGGATGAGAAGCGACTTGATCGCGGCTGCCAATCTTGGCCCATCAGATGAATGATCCGGGTGCAGCATGGCAACAAGGCCGAGTTCGGTTGCTCGCATCGCGCGGATGAGCTGTTCCTGGCGAGGTACCATGCGCGGCACGATCAGCGCCGGTTTGTCGAAGGACAGGATCTCGCAATAGGTATTGTAGCCGCCCATGGCGACGATAGCCTTGGCGTTGCTGATCAGGTCTTCCATGCGATTATCGAACTCGATGACCTCGAGACAGTCATGCTGGCGGGCGGACTCGATCAGTTCGTTGCGCTGCTCGCCGGGCATGTAGGGGCCGAGTACGATCAGTGCCCTCTCCGTCAGCGTCGGATCGGACTGGTAGGCGTTTATGACATCGCGAACAAGGTCGTATCCGTCTCCACCGCCACCGGTGGTAACGAGGACATAGTCACCCTTGCGGCTCGTCGCCGGCATCTTTTTCGTCCAGGCCTTCCGCTGAAGAAAGCCGACAAAGTTCATTTTCCGGCGCAGCGATGGCGGCACGTCCAGTCCGGTCAGCGGATCATAGAAATCCGGCGGTCCGTAGATCCAGACGCTGTCGTAAAGCTGGTCGATCTTGGCCATCACATCGTTGCGGCGCCATTCGGCATCGAGCAGATGCGGCGCGTCCATGACATCGCGCAGGCCGAGAACGAGAAGTGTGCCGCGGCTCTTGAGATAGACCAGCGTATCCTCCACCTCGCGGCGAAGACCCAGCGGCTCCTTGTCGACGATAAAGATATCGGGCTGGAAGCTCTCCGCCGTCTGGCGGATGATCGCCTGGCGCATTTCCAGCGTTTCTTCCAGATTGATATGCTCGTCCATCGACGTGTAATCGCCGTTGCGCAGCTTGATGACGCTCGGGATCTTCACGTAGTCGACGCGTGAGCGGTAGTCGAAAGCGCCGGCGATGGTGGCACCGGATATGATCAGCACATGCGCGCCCTGGAAGGTTTCGACCAGATGATTGGCGATCGTCATGCAGCGGCGAATATGGCCAAGCCCAAAAGTATCATGGCTATACATGAGGATACGGGCATCTCTGAGACCCTCTGACATGCCTTTGACCTTCGGTACCATATGATCCGTCTTCCTCGGCAACATAGAGTCTTTCAAAAATGAATCCAAGCCGAACGGTCCGTTCGATAAATCGATTGCGACGACACGTCTTGCACGTTCGTACCGTGCTGATCTGGTGCGGTCATCCGCAATAGGCAAGCATGCTCCGCCAGATGTGAAGCGCATCGCGAACCAATACGGCTTGTCAGTCGATTTCGGAGCGATGCTCCAGGTACCAGCGGACAAAGGCGCCAACGCCTTCATTAAGCCCTGTTTCCGGCTTGCGGCCGGTCAAGGCCAGAAGCAGCTCGGGGCTGGCGAAGGTTCGCGGAACGTCGCCCTTCTGCATCGGCAGCATCTTGCGTTTTGCAGGCTTGCCCATCGTCTTTTCAACGACCTCGACGAAATCCAGCAATCCGACCGGCTGTCCACCGCCGAGATTGACGATGCGGAACGGGCCCTGGGCAGAGAGCGTGTCGACGTCCGCAACGCGGTTGACTTCGGCGGGTGCGATCGTGGAGAGATCGATGACAGACTGGACCAGATCATCGATATAGGTGAAATCCCGGCTCATCTTGCCTTCGCCGTAGATCTCGATTTCCCGATCTTCCAGCATCGCCTTGACGAACTTGAACAGTGCCATGTCCGGTCGACCCCATGGACCATAGACGGTGAAGA
This sequence comes from Neorhizobium sp. NCHU2750, assembly GCF_003597675.1. NCBI lineage: Bacteria > Pseudomonadati > Pseudomonadota > Alphaproteobacteria > Hyphomicrobiales > Rhizobiaceae > Neorhizobium > Neorhizobium sp. NCHU2750. Next base: position 4,149,426 of record NZ_CP030827.1, on the reverse strand, counting down.
AGCGGAAGGCCGTGGTCGGCACCTTGTAGAGATGGGCGTAGCTATGCGCCATCGCCTCCATCGCCTTCTTGCTGGCCGCATAGAAGGTCAGCGGCTCATCGGCCTTGTCTGTCTCACGGAAGGGAATGCCGGGGTTTGCACCATAGACCGAAGAGGTCGAGGCCAGCATCAGATGCCCGACACCGATTTCGCGAGCAATCTCGAGGATGTTCCAGGAGCCGATGAGGTTCGAATCCAGATAGGCCTTGGGATTTTCGAGGCTGTAGCGAACACCGGCCTGGGCAGCCAGATGGACGATGACGTCCGGCCTGAAGGCCGTTACCGTCTCATTCAATAGCGCCTTGTCTTCCAGCATGCCCTCAACGAAACGGAAGGTCGGGAACTGGATGAGGCCGGCATTGCGGGCTTCCTTCAGGCGCAGGCTGTAATAGGGCGTCATCCCATCGAAGCCCAGGACCTCGTGACCATCCTGCAGAAGCTTGCGGGCCAGATGAAATCCGATGAAACCCGCCGTACCGGTAATAAAAAATCGCATGTCTGCTTCCGCCTGATGACCGGGATCACTTACTCGCTCAGGCGGTGCGAAGCAACGGATCAATGAAAGAGGCGCAGGCGCGCCGGCGGGATGCCGGGCTTGCCGTTCTTGCGGTCGACGGCGAACTGGATGAGGTCCATGGAGGCCTGGTCGGTCAGGGGTTTGGCCATGACGCCGAGCACCCCATTGACGCCGGATGCGACGACACCGGGATTGCCGGTGATCATGATGACGACGATGCCGTATTCCGCCAGAACCCTGGCAATCTCAGGACCGGTCTCGCCATCGGCAAGACGGACGTCGACGAAGGCAATGTCCGTTTCCCTCGTGTAGTTTAGCGCCACTTTCATATCCGGCGCTATGCCAACCACGTCATGGCCGCAACGCTGGACGGCCTCCTCAATATCCATGGCAACGAGAAGGCTGTCTTCGACGATCAGAAAGCGGTATTCCACGGGCTTTTCTCCCATTTCTGATCGGGCAAATAGTTTGCAGCCTCCGCTTGGCAATAGGCAGGGCATGGGAAGAGCCCAATTTTCCGCCTCTTGGTTAAGCGTTTGAGCGGCCGAGCCAAACATCCAGGAGTTGTCGTTCATCTCGGGAAAAATCGGTGAGGGATGCTTTTGGAAACCCGAAATCCCCTCGAAACAGGCTCTCCAAATATTTCAAGCGACAACCAAAGGTGACATCGACTGCGGAACGGTTTCGATGGAAGGCGGGTTTTGTCGCCGGAAGTCAAAAGAGGAGAAGAACCATGAAAAAGATCATTCTTGCTTCCTGTGCTGCCGCAGCGTTCGCTCTGGCCGGCCAGGCCAGCGCACAACAAAGCACCGTGACTGGTGCAGCCGGTGGTGCGGTCACCGGCGCCGTCGTCGGTGGTCCGGTCGGTGCCGCAGTCGGTGGCGTCGTTGGTGCCATTGCCGGCACGGCGATCGATCCGCCGCCGCGCGAGGTCGTCACCTATGTCGAACAGCAGCCGGTGCCGACCACCGCAGTCACTGTCGACCAGCCGATCGCCGTCGGCAAGCCGGTTCCCGATACCGTGGTGCTGACCCCTGTCCCGAGCCACGACCAATATGCCTATACCGTCGTCAACAATCAGCGCGTGATCGTCGATCCGCAGACCCATACGGTGGTGCAGGTCATCCGATAAGATGCCTGGTATTCAGAGACAGGAAACCCCGCCCGCAAGGCGGGGTTTCATCTTGTGGAAAAGCACTTCGATAGAATTATCTCAGACCACGAGCTTCTGGCTGACGCGATCTTCTTCACCAAAGAAGCGGAGATAGCGCTGAACTTCTTCAGGATCTCCGGTCGCCTTCTGGGGATTGTCGGAGAGCTTGACGGCGGGACGGCCATTGGCCTCGCTGACCTTGCAGACGACGGAGATGGGTTTCAGCCCGGCGATTTCCACCGGAGCGCAGCCGGCGAAATCGTTGGTGAGGTTGGTTCCCCAGCCGAAGCTCATGCGTACCCTGCCTTCGAAATGGCGATAGGTATCGATGATGGCATCGACATCGAGCCCGTCGGAGAAGATCAGCAGCTTTTCCTTCGGGTCGCGGCCCATTTTCTTCCACCAGGAGATGATCTTTTCGCCACCTTCGATCGGCGGGGCGCTATCGGGGCGGAAGCCGGTCCAGTCGGCCACCCAGTCCGGCGCATCGCGCAGGAACGATGCCGTGCCGAACGCATCCGGCAGGACGATCAGCAGATTGCCGTGATAGAGCCGGTTCCAGTCCTTCAGCACCTGATAGGAGGCGTTGCGAAGCTCCTCGTCGGTATTGGCAAGTGCCGCCGCGACCATGGGAAGCTCGTGCGCATTGGTGCCGACGGCTTCGAGATCGGAATCCATGGCGAGCAACACGTTGCTGGTGCCGGTAAAGCCGCTGCCGATGCCTTCCTTCAAGGCTTCGACGCACCAGCGCTGCCAGAGGAAACTATGCCGCCTGCGCGTGCCGAAGTCGGAGATCCTCAGGCCCGGCAGGGTACGCAGCCGCTCGACCTTCTCCCACATCCTGGCCTTGGCGCGCGCATAGAGCACGTCGAGCGTGAAATAGCCGACCGAGCGCATGGCCGAGCGCGAGCGCATCTCGTTGATGATCGCCAGAGCCGGGATTTCCCACATGGTCGTGTCCATCCACTTGCCGTGGAAGTTCAACTCATATTGGCCATTGCGCTTGAACAGCTCGTATTCCGGCAATTTATAGGTGGAGAGCCAGGTCAGAAACTCGGGCTCGAAAATCTGGTTGCGGCCATAGAAGGTGTTACCGGCGAGCCAGATCATCTCCTTCTTGGAGAGGCCGACGGTGCGCGCATGGTCGAGCTGCTCACGCAGGGCGCCTTCATCGATCTCATCCGCCAGCTTGACGCTGGTTGTGCGGTTGATAACCGAAAATGTCGCATCGACATCCGGATAAAGTTTCCAGATCATCTGCAGCATCAGAAGTTTGTAGAAATCGGTGTCGATCAGACTGCGGATGATCGGATCGAGCTTCCAGCTGTGGTTATACACCCTGGTTGCGATATCGGTCTTGGTCATGCCTGCCCCTGTCCCGGTCGCCTGTGACCGGTCGGCCTCACTCGCTAAGGAGGCAAGCTATCCCGCCTCCCGGCAGCTTTATCGGGAAAAAAATCGATTAAGTCCAGACACAGTTGAGCCATCGCGGTACGGCGCGAGGCTCAGTATCCCCGTACCTTGTCGACCAGATGCTGCAGCGGCTCTCCCTGCTCCCATCGCTCGATCTGCTTTTCGGCATTGGCAAACAGCGAACGGATATCGGAGGCCGCAGCGGCATGGGCGGTGAGGATGACATTGTCCATGCCCCAGAGCGGGCTCGTCGCTGCCAGCGGCTCGACTTCGAAGACATCCAGCGAGGCACCGCCAAGCACACCCTTGTCGAGTGCCGCAACGATATCCGCCTCCACCTGGCTGCCACCGCGCCCGGCATTGATGAAGATGGGTCTGCCGAGCGCACCGCCTTGCCGCAACCTGGAAAACAGGGACGCATCGAATATCCCACGGGTGTCATCGGTCAATGGCAGAAGGCCGACCAGGATGTCGGTGCGGCCGAGAAAATCGTCGAGGCCGGCGGCATCGAAGGTCTCGATACCGTCTATCGTCTTTGCGGTTCGCGACCAGCCGATGACGTCAAAGCCCATCACCTTCAGTTTGCGCACGGCATCCTGTCCGAGGATGCCGAGGCCCATGACGCCAACGGTGAGCTCCTTCGCTTCCGGCTGGGAGAGCTCCCGCCAGGTGCGGCTCGCCTGCTGGCGCATATAGGCCGGTGCCTGCCTCAGATGGCTCAGGCATTGCAGCACGACCCACTCGCTCATGCGGGTGGTGAGGCTTTCGTCGACGAAGCGGACGATCGGCAGATCGGGCAGGCCCGGCACGGCGAGGATGGCATCGACGCCCGCACCGCCGGAAAACAGCACTTCCAGATTGGGGGCGCGCTCGAAGAGGTCGAGATCCGGCTTCCAGAGGAAAGCGTAACGCGCGCCGCTCAAATCGGCCGACTTGTCGGATGCGAGAAGAACCTTGCGCCCTTCGAAAGAACCGGCAAGCGCACGTGCCACATCCTCAGGCTCGAATTTCAGGTCGATGACGACGGATGCCTTTTCGGACATGGTGGTTCCCCCATTTCAATTATTAGCCGGGCAATTACCGGCTGTGCAGTTACTGGCCACGCAATTACTGTCCGACGACACCATTCTCGACGGCCTGCATGTCGAAGGCAGCGGCCATGAGGGCCTTGGTATAGTCTTGCCTCGGCGAACGGAAGATGGCCTCCGACGGGCCTTCCTCGACCACCTTGCCCATGCGCATGACGATGACGTGGTTGGCAAGCGCCTTCACCACCTTCAGGTCATGGCTGATGAAGAGGTAGGCGAGATCATGCTTGGCCTGCAGATCGCGCAACAGATCGACCACCTGCGCCTGCACGGTCATGTCGAGCGCCGAGGTCGGCTCGTCGAGCATGACGAAGCGGGGCTTGAGCACCATGGCGCGGGCGATGGCGATACGTTGCCTCTGCCCCCCGGAGAATTCATGCGGATAGCGCCAGCGGGTGGCCGGGTCGAGACCGACCTCCTGCAGCGCCCAGGAGACACGTTCGTCGCGCTGATCGGCCGTCAGCGACCGTTCGTGCACCTTCAATCCCTCGGCGATGATCTCTCCCACCGGCATGCGGGGGCTGAGCGAACCGAAGGGATCCTGAAAGACGACCTGAAGGCGATTGCGATAGGGCAACATCTGCTTGAAGGAATAGCCGTTGATGGCGTCGCCGATGAAGACGATACGGCCTTGCGATGCGATCAGGCGGGCGAGAGCGAGGCCAAGCGTCGTCTTGCCGGAGCCGGATTCGCCGACGATGCCGAGCGTCTCTCCAGCGCGCAGCGTCAGGTCCACGCCATCGACGGCCTTCACGTGATCGACCACCTTGCGCATGAAGCCGGCCTTGATCGGGAACCAGACGCGCAGGTCCTTGGCTTCCATCACGACCGGGCGGGCGGGATCGGCAAGCGGCGGCACGCCGCGCGGCTCGGACGACAGGAGGTGCCGGGTATAGGCATGCTGAGGGTTGTTGAAGACGGCCTCGACCGTGCCTTCCTCGACAATCTTTCCCTTGGTCATGACGCAGACGCGATCGGCGAACTTGCGCACGATGCCGAGATCGTGGGTGATGAACAGCATGGACATGCCATGCTCGCCCTTCAGCGTCTTCAACAATTCGAGGATCTGCGCCTGTACCGTCACGTCGAGCGCCGTGGTCGGCTCGTCGGCGATCAGCAGCTTTGGCCGGTTGGCGAGCGCCATGGCGATCATCACACGTTGCCGCTGGCCGCCGGACAGTTCGTGCGGATAGGCGGTGAGCCGCTTTTCCGGCTCACGGATGCCGACCTGATTGAGGAGCTCCAGGATGCGGGCGCGGGCGGTAGTTCCCCTCATGCCCTGATGCATTTCCAAGATTTCGCCGACCTGCTTCTCGATCGTGTGGAGCGGATTGAGCGAGGTCATCGGCTCCTGAAAGATCATCGTGATGTCGTTGCCGCGCACACGGCGCAGTTCCGGCTCCAATGCCTTCAGGAGATCCTTGCCGTTGAAGAGGATTTCTCCCGACGGATGGCTCGCAGCCGGATAGGGCAGAAGCTTGAGGATGGAATTGGCCGAAACGGACTTGCCGGAGCCGGATTCGCCGACCAGCGCCAGAACCTCGCCGGGCCTGATATCGAAGGATACGCGGTCGACGGCAAGCGTTTCCGTTTCGCCCTGATGGAAGGCGACGGACAGGTCCCGGACGGAAAGAAGAGCGTCTGTCATCATATCACCGGAACGTCTTGCGGGGATCGAAGGCATCGCGCACCGCCTCGCCGATGAAGATCAGCAGCGACAGCATGATCGACATGGTGAAGAAGGCAGTGAGGCCGAGCCAGGGCGCCTGGAGATTGTTCTTGCCCTGCGCGATCATCTCGCCCAGCGACGGCGAACCGGGCGGCATGCCGAAGCCCAAGAAGTCGAGCGAGGTGAGCGTCGCGATCGACCCCGACAGGATGAAGGGCAGGAAAGTGAGCGTCGCCACCATGGCGTTGGGCAGGAGGTGGCGAACCATGATCGTCCAGTTGCCGACACCGAGCGCGCGGGCGGCCCTGACATATTCGAAATTGCGGGCGCGCAGAAACTCCGCCCTGACGACACCGACAAGGCTGACCCAGGAGAAGAGCAGCAATATGCCGAGCAGGATGAAGAAGCCGGGCGGCAGGATGGAGGCGATGATCAGCAGGATGTAGAGAACCGGCATGGCCGACCAGATCTCGATGAAACGCTGCATCAGAAGATCGGTCCAACCGCCGAAATAGCCCTGCACGGCACCGGCACCGACGCCGATGACCGCCGAGCAGATGGTGAGTGCCAGGCCGAACAGAACGGAGATGCGGAAACCATAGATCATCCGCGCCATGACATCGCGTGCCTGATCGTCGGTTCCGAGCCAGTTGAGATTGCCGGTAATGCAGTTCGGGTCCTTGTCGCCTTCCGGATAGGCCTTGCAGCGATCGGCCTTCGGCATCAGCCAGAAGGGTTCGGTCGGCGCCGAATGGGGGATCTGCGAATTGACCGTCTGGTAGGAATAACGGATCGGCGGCCAGATCATCCAGCCATGGGCGTTGATTTCCTGCTGGATGTAATCAGAGCGATAGTCGGTGGTCGCGAGAAAGCCGCCGAACTTTTCTTCCGGGTAATCGACCAGCACCGGATAGAGGATCTCGCCCTTGTACGAGGCGATGATCGGGCGGTCATTGGCGATGAATTCGGCAAACAGGCTCAGCACGAACAGGATCATGAAGAGCCAGAAGGACGAGAAGCCGCGCTTGTTGGCGCGGAAATTGGCAAGCCGGCGTTTCGTCGTCGGCGACAGGAAGGGGCGCTTTGCGGGTGCCGATGTTTCGGCAGGCGTGGTTACGGCGGGGGCGTTCATCAGACATCCCTCCGCTCGAAATCGATGCGCGGGTCGATCCAGGTATAGATCAGGTCGGAGATCAGGTTCACGACGAGGCCCATCAGCGAGAAGATGTAGAGCGTGCCGAAGACGATCGGATAGTCGCGATTGACGATCGACAGATAGCCAAGCCTTCCCAGGCCATCGAGCGAGAAGATGTTCTCGATCAGCAGCGAACCGGTGAAGAAGGCCGAGATGAAGGCGCCGGGGAAGCCGGCGATGACGATCAGCATGGCGTTGCGGAAGACATGGCCATACAGCACCTGCCGCTCGTTCAGGCCCTTGGCGCGCGCCGTCGTGACATACTGTTTCTTGATCTCGTCGATGAAGGAGTTCTTGGTCAACAGCGTCGTCGTGGCAAAGGCCGAGAGCGACATGGCGATCAGCGGCAGGGTGAGATGCCAGAAATAGTCGCCGATCTTCTGATACCAGGTGAGATCGTCGAAATTGTCGGAAACGAGGCCACGCAGCGGGAACCAGTCGAAGAAGGAACCGCCGGCAAACAGCACGATCAAGAGGATGCCAAAGAGGAAGCTCGGCACCGCATAACCGACGATGATGACGCCGGACGTCCAGATGTCGAAGCTCGATCCATCCTTCACCGCCTTGCGGATGCCGAGCGGGATGGAGATGAGGTAGGACACGATCAGGATCCAGAAGCCGAGCGACATGGAGACCGGCAGCTTGTCGATGATCAGATCGATCACCGAGGTGTTGCGGAAGAAGCTCTCGCCGAAATCGAAGCGGATATAGTTCCACATCATGTCGAGGAAGCGAGTGAGCGGCGGCTTGTCGAAACCGAACTGCTTTTCGAGCTTCTTGATGAATTCCGGATCGAGACCCTGCGCACCGCGATAGTTGGATTCGCTGTTGGCGCCCTGTGCCATCAGGTCACTATTGGCACCGGAAAGCCTGTCGCCCGAATCCTGCCCCTGGATCTGAGCAATCACTTGTTCGACCGGACCGCCGGGGGCAAATTGCACGACGAGAAACGAGATCGCCATGATGCCGACGATAGTCGGGATCATCAACAGCAGGCGGCGAAGAATATAGGCGCCCATCAGCGTGCTCCGCCGTTCAAATCCGGGCCGAACAGTTCCGGCATGTCACCGTGAGGCAGCTCAAGGCTCAAACGGGCTTCCTTCGTTTTCAAGCGAATCAATCCGGCCATTTGGAACAGTTGGGCAGGCAAGGCGCAAGCACCTTACTTGGCCTGATCCTTGGCAAACCATGCATCCGGGAACCCTATCCCGTATTCCGGCAGCGTTTGCGGATGTGCGATCCGGTTCCAATAGGCAATCTTCTCCTCGCCCGAATAGAAGACCGGCACGACGTAATGATTGGCCAGAAGGACGCGGTCCATCGCCCTGACCGCGGCAATCTGATCCTCACGGTCCGGCGCAAAGACGATCTTATGGATCAAGATATCGACTGCCGGGTCGGCGATACCGGCATAATTGCGTGAACCCTGCCGGTCCTTCGACTGCGAGCCCCAGTATTCGGCCTGCTCATTGCCGGGGTTCATCGTCTCGCCCCATACGGCCCAGATCATGTCATAGTCGAAGCTGCGTGTACGGTTGATGTACTGCGAAGCGTCGACGGTGCGCAGGCGAGCCTCCACCCCGATCTTCTTGAGGCTCGCGACGAAGGGATTGACCGAGCGCTCCATGCCGGCGCTGTTGAGCAGGATCTCAAAGCTCAAGGGCTGGCCGGTCTTCACGTTGACCATGCGGTTGCCCTTGAGTTCCCAACCGGCTTCCTTGAACAGGCCGATCGCCTTGCGAAGGTTGTCGCGAACCTTGTTCGGGTCGCCCCCGACAGGATTGGCGTAGGGCGTCGTGAAGACTTCCGGCGGAACCTTGTCCTTGATCTCGTTAAGGATTTCCAGTTCCTTGCCTTGCGGCAGGCCGGACGATGCGAGATCCGTTCCCCAGAAGAAACTATCGACACGTTTCAGCCCGCCAAAAGCGAGATTCTTGTTCAGATCCTCAAAATCGAAGGCATAATTCAGGGCCTCGCGCACCCGTGCATCCTTGAAGATGTCGCGGCGCATGTTCGGCACGAGCGCCTGCATGATACCAGTGGCCTTGAAAGGATTGGTGAGAGCCTCGCGTGTCACACGCTTGTCCTTCACCGCATCGAAATCATATCGGGTTGCCCAGCGGCTGGAGCTGTTCTCGCGTCGATAGTCGATATTGCCGGCGCGAAACGCCTCGAATTCCACGTCGTTGTCGGAGAAGTAGGTGTAGCTGATGGCACGGAAATTATACTGGCCGCGATTGATCGGAAGGTCCTTGCCCCAGTAATCGTCACGCAATTCGTAACGTATGGCGGAGCCGGGCTGGACGGAGGCAATCTTGTAGGGGCCGGACCCCATCGGCGCATCGAGTGTCGTGCGGGTAATATCGCGCTGATTGCCCTGAGCGTCCTTGCCCTCCCACCAATGTTTGGGCAGAATCGGAAAATCGCCGACGATCGATGGAAGTTCCTTGTTGTTCTTTTCGTCGAAGTGAAAGGTAACGTCGCGATCGCCGGTTTTCTCCGCGCCGGTGACGTGGCGATAATAGCCGGAATACATCGCGCTGTTTTCTTTGAGCACGTTCAAGCTGAAGATCACATCTTCCGGCGTGACGGGCTCACCGTCAGCCCATTTTGCCTCGGGTCGCAGGCGAAAGGTGACGGAAGACATGTCGTCCGGATAGGAGACGGCCTCGGCCAGCAGCCCGTAGGTGCCGAACACCTCGTTTTCCGAGCGCTTCATCAGCGTATCGTAGATCATCCCGAGGCCGGAAGCGGCAGCGCCCCTGTCCACCACCAGGTTCAGATTGTCGAACGTGCCTTCATCCGAAAGCCGAAGTTCTCCCGATTTGGGCGCGTTCACGTCGACATAGGGGAGTTGTTTGAAATCGGGAGGCAGCTGGAGATCACCGACGACGGCCATGCCATATCGCCAGTTCTGCCCGCCTTCCGGCGCTTTGGCAGGCTCCTGTGCGGCGGCCCAGGTGGCGAGGGTGGACACGGCGAGGACGATTGCGAGACCCTTCTGCAGACGCGTCAAATCCATGCAATATTCCTTCCTGTTCTCACTGCTTCGCGAAGCATAGGGCAAAAGAGGGCAAAAAACAGGAGCATCCGCTCACAACCGATTTATTGCCCATGGACATGGGAAAGCATGCGGATGGCGCATGCGTGGTTTCCCCAGGGTTGCATTTCGGACTAAGATCGCGGTCGACATGATTTGCGACGGATGCTGATGAAACCGATCTTGAAACTGGCACTGAGTCTGGCGGCAGCTGCAACGCTTTTCGGTGTGCTGGCCGAAATGGCGCAGGCCGAGGAGCAGAAGACCGCCAAGCAATTGTTCAGCGCCGCGAAGCTGCCCAGTGCGTCGCAGCCGATGCCGTTCGGCTTTTATGCCAAGGGATGCATGGCGGGTGCGGTGGCGCTGCCGACGGACGGGCCGACATGGCAGGCGATGCGGCTTTCCCGCAACCGACGCTGGGGCAATCCGGCGATGATATCGCTGCTCGAACGCTTTTCGTCCGATGCGGAGAGGCTTGGCTGGGGAACCGGTATCCTGGTCGGAGACATTTCCCAGCCGCGCGGCGGGCCGATGATCAATGGGCATGCCTCGCATCAGGTCGGTCTCGATGCGGATATCTGGTTCACGCCGAAACCCGCCCAGCCGCTGACGGTGGAAGAACGCGAGGATCTTCCCTTCACCTCGATGCTGGACAAGAGCAAATTCCTGACGGTCGATCCGCGCAAGTGGACCGACACGCATGCGCGGCTCATCATGCAGGCGGCGAGCTATCCGCAGGTGCAGCGCATCTTCGTCAATCCCGCCATCAAGAAGAGGCTTTGCGAGACATGGACCGGCGACCGGAGCCTGCTCGGCAAGGTGCGTCCCTTCTATGGACATGACGAACATTTCCATATCCGCATCAATTGCCCCGCGGGTGCTGCATCATGCGAGAAACAGGCACCGGTTCCTGCCGGCGACGATTGCAACAGCAAGTCGCTTTCCTGGTGGTTCACCAAGGAGCCCTGGGCGCCGCCGAAACCGGCCGAACCGAACAGGAAGCCCGTCAAGCCACGGCAGGTCATGCTTTCGGACCTGCCGAAAGCCTGTGCGGCGGTGCTTGCGGCGCCGGCTCGCTCCGAACAGGATGCCACGTTCGGCGATCAACCGATGGCCGCCAAAGCCCTGCCGTCCGAGCCCATGGAGGAAACTCCGACCGCCCTCACCTCCGATGCCGCACAAGTGCCGGAGAACGTGCCACTACCGCGTGCACGGCCGTTGCGCTGAGCGCGCCAACCTGGCCCGCCCAAGCCCCTGGGAACCAATGCGCCTGGAAGCCTTCCCATATCCTTCAGGGCGCGCTAGAACCCTGACATCGAACTGTAACCGAAATTGATATTTGCCAGGGCGATACTTAGAATCAAAGGGTTAGCGTGCCAATCGAGATCCTGACGGACCGATGGCGTGCCGGCCGGATCGATTTGCCCGCAAGGGCCGGAGGGAGGAAGGCACTTGGAAACGTCCAAGCCTTGCATTGCGCTGATCGCTCACGATCAGAAAAAGGACGAGATGACGGAATTTGCCCGTCAGCATCAATCCGCGCTGTCGAAATTCCGCATCGTCGCAACGGGCACGACCGGCGGCCGTGTGCTGGATGCCTGTCCTGACCTCGACGTGACGCCGCTGAAAAGCGGCCCCCTGGGCGGCGACCAGCAGATCGGCGCGATGATCGCGACCGGCGATGTCGGCATGCTGATCTTCTTCATCGATCCGCTCTCCGCCCTGCCCCATGACGTCGACGTCAAGGCCCTGACCCGGCTTGCTACCGTCTACGACATTCCGATGGCGCTTAACCGCGCCACCGCAGAACATCTCATCGACTTTCGATAAATCCGCGAGATCCGTTCCCCATGGCCAAAGCTCAATCTGACACATTGCCCTTTCCTATCCTGATCGGGGATATCGGCGGCACCAATGCCCGTTTCTCCATCCTTGCCGATGCCGAGACCAAGGCAACCGATTTCGTCCATGTGCCGACGGCGGGTTACCCGACGATCGATGATGCGATCGTCGACAAGGTGTTTAACAATCCCGATCTGCCCAAGCCGCGTTCGGCAATCCTGGCTGTCGCCGGCCCGATCGACGGCGACGAGATCGACCTCACCAATTGTGACTGGATCGTCCGTCCGAAGAAGATGATCGGCGAACTCGGCTTCGACGCCGTGCTCGTGCTCAACGATTTCGAAGCCCAGGCACTTGCCGTCGCGACCTTGACGGAAGGCGACCGCGAGCCGATCGGTGCCACGCTGCCGGCCGTCGATGCCACACGTGTCGTTCTCGGCCCCGGAACCGGTCTAGGCGTCGCAGGCCTTCTTCATGCCAAGGATACGTGGTTTCCGGTACCCGGCGAGGGCGGCCATGTGGACATGGGCCCGCGCACGCCGCGCGACCTTGAGATTTTCCCGCATCTCGTCACCATCGAGGGGCGCGTTTCGGCCGAGGAAATCATTTCCGGCCGCGGCCTTCTGCATATCTACAATGCCGTTTGCGCCGCTGATGGTGTTACACCCAGCATCAAGGACCCGGCCAACGTGACCGAGGAAGGCCTTGGCGGCAAGAACGCCCAGGCTGCGGAAGCGCTGGAGCTTTTCGTCACCTATCTCGGCCGCCTTGCCGGCGACCTGGCACTCACCTTCATGGCGCGCGGCGGCGTGTTCCTCGGCGGCGGCATTTCGCCGAAAATCCTGCCGGAACTGAAAAAGCCCTTCTTCCGCAAGGCTTTCGAGGACAAGGCGCCGCACAAGGAATTGATGAAGACGATCCCGACCTTCGTCGTCACCCATCCGCAGGCGGCACTGGCCGGGCTTGCCAGCTATGCCCGCACGCCAGAGGCCTACGGGATTGCGACGGAGGGTCGGTGCTGGCGCCGGTGAATGCCGGAAAGTCACACCGTTAACGAATCCGGCAGGCGCGACTGGCAAAACCGCAAGCAAGGGGTTAACAAGCCCTTTCTTGTGATAATGCAGTAATCCTGCCGAATTGGGACTTTCCATTGAAGGCTGAAAAAGACAAAAAGCGCCACGTTGATTCCACTACCGTTGTCAGCGTCCTGAAGCGCATCATTTCGGAGAACGGCCGGGACCATATCCGCGGATATGTGTTTGCCGTCTCCTGTCTGATCATGGTGGCGCTGTCGACCGCGTTTACCGCTTGGATCATGGAATCGGTGGTCAACGAGGCCTTCGCCAACAAGCGGGCGGACATCGTGTGGCTGATCTGCGGCTCGATCCTCGCCGCCTTCGTTCTGCGCGGCTTCGCCACCTATGGCCAGGCGGTGGCTCTTTCCAAGATCAGCAACAATATCGTGGCCCGTTACCAGCGTCGGCTCTATAGCCACCTGATGACGCTTTCGGTCGGATTTTTCTCCGAAGCCCGCTCGGCGCATCTGGCCGCGCAGATCAGCCAGAATATTGCCGGCATTCGGGACGTGATGAACCTGACCGTCACCTCCACTGCAAGAGATCTTCTGACGCTCGTCTCGCTGATTGCGGTGATGATCGGCAAGGACTGGGTGCTGTCGCTGATCGTCTTTGCCGTGGCACCGCCGCTTCTCTACGCCCTGCGCTACGTGTCGCGCCGTCTCAGGCTCGCGACGCGGGATTCGGTCGAGGTCAATAGCCGCGTTCTCGGCGCCATGCAGGAAACCGCCCAGGGCATTGCCGTGGTGAAGGCCTTCACCATGGAGCAGGAACTCGAGCGCAAGGTCAACAAGATCATCGACACCGCCGAACACCGGTCGAACCGTATCGCGCGCCTTTCCGAACGGACCTCGCCGCTGACGGAGACCTTTGCGGGTTTTGCGATATCGAGCGTGCTGGCTTACGCGGCATTCCGTTCGATCTATAACAACGTGCCGCCGGGCGCCTTCTTCTCCTTCGTGACGGCGCTGCTGATGGCCTATGATCCGGCTCGCCGGCTCGCCAAGCTTCAGGTGCAGATGGACCGTGCCGTCGTCAATGCGCAGATGATCTATGCGCTTCTCGACCTGCAGCCGGCCCAGCGCGAAAAACCCGGCGCGCCGGCTCTCTCCATCAGCGAGGCGAAGGTCGAGCTCAAGGATGTGGTGTTTTCCTACGCCGCCGGCTCCCCCATTCTGCGCGGCGTGAACCTTGTTGCCGAGGGCGGCAAGACGACGGCTCTGGTCGGGCCTTCCGGTGCCGGCAAGTCGACGATCATCAACCTCATTCCGCGCTTCTACGACCCGGCGGAAGGCCAGATCCTGGTCGACGGCCAGAATATCGCGGACGTAACCAAGGCCTCCCTGCGCCAGCAGCTCGCCTACGTGTCGCAACAACCCTATCTGTTCGAGGGCTCGATCCGCGACAATATCCGCTATGGCCGTCCGGATGCCACGGATGCCGAGGTGGAAGAGGCGGCAAGGCTTGCCTATGCGCATGACTTCATCACCGCGCAGCCGGAGGGCTACGATACGCCGGTCGGTGAAAACGGCGTGACATTGTCCGGTGGCCAGAGGCAGAGGCTGTCGATTGCCCGCGCGCTGGTACGCAATGCGCCGATCCTGCTGCTCGACGAGGCGACCTCGGCGCTCGACAACGAGTCGGAAGCCGCCGTGCAGAAGGCGCTCGACACGGCGATGCGCGGCCGCACGGTGATCGTCATCGCCCACCGCCTGTCGACCGTCGTCAATGCCGACAAGATCGTGGTGATGCAGGATGGACGCGTCGTCGAGGAAGGCACGCATGAGGAACTTGCACGGCGCAAGCAGGGTCTTTACGCTCGCCTCAACAATCTGCAGGCGCCCGAACACAACTGACAAGCAGGAATACGCATAGACATGAGCAACGGTGAGATGAAGCTGGTCGTAGTGGGTGCAGGCGGACGAATGGGCCAGGCGCTGATTCGCATCATCCACGAAACGCCCGGCGTCACTCTCCATGCGGCGGTCGCACGCGAGGGCTCGCCTTTTATCGGCAAGGATGCCGGCGAACTCGCCGGCACCGGCGTTATCGGCGTTCCGGTAACCAGCGACCCGTTGCAAGCTTTCCTCGATGCGGAAGGTGTTATCGATTTCACCACGCCAGCCACCAGCGTCGCGTTTTCCGGCCTCGCAGCCCAGGCGCGCATCGTGCATGTGATCGGCACGACGGGATGCTCGGCTTCGGACGAGGAAAAATTTGCCGCAGCCAGCCGTCATGCGCGTGTCGTGAAGTCCGGCAATATGAGCCTCGGCGTCAATCTGCTCGGCGTGCTGGCCAAGCAGGCCGCGCGTGCGCTGCCGGCGGACGGATGGGATATCGAGATCGTAGAGATGCACCACAAACACAAGGTCGATGCGCCGTCCGGCACGGCGTTGCTGCTCGGCGAGGCTGCCGCCGATGGGCGCGGCATCGACCTTGCCAGCCAATCCGTCCGGGTTCGCGATGGCCATACCGGACCGCGGCCAGCCGGCACGATCGGTTTTGCGACGCTGCGCGGGGGTTCGGTCGTCGGCGATCATTCAGTCATTCTCGCCGGCGAAGGCGAGCTGGTAACATTGTCGCACAGTGCCCGTGATCGCTCGATTTTCGCGCGAGGGGCGGTTGCAGCCGCACTCTGGGCGCGCGATAAGAAGCCCGGTCAATACTCGATGCTCGACGTGCTCGGGCTCTCAAATTAATATTATGCGGAGGTCTTTATCATGAGCGGTACCCTCGTCCTCGTTCGTCACGGCCAGAGCGACTGGAATCTCAAAAACCTTTTCACCGGCTGGAAGGATCCTGACCTTACGCCGCTCGGCATCCAGGAAGCCGAAGCCGGCGGTCAGGCGCTCGCCGATACCGGCATCAAGTTCGATATCGCCTTTACCTCGGATCTGCAGCGCGCCCAGAAGACGCTGAAGATCGTGCTCGGCAAGGTCGGCCAGCCGGATCTTGAGACGATCAAGGATCAGGCGCTCAACGAGCGCGACTACGGTGATCTTTCCGGTCTCAACAAGGACGATGCGCGCGCCAAGTGGGGCGAGGAGCAGGTGCATATCTGGCGCCGTTCCTACGACGTTCCGCCTCCGGGCGGCGAAAGCCTGCGCGACACCGGTGCCCGCGTCTGGCCCTATTACCTGACGGAAATCCTGCCCCGCGTGCTGCGTGGCGAGAAGGTGCTGGTTGCCGCCCACGGCAATTCCCTGCGCTCTCTCGTCATGGTGCTCGACAAGCTGAGCAAGGCGGAGATCCTGGAACTCAATCTCGCCACCGGCGTGCCGATGGTCTACACCCTGAAGGCAGACTCGACCGTCGCCACCAAGGCCGTCCTCGGCGACATGTCCGGGGCGCATTGAAGACCCAAAATAAGAACGTATCAGCCTAGGGACGGTGACCGCCGTTCCTAGGCTTTTTTGTGAGGTTTCAGCGACGCCAGCATCTCCCGACGCAAAATTGCATTGATGCGCGCCTGATATCCTTTTCCCTGGGACTTCAACCATTCGAGGACATCTGCATCGACGCGTGCGGTTATTTGCTGCTTCACGGGCCGATAAAGCTGACCTCGCTGCGCACTCGCGAGTTGCTGGTCGGTCGAAGGCGCAATGTCGCTATAGTCGATCTGGTCGTCGCGCATTTGGGAAAGCGCGTTCAATTCAGCCTTCTGCTTTTCGGTGAGTGGCGGCACGTTACTCGGATCGATCCTGTATCGAACCATTTCAGCGTTTGTCTTCTTCATAGCGTCGCCTTTCCTTCAAATCGGCCTTTCGTGCAGAAATGATGCGGATTACCTCAACCGGTTCCTCTGCCTCATCATCCTCACGATTCACATGCGCGACAATCAGAACCGTATGACCGTCAACCGCGCCGATCGCCTGCCATCGGTATTCACCATCCTCGACACGATCCTGCTCGATAAGCACAAACGGATCGAAAAATACCCGAAGCGCCGTTTCGAAGCTCACCCGATGCTTGCGCAGATTCGTTTCCGCCTTGGCTCGATCCCATTCGAAGCGCATTTATCTCCACCAAAATGTAATTATGATTTTGTCATTACTCAAGCATCCGTATTTCAATTCTCGATGGTGAACTGAACCGCATCCGCGGGGAAACGGCTGACGGCATATTGAACCGGTACGCCATCCGGATCGGCATTCAGGGCCCGGGTGACAAGCACGATGGCGCCGGGTGACAGTTCCAGCGATGCGAGATCGTCATTGTCGGCATGGACGGCGGTTATTTCCGTCGACGCGCGGACATAATCCGGCAGGCCGGTTGCGGCAAAGGCGGCGGTGATCGATCCGCTGCTTCTGTAGGCATCGACAATTCCCTTGAAACGATCTGCCGGAAACCATGCGGTTGCGCGCGAGACAGGGCGACGGTCGGCCTTTCGCAGCGTTTCCAGCCGGATCAGCGGTGCGCCGACGGACAGTTTCAGCCGCGCAGCGAGATCTGCCGTGGCGGCTTCTTCGCAGGACGCGAGCAATATGCCCTCCTTCTCCCGTGCCTGATCTCCGATGCCCTGGCTGAAGCGCGTGCGGCGCGAAATGGGGAAGTTCAGCCGATCCTTACGCAGGATCAGTGTGCCCCTTCCCTGCACGGCCTGGACGATGCCTTCCTGCGCAAGTGCCGCCAGAGCACTGCGAACCGTATGGCGGTTGACGCCGAACTGTGCGGCCAGCACCATTTCCGGCGGCACCCGGCCGGTCTCGTCATAGTCGCCCCCGGATATGGCCGACCGTATCCGATCGGCGATCTGGCGCCAGAGCGCTACCCCGTTCTGCCGGCGAACCGCCGCTTCCTGCATATCCATGTCACACGCTTGTTATATCCAAAAGTTACAGCTAAGTTATATTGTATAGTTGTCTATATCAATAGACATTTTGGAGATTAGCGATGGACGTTGCAGAGCAGACCCCAGCGCCCGAACAAGCCGGCCGCAGGCGGTGCATTTCCCTTCTCGCCCGCGCCACGTCGGATGAGCTTGGCACCGCCTGGGAGGGTTTGGCCGACAAGCCTGACACCAGAGCGGTACGCGGCCCGGAAACCGGGCTTGTCATGGTGCGAGGGCGCATCGGCGGCGGGGGCAGCCCGTTCAACCTCGGCGAGGCGACCGTCACACGCGCAACGCTTTCGCTTCAATCCGGCACGATCGGACACGCGCAGGCACTCGGCACCGACAAGCGCAAGGTCAGGCTTGCGGCAATTTTCGACGCGCTCTGGCAGGAGGAGATGACGCGCGATTACGTCGAAAGCGTCGTGCTCTCCCCCGTCGAAGACAGGATAGCCGCAGAGGAAAAAGCAAAGGCCGAAGAGACCGCCGCCACCCGTGTGGACTTCTTCACCATGGTTCGGGGAGACGATTGATGGCAACCAATACAGAGGCCTTTTCCGGCGGGTTCTCCGATCCGGTTTTCCAGTCCCAGAGCATATTCCGCATGCTGATGGACGGCATGGCGCGGCCCGGATCGATCCGCACCGTCGAATATGATGCCGGCCAGCCCGAGCCGCTCGGCGCGGCGGCCGGGGCAATCGCACTGACGCTCTGTGATCACGATACGCCGGTATGGCTTTCCGCAGGCTTATCCAAGTCAGCCGTCGCCGAGTGGATCGGCTTCCATTCGGGCGCGCCGATAACGCGCGAAAAGGCGGAAGCACGCTTCGCCTTCGTGGAGCCGGGTGCCGCACTTTCATCCTTCGGTCTGTTCTCGCTCGGAACGCAGGAATATCCCGACCGCTCGACCACTCTGGTCATCGAGGTTGCAGGGCTTGGTGAAGGCCACTCCTTCACTCTGTCGGGACCGGGCATCCTGCAGTCGAAGGCGATCGAAATCGCCGGCCTGCCGGACGCGTTCCTGCGGCTGTGGGCGGATAACCGGCCGCTTTTCCCGCGCGGGATCGACGTGATCCTGGCGGCGGGCAAGAGCTTCCTCTGCCTGCCGCGCACGACGAAGATCGTGGCTTAATCCACAAGGAGAGTAGACCATGTATGTTGCCGTCAAGGGTGGCGAGGCCGCCATCAGCAACGCTCACCGGCTTCTCGCCGACCGGCGCCGGGGCGACCGCTCGCTTCCTTCCCTCACCATCGACCAGATTGCCGAGCAGCTGGGGCTTGCCGTCGATCGGGTGATGGCCGAAGCCTCGCTCTACGATCGCCAGCTTGCCGCCCTTGCCGTGCGCCAGTCGCGTGGCGACCTGATCGAGGCGATCTTCCTCTTGCGCGCCTACCGCACCACGCTGCCGCGTTTCGGCAATTCGGTGCCACTCGATACGGCAAGGATGCAGGTGGAGCGGCGCGTCTCGGCCACCTACAAGGACCTGCCCGGCGGACAGTTGCTCGGTCCGACCTTCGATTATACCCATCGGCTGCTCGACCCATCGCTTCTGTCCGACGAAGCGGTCGAGGAACCCGCTCGACGAGAAGCAGGCGACGAAGAGATCATGCGGGTTTCCGACATTCTGGCGCATGAGGGGCTGATCGAGGCGGATGGCGAGTTGCCACAGGATCATGCCGCCGGCGACCTGACGCGCGAACCGATGGAATTTCCGATGAGCCGGGACCTGCGCCTGCAGGCGCTCGCCCGCGGTGATGAAGGCTTTCTTTTGGCGCTCGGCTATTCGACCCAGCGCGGCTATGGCCGCAACCACCCGTTCGTCGGCGAGATCCGCATCGGCGAAGTCGAGGTGGAGATGGAGGTGCCGGAACTCGGCTTTGCCGTCTCGCTCGGCAGCATAAGGGTGACGGAATGCCAGATGGTCAACCAGTTCAAAGGGTCTTCGAAAGCGCCACCGCAATTTACCCGCGGTTATGGGCTGGTGTTCGGGCAGAGCGAGCGGAAAGCAATGTCGATGTCACTGGTGGATCGCGCCCTTCGTGCGGAGGAACTCGGCGAAGACATCACCGCGCCGGCGCAGGACGAGGAATTCGTCATCTCCCATTCCGACAACGTGCAGGCGACCGGCTTCGTCGAGCATCTGAAACTGCCGCATTACGTCGACTTCCAGGCGGAACTGGCGATGGTGCGCAAGATGCGGGCCGATATCGCGGCCGCCCGCAAGGGCGGCGAGGGCGAAACCGAGATGAAGGATGCTGCAGAATGACTGCCGATCTCGCCACCTACAATTTCGCCTATCTCGACGAACAGACGAAACGGATGATCCGTCGGGCGATCCTGAAAGCGATTGCGATACCCGGCTATCAGGTGCCATTCGCCTCCAGAGAAATGCCGATGCCCTATGGCTGGGGCACCGGCGGCGTACAGGTGACCGCCTCGATCATCGGCCCGGAGGATGTGCTGAAAGTCATCGATCAGGGCGCCGACGACACGACGAATGCCGTCTCGATCCGCGCCTTCTTCCAGAAGGTCGCCGAGGTTGCGGTGACGACACATACCAAGGATGCGACGATCATCCAGACACGCCATCGTATCCCCGAGCAGAAGCTTAGCGAGGATCAGGTCCTCGTCTACCAGGTGCCGATCCCGGAACCGTTGCGCTTCCTTGAGCCGCGCGAGACCGAGACGCGGAAGATGCATGCGCTGGAAGAATACGGCCTGATGCATGTGAAGCTCTACGAGGACATTGCCATCAATGGCCGCATTTCCAAGACCTATGCCTATCCGGTGAAGGTCGATGGGCGCTACGTCATGGATCCGTCGCCGACGCCGAAATTCGACAATCCGAAAATGCACATGTCGGATGCGCTGCAGCTTTTCGGCGCCGGGCGCGAAAAACGCATCTATGCGGTGCCGCCGCATACGGAGGTCGTCAGCCTCGACTTCGAGGACTACCCGTTCGAAATTCAAGCCTTCGAGCAGGACTGCGCGCTCTGCGGAGCGCATGGCGTCTATCTCGACGAGGTCATCCTCGACGACCGCGGCGGACGGATGTTCGTCTGCTCCGACACCGACCATTGCGAGGATCGCCGCAATCACGGACATGTCGGTGCGATGCCGGCGCAGCAACAAGCCAAGGGCCAGGAGGCAGCAGAATGAGTGACCTTCCCCTTCTCAAGGTCAGCGGCGTATCGAAGTTCTATGGCAGCCGGATCGGTTGCAAGGATGTCAATTTCGAGCTCTGGCCGGGCGAGGTTCTGGCCATCGTCGGCGAATCCGGTTCCGGCAAGACGACGCTGCTCAACTGCATATCCACCCGCCTCCTGCCGACCGCCGGCAGCGTCGAATACCGGATGCGCGACGGCAATTTCCGCGATCTCTACCGGATGAGCGAGGCGGAACGGCGCTTCCTGATGCGCACCGACTGGGGTTTCGTCCACCAGAATCCGGCCGACGGGCTGCGGATGACCGTTTCTGCCGGCGCCAATGTCGGCGAGCGGCTGATGGCGGTCGGTGACCGGCATTACGGCAAGATCCGCGAGACGGCGACGGACTGGCTTGGCCGGGTGGAGATTTCCGCCGACCGTATCGACGATCAGCCGCGCGCATTCTCCGGCGGCATGCGCCAGAGGCTGCAGATCGCCCGCAACCTCGTGACCGGCCCGCGCCTTGTCTTCATGGACGAGCCGACCGGCGGTCTCGACGTCTCGGTGCAGGCGCGGCTGCTCGACCTGGTGCGCGGCCTCGTCAACGATCTCGGGCTGGCGGCGATCGTCGTCACCCATGATCTGGCGGTTGCCCGCCTGCTGTCGCACCGGATGATGGTGATGAAGGACGGTCACGTGATCGAACACGGCCTGACAGACCGGGTGCTCGACGATCCGCGCGAGCCCTATACCCAGCTTCTCGTTTCCTCGATCCTGCAAGTGTAAGGAGGGCCTGATGACTACACCCCTCGTCGTCTCGGAAGTCTTCAAGAGCTTCACCATGCATCTGCGCGACGGCATCAAGCTGCCGGTCGTCAACGATGTGAATTTTTCGGTCGCCGCCGGCGAATGCGTCGTGCTCGGAGGCCCATCTGGTATCGGCAAGAGCTCGATCCTGAAGATGCTCTACGGCAATTATGCCGTCGATGCGGGGCAGATCCTGGTGGACCACAAAGGTGTTCAGGGGGACCGGATCATCGATATCGCCAGCGCCGACCCGCGCACGATCATCGACGTGCGCCGCCACACCATGGGTTATGTCAGCCAGTTCCTGCGTACCGTGCCACGTGTGGCTGCGATCGACGTGGTTGCCGAACCGCTCGTCGCGCGCGGTATCGAGGCTGCCGTTGCCAGGGAAAATGCAGCCCAGCTGCTTTCGCGACTCAACCTGCCGCGCGAACTCTGGTCGCTGCCGCCATCCACATTCTCCGGTGGCGAGCAGCAGCGGGTCAACATCGCCCGCGGCTTCATTACCAGCCACCGCATCCTGCTTCTCGATGAGCCAACCGCCTCGCTCGACGCGACCAACCGCCGCGTGGTGGTCGAGATGATCGCCGCCAAGAAGGAAGAGGGCGTTGCGATGCTCGGCATCTTCCATGACGAGGAGGTGCGCGAGGCCGTAGCCGACCGCATTCTCGATGTCAGTGCATTCTCTCCGCGAAAGGCCATTGCAGCATGAGCCGGCTGTTATCCGAAACACCGAGCATCCATGAGACCGCACGGGTAGAAGCCACAACGCTCGGCAGATATACGAAGGTGACGGAATATTGCCGGGTTCGCGAATGCGAGATCGGCGACTATTCCTATGTCATGGAGCACGGGCATTTGTGGAACGCGAAGATCGGCAAGTTCTCCAATATCGCCGCCTTCGTGCGCATCAACGCGACAAACCATCCGGTAGAGCGCGCCACGCTGCATCACTTCACCTACCGGCCCGGAGACTATTGGGGCGATCTGGAGCCGGAAGAAGCGGACTATTTTGCCGCCAGACGATCAAAGCCGGTCGTCATCGGCCATGACACCTGGATCGGGCATGGAGCGACGATCCTGACCGGCGTCACTATCGGCAACGGTGCGGTGATCGGTGCCGGTGCCGTCGTGTCGAAGGATGTCGCCCCTTACACGATCGTTGGCGGCGTGCCGGCCAGGCTGATCCGCGAACGTTTCAGCAGCGAGATCGGCAGCAAAATGGACCAGTTGGCATGGTGGGACTGGGATCACTCGAAGCTTAGAACCGCTCTCGACGACTTCCGGATGCTGTCGGCGGAGGATTTCATCGCCCGATATTCCACCTGACGGACAGGTCTTAGGGCCAGATTGCTTTTAACAAAACGGACATAAATCCGACATTCAGGCTTCATCAACCAAGTCTAATCCGATTCTCATCAGGGGATTGGACAGGCGTGAAAGAATGAAATTTGAACTGAGGAATGTTACCCGGCGCTTCGGCGATCGCATTGCGGTCAATGCCGTCAACGTGGAAATTCCCCAGGGCCAGATGGTCGGCATTATCGGTCGTTCCGGCGCCGGAAAGTCCACCCTTCTGCGGATGATCAACCGCCTTCAGGAGCCGAGTTCCGGCTCGATCCAATTTGGCGGCACCGAAGTATCGTCGCTGCGCGGCGCCAGGCTGCGCAACTGGCAGCGTGACTGCGCGATGATCTTCCAGCAGTTCAATCTCGTGCCGCGCCTCGACGTGCTGACCAATGTGATGCTCGGCCGGCTGAACCACCGCTCGACGCTGATGAGCCTGTTCAACATTTTTTCCGACGATGAGCGACTGGCGGCGATCGCAGCGCTCGAGCGCCTCGGTATCGAACAGACCGCGATGCAGCGTGCCGGCACGCTGTCCGGCGGGCAGCAGCAGCGCGTGGCGATCGCCCGCGCGCTGATGCAGTCGCCGAAGATGCTTCTGGCCGACGAGCCGATCGCCTCGCTCGATCCGCTCAACGCCAAGATCGTCATGGATGCGCTGCGCGACATCAACGAACGCGAAGGCATTACCGTCATCACCAACCTGCACACGCTCGATACCGCCCGCAGCTATTGCGAGCGGATCATCGGCATGGCCCAGGGCAGCGTCGTGTTCGACGGTCCGCCATCGGCGCTCAACGCGGAAGCCATCCAGCAGATCTACGGCTCCGACAAGGATGGCGCCGGCATCGACGAGACGATGACCTCGACCAGCATCAACATTCCCGCCGCGCAGGTCGCCGCGGGCCAGGAATTGGCCGGACAAGGCACACTGGCAAGCGCCAGAGCCTGAGAGCCGCACCGCCGATCGTAAAGCCCGCGTCAAGGGCACTCTTTTCATGACCCAACTCCGGACGAACCGGAAACAGGAGATCACCATGCTGAAAAAAGCTCTTCTCTCTGCCGTCGCGCTGACCGTGCTCGCCGGTTCCGCCATGGCTCAGGACGTCAAGGTTCTGCGCATCGGCCTCGACGGCTCGGAAAACGAAGCCGACCAGATCCGCAGCACCCAGTGCGTCGCCGATGGCCTGAAGGCTGCGACCGGCGTTCCGGAAGTACAGATCTTCCCGTCGCCGGACTATAACGGCGTCATCCAGGGTCTGCTCGGCGGCACGATCGACATCGCTTCGATGGGCGCTTCCTCCTATGCCGCAATCGCCATCAAGGACCCGAACGCCGTCTCCCCGATCCTGACCTACACCCAGTCGGACGGTTCGAGCGGTTACTACTCGATCATGGTTGCCCGCAAGGATTCGGGCATCAAGACGCTCGCAGATCTGAAGGGCAAGAAGCTCGGCTTCGCCGATCCGGACTCGACCTCGGGCTATCTCGTCCCGAACGTCGCGCTGCCGAAGGAAATCGGCATGCCGGTCAAGGACTATTTCTCCGAAACCGGTTTCGGCGGCGGCCATGAGAACCTCGTCCTCGCCGTTCTCGACAAGAAGTTCGATGCCGGCACGACCTTCGGTTCGGGCGTTGGCAAGTGGGAAGAAGGCTATACCGGCGGCAACCTGCACCAGATGGTCGGCAAGGGCATTCTCGACATGGACGACATTGTCCAGATCTGGAAGTCGCCGCTGATCCCGAACGGCCCGCTGATGGTCTCCAACAAGCTGCCGCAAGCCATGCGCGACAAGATCGAAGCCTTCTTCCTCGACCTGCCGAAGAAGGACCACGATTGCTTCAAGTTCTACACCCAGGGCGACAACAAGGACTACATCAAGGTCGATGCGTCCTTCTACCAGACGATCATCGACGCCCGTAAGTCGGTTATCGGCGGCTGATTTTCATCCCCATCCTCTGGCGGCGGCGCTCTTGTCAGCGCCGCCGTTTTTCAAGAGAGAGCGCAGATCATGGCAATAGTCGGCGAACGGAACAATGGTGGCCCGATCAGCACCCGGGAGGGCGCGCTCGGATCCGCGGCATCGATGATGATGCAGCATTACCGGCAGCAGCTGCGCACGCGGCGCGTCTACACGGCGATCTCGATCGTTATCTTTCTCGCCGTGCTGTTTGCCTCGCTGCGCTTTGCCAATGAGGCGAATGCCGGAAAGTTCTTCGAGCGGCTGCCCTTCTTCTTCGATTTCATCCGCAGTTTCGTGCCGGACAGCCCGATGGAAATCGTCCGGGCCATGTTCGACCTGCCCTCGCCCTATGCCGACGGGTCTCTCAAGTACAATTATACTGCTGATCGCCACTACATCACGGCCTCGCTCTACATCCCGAATTTCTTCTACCAGCTGATGATCACCATCAACATCGCGCTGGTATCGACGATCATCGGTTCAGCCCTTGCCTTCCTGCTCTGCTTCTTTGCCTCGACCAATCTGGTCGGCGCCGGGGTGACGCGTTTCGTCGTGCGCCGCATCATGGAAATCCTGCGCGCCTTCCCGGAGATCGTGATTGCCGGCCTGCTGACGGCGATCCTGTCGATCGGCCCGATCGCGGCGATCATCGCGATCACGGTGCATACGATCGGTGCGCTTGGAAAACTGTTCTTCGAGGTGGTCGAGAATTCCGACATGAAGCCGGACGAGGGCTTGCGTGCTGCCGGTGCAAGCTGGGTCGAGCGGGTGCGTTTCGCCATCGTTCCCCAGGTGCTGCCGAACTTCGTCTCCTACACGCTGCTGCGCGCCGAGATCAACGTGCGCGCCTCGACCATTATCGGTGCGGTCGGCGGCGGCGGCATCGGTGAAGTCTTCCGTCTGGCGATCGGCCGCGATCACGCTGCCAAGACCTATGCGATCATCATCCTGCTGCTCGTCAGCATCATCATCATCGACCAGTTTTCCGCCTGGCTTCGCCGCCGGCTGATCGGCCACCAGTCCTTCGAATTCGGAAGGGGAGCAGCCTGATGACGTCTTCGGTTCCGACCATCAATGCTTCCGACCGGGAGCGCCTGCGTACTGCCTATCCGCAAGTCTTCCATCGCTCGTTGATGCAGCGTTACGGGTTCGTGGCCGGCATTGCGGCGGTCATCGTCTATCTTGTGATCTGCTTCTTCGCCTTCAATGTCGGCCCTGCCTTCATGAACGGCCAGTGGGAGCGCGCCTCGCTCTATGTGCAGGACTGGTATTCGTGGCGGGCCCAGCCGCGCCTTCGCTTCGAAGACAACGGCACGGTCAAGGCGCAATGGTCGAGCCGCGGCCAATATCGGCAGGGTGCCGACATCTTCTGGCTGCAGCCGACCCAGGCAGGCGGCTACACGGTGACCTTCGGCAGCGACAAGGACCGTCTAGACGTGACGACCAAGCAGGTCGACGTCTACCTCAACGGCAAATCCTATCCGGTGACGATCAGCGACGATGCCGCCACCGCGCCTCTTGGCGCGCCGGCTGCGATCCGCCAGGACGGGTCGAAGGTCATTGTCTATTACGGGTTCGAAGGCCAGGCCGAAATCCGCTCGAGCCAGGTCTATGTGCAGCGCCGTTTCCTCGGCTGGGCGAATTTCCTGTTCGATACGAAGTCAGATTTCTGGGGCAAGAGCTGGGGTGAACTCGCAACCCTTGCCACTGTCGGCGACCGTCTCGATCCGGCCCGGTCCAATATCAGCCACATGGTCGACGATTTCCTCGGCAACAATGTCTGGCAGCATGCCGATATTCTGTCGAAGCTTTTACAGACGCTGGTCATGGCCTTTGTCGGCACGCTGCTCGGGACGGTGTTCGCCTTCCCGCTTGCCTTCATCGCCGCCCGCAACATTACCCATAACCGTGCCGCAAACTGGGGCATGAAACGGTTGTTCGACTTCCTGCGCTCGGTCGACATGTTGATCTGGGCGCTGTTCTTCACCCGCTCCTTCGGTCCCGGACCGATACCCGGCATTGCCGCGATCTTTTTCACCGATTCCGGCGCGCTTGGAAAAGTCTATGCGGAAGCGGTGGAAAATGTCGACGACAAGCAGCGTGAGGGCGTGAAATCGGTCGGAGCCTCGCCGGTGATCGTCAACCGGTTCGGCGTGGTCCCACAGGTCCTGCCGGTGTTCATCTCGCAGTCGCTGTATTTCTGGGAATCCAATACGCGTTCGGCAACTGTGATCGGCGCCGTCGGCGCCGGCGGCATCGGCCTCAAGCTGCTCGAAGCGATGGGCACCAATGCCGACTGGGACAAGGTCGCCTATATGGTGCTGCTCATCCTTTTCGTCGTCTTCCTGTTCGACAATGTCTCGAATGCGATCCGCTCGCGGCTGATCGGCGGCCCGACCCACTAAGTACACGCCAAAACTGCATCGGCATCATCATTCTGTCATGGAAATCTTTTAGGCGCAGGGCTGTCTTCGGGCACGACGGATGTCTAGACTTCTAGACCTCCGTCTTCGACTTTTCTGATTCCGGAACGATGCCTTGCGCTACGCCATATACTTCTCCCCCGCCGCGGATCATCCGCTGACGCAAACTGCATCCCGTTGGCTTGGGCGCGACGCGTTTACGGCCGGAACCTTTCCGACGCCGGAAGTCTCCGGCCTTTCGAAAGAGGACGTTCATGCGCTGACTGCCGATCCGCGCCGCTATGCCTTCCATGCGACGCTCAAGGCTCCGTTCGAGCTGGCAGAGGGGAAGACGGAGGCGGAACTGATCGAAGCCTTGGAAGAATTTGCCGCGACAAGGAAGGCATTCGATATCCCGAACCTGGTGATCGGCCAGCTGGGCCGATTCTTCGCGCTGGTGCCGGATCAGATCTATTCCGAGCTGCAGGACTTTGCCGCCCGGATCGTCGAGGATTTCGAGGCGTTCCGCGCTCCGCTTTCCGATGCCGATATTGCCCGCCGCAAGCCGGACACGCTGTCGCCGGAGCATCGCGCCAACCTGATGCGCTGGGGCTATCCGCATGTGATGGACGCGTTCCGCTTTCACATGACGCTTTCCGGCCAGGTTCCGCCGGAGCAGGCACCTGCCATGCGTGCAGCGCTGGAACCCCGTTTTGCCGCCTTTACCAACAAGCCGCTGTCGATCGACGGCGTCGCGCTCTTCGTCGAGCCGGCCCGCGGCGCAGATTTCATCGCCCATCGCTGGCTGCCCCTGAAGCCGGCTTCCGAGCTCAGAAAGACCGCCCCATGACCGAAACCGTATTCAAGAATGCCCGCATCGTGCTGGAGGACAGTATCCTCTCCGGTTCCGTGCAGATCCGTGATGGCCAGATCGCCGACATATCCGAGGGTACGGCACAGACCGGCGAGGATTTCGAGGGGGATTATCTCATACCGGGTCTGGTCGAACTTCATACCGACCATCTGGAGCAGCACTATTCGCCCCGCCCCGGCGTACGCTGGGATGCCACTGCCGCGATCCAGGCGCATGATGCGCAGATCGCCTCTTCCGGCATCACCACCGTGTTCGATTGCCTGCGCATGGGATCGGACGAGGATGGCGGCTTCGAGCATGGCGAGATGCGGACGATGGCGGATGCGATCCAGTCGGCCGAACGCGAGGGACGGCTGCGCTCGGAACATCTGATCCACCTGCGCTGCGAGGTCTCTGCCGACAATGTGCTGGAGCATTTCGGCGATTTCGAGAACGACAGCCATGTCCGTCTCGTCTCGCTGATGGACCATGCGCCCGGCCAGCGCCAGTTCCAGACGATGGAACAATACATCTTCTACTACCAGAAGAAGCGTGGGCTTTCCGACGAGGCCTTCAAGCTGTTCATCGACAAGCGAGTGGCGGAATCACAGCGCAACTCGACGCCGCACCGGATTGCCATCGCCAGGCATTGCGCCGAGCGCGGCATCACGGTCGCAAGCCATGACGATGCAACGCTCGACCATGTGGACGAGGCGATCGAGAACGGCGTCAAGCTTGCCGAGTTCCCGACCAGTTTCGAGGCTGCCGCTGCATCCCACAAGGCCGGCATGAGCGTGTTGATGGGGGCGCCGAACGTGGTGCGCGGCAAGTCGCATTCCGGCAATATCGCCGCCCGCGACCTGGCAGAGAAGGACGTGCTCGACGTTCTCTCGTCCGACTATGTTCCGCTCAGCCTGCTCTATGCTCCCTTCATCCTGGCCGACGAGATCGACGGTATTTCATTGCCCAAGGCGATCGCCATGGTGACCTCGACCCCGGCCCGTGCGGCAGGGCTTGCCGATCGCGGCCGGATCGCCACCGGGTTGCGCGCCGATCTCGTGAGGGTCCACCGGGAAGCGGGCGTGCCGGTATCACGCGCGGTCTGGCGGCAGGGGCGACGGGTGGCGTAATGGACGGCTCCCTGGAGATCCGCGCCAGCACGCATCCGGGCTGCATGGTGGTGGTCGTCGGCCCAAGCGGGGCCGGCAAGGACACGCTGATGGCCCATGCCGCACGGTTCTTCCGCGACCGTGCCGATGTGGTTTTTGCGCGGCGGGTGATCACCCGCGATGCCAGCGCCGGCGGCGAGGATCATGACGGCGTTTGCGAGGCGGACTTCGAGAGCATGGAAACGGCCGGCCGGTTTTCCGTCTCCTGGCGGGCACACGGATTGCGCTACGGCATTCCCTTCGAGACGGCCGAGGCTGTGGCGGCCGGCACCTTGGTCATCGCCAACGGTTCACGTTCGGCATTGCAGTTCTTCGCCAAAGCCTATCCCCGGCTCGTCGTCGTCAACGTGACGGCAAGGCCGGAGGTACTGGCCGCGCGGCTGGAGGCCCGAGGGCGCGAAAGCCGGGACGACATCCTGCGGCGGCTGGCGCGCAGTTCGCTCGGCGTCATCGGTGACTATCACGTCGTCACGATCGACAATAGCGACGATCTGGAGACTGCCGGCAAGGCTCTTGTCGAGGCTCTTTCTTCTTTGCTTGCACAAGATTTAGGCTCGCAAGAAAAATAACTGCAGCACGCTTTACAGTTGTTCCAGCTCCTCTACCTTGAGTATTTCGATTATCTAATGGAGCTGGGCGGTGATCGAGACGCGGAAACATGACGGGGTCTCCACAGATCCCGAGTCACCCTTTTTATCGGCGCTCGAAGGGCGCATGGTCGTATTGGAAATCGTTGCCATGACCTCCCTGGCCCTGGCGCTCGATACGACCGAAGGCGGCAATGGCGACCAAGCTCGCGGGATTGCTGCGCTTATCCAGGACACGGTTCGACAACGGTGTCTGGAATTCGGCCTGAACGATGCGGCGCAACGATCGGCCAATGCTTATGCCGACGAGCTACTTTCGACCGCGCTGCATTCGCTCTATCCCGAATAAATCCCTATTCGGGATAAACCAGAGCTGAAAGTTCAGTGTGCTTCATCCCAGTTGGATGCAGCACGCGCATCCACCTTGAGCGGCACCTTCATCGATATGGCCGGCATGGCCGCCTGCTCCATGGTCGAGACGATGACGGGCATGGCGCGTTCGACCTCGGCATCCTCGACTTCGAAGATCAGTTCGTCATGGACCTGCAAAAGCATGCGGGCAGACAGGCCCGCCTCTGCCAGTGCGGGCTCCATCTTCACCATGGCGCGGCGGATGATATCGGCTGCCGAGCCCTGGATCGGTGCGTTTATCGCGGCACGTTCGTTGAAGGCGCGCATCGATGGGTTGGAGGACTTGATTTCCGGATAATGCGCGCGGCGGCCGAAGATCGTCTCGACATAACCGTGTTCGCGGGCGAACGCCTTGGTCGTCTCCATGTAATCGCGGATGCCCGGAAAGCGCTCGAAATACTTCTTGATGTAGTCGCTTGCCTCGGATCGCTCGATCGACAGCTGGTTGGCAAGGCCGAAGGCCGAAATGCCATAGATGATGCCGAAGTTGATCGCCTTGGCGCGGCGGCGGATCTCGCCCGGCATGCCTTCGACCGGCACGCCGAACATTTCCGACGCGGTCATCGCATGAATGTCGATGCCGTCCTCGAAGGCCTGGCGAAGTTGCGGGATGTCTGCCACATGGGCGAGCACGCGCAGTTCGATCTGGCTGTAATCCGCCGACAGAAGCTTGTTGCCCGGCGTGGCAATGAAGGCCGTGCGGATCTTACGGCCCTCGGCGTTGCGGACCGGAATGTTCTGCAGGTTGGGTTCGGACGAGGACAGGCGGCCGGTCGTCGTCGAGGCCAGCGAATAGGATGTGTGAACCCGCTTCGTTTCGGGGTGAACATAGCCCGGCAGTGCGTCGGTATAGGTGGATTTGAGCTTGGTCAGCTGGCGCCAGTCGACGATCTTGCGCGGCAGTTCGGCACCTTCGGCCGCGAGGTCTTCAAGCACTTGCGCCGAAGTGGACCATTGGCCGGTCTTGGTCTTGGAACCGCCGGGAAGGCCCATCTTGCCGAACAGGATATCGCCGAGCTGCTTCGGCGAGCCGATGGTGAATTTCTCGCCGGCCAGTTCATAGATCTCGTCTTCGAAGGCAGCCGCTTTCTGCGCCAGTTCGCCGGAAAGGCGCGACAGGATCTGGCGATCGATCGAGATGCCGCGCTCTTCCATGCGGGCCAGAACGTCGACCATCGGGCGTTCCAGCCGCTCGTAGATGCGGGTCAGGCCGATGGCTGCCAGTTGAGGCTTGAGCACCATCCACAGGCGCAGCGTCACATCGGCATCCTCGGCCGCATAGGCGGTGGCGCGGTCGATATCGACGAAATCGAAAGTCACGCCGCTCTTGCCGGAACCGGCGACATCCTTGAAGGCGATCGGCTTGTGGTTCAGCCAGCGTTCCGACAGCGCGTCCATGCCGTGACCACCTGACTTGCCGGCTTCCAGCACATAGGACATCAGCATCGTGTCGTCATAGCCCTTCACGGTAATGCCGTGGCGCTTCATGACGAGATAGTCGTATTTGAGGTTCTGCGCGACCTTCAACACCGAAGGATCTTCGAGCAGCGGCTTCAAGCGGTCCAGCGCGTCGCGGACCGGGATCTGGTTTTCCGCCATTCCGCCGCCCAAGAGATCGCCGACGCCGGTCTTGTGGGTGAGCGGCACATAGGCGGCACGGATATCGAGGCCGGACGGGTTCCTGCTGTTATCGGCTATCGCGAGCGAGAAGCCAACGAGTTCCGCCTGCATCGGATCAAGCGAGGTGGTTTCGGTGTCGAAGGCGACGAGGCCGGTTTCGCGGGCGGCGGCAATCCACTCTTCAAGCGTGGCGAGATCGCGGATCGCGACGTATTTCGTGGTGTCGATCGTGGCAGCGGCGAAGGCTTCCGCACGGCCTGCGGCCAGCGACTGCGGTGTGGCACCGTCGGCGCCAGACGCTGCAACAGGCTTGGCCATCGCAGGCGCCTTGTCAGCCGCAGCCTCATCGGCTTTGGCCGGAGCGGCCACGTCGAGATCGGGGCCATGTGCGTCCGCACCCCATTCGGTCTCGATGACGGCGGGCTCGATGGCATTGGCATCGCAATCGCAGGCAGAGGCGACGCGGCGTGTCAGGGTGCCGAATTCCATAGCCTTCAGGAAGGCGACGAGTTTCGGGCCGTCCTGCGGCTCTAGGAACAAGGCGTCAAGATCGAGTTCCAACGGCACGTCGGTCCTCAATTCCACCAGCTGGCGGGACAGGCGGGCGAGATCGGCATTGGCGATGATGTTTTCGCGGCGCTTGACCTGCTTGATCTCGCCGGCGCGGGCGAGCAGCGTGTCCAGATCGCCGAATTCCTCCAGCAGCTGGCCGGCGGTCTTCGGACCGATGCCAGGGATGCCCGGCACGTTATCGACCGAATCGCCGACCATGGCCTGCAGGTCGATCATCTTTTCCGGCGGCACGCCCCATTTCTCGATGACATCGGGAATGCCGATCTGCTTGTCCTTCATGCTGTCATACATGTGGACCGTCGGCGTCACGAGCTGCATCAGGTCCTTGTCGGATGACACGATCGTGACATCGGCGCCGGCAGCTTCCGCCTGGCGGGCGTAGGTGGCGATGATGTCATCGGCCTCGAAACCCTCGGTCTCGATGCAGGGCAGGTTGAAGGCGCGGGTCGCCTGGCGGATGAGGCCGAATTGCGGGACGAGTTCTTCCGGCGGCGCGGAGCGGTTCGCCTTGTAGGCGTCATAGAGATCCTTGCGGAAGGTCTTAGACGAGTAGTCGAAAATCACGGCCAGATGGGTGGGCGTGACGCCGACGGAGGTGTCTCTGGCGTCGGTCAGGAGCTTCCACAACATGTTGCAGAAGCCGGAGACCGCGCCGACCGGCAGGCCATCGGATTTTCGGGTCAGCGGCGGCAGCGCGTGAAACGCGCGAAAGATGAAACCGGAACCGTCGACTAGGAAGAGGTGATCGCCTTTTTTCATGGGCATGGAATAGCGTGGCGCAGGATCGGCGTCCATGAAAACTTATGGCCCCCATACAGCCCCTGGCCGCAGAAACCTTACCGATTTGTAATGGCGCTTTCCCTTGAAAAGCCGCAATCCGCCTCACATTTCAAGCTCACCGGCGACTGATAACGCCGCAGTCTGGTAGATGGCTCGTCCCCCGCCTCGC
Source organism: Neorhizobium sp. NCHU2750 (assembly GCF_003597675.1). Taxonomy (NCBI): domain Bacteria; kingdom Pseudomonadati; phylum Pseudomonadota; class Alphaproteobacteria; order Hyphomicrobiales; family Rhizobiaceae; genus Neorhizobium; species Neorhizobium sp. NCHU2750. The sequence continues at coordinate 4,115,734 of NZ_CP030827.1, read as the reverse complement.
CAGACCGGACAAAGGCCTATCCCCCTCTCCGGGTCTTTGTCTCCCATAGGAAACGCCACGGCCGCCCCCTCCCGGCCGTGGCGTTTTTATTTGCATTTTGTCCATGATCGGACACCCGGCGATCTTGCCAATCGACGGCGGCTGCCTCAATCTCCCATTTCCATCGCGTAGTATCGATCATCGTTTACCAGCATGGCTGGTTTCCCTGGAAAAATTGGGCGGAGGCCATGGGATTCGATCGCTCGCAGTCTGCGACCTATCTGGCGGGCCAGCTGGCGCGGGTCTTTTCACGATCGCTGCAGAAGCGGGCGGCGGCGCTCGGCTTTTCTCCCGGCCAGTTTCCGGTGCTGCTGGAACTGTGGCAGGAAGACGGGCTGACCCAGAAGCAATTGCTCGACAAGCTGGAAGTGGAGCAGGCTACCCTTGCCAATACGCTGGCACGCATGGAGCGGGATGGACTTATCGCCCGCACGCCGCATCCGAGCGACCGGCGGGCGCAGATCATCAGCCTGACGGAGCTTGGCCGCGCCCTGGAACTGAAGGCGGTGGAGGCTGCAGCAGAGGCAGACAGCGTGCTGTTTTCGGGGTTCCGCGAATTCGAGCGGGAACTGATGATGGAATATATGCGGCTCATCATCGGCAATAGCAGGAAAGCCGGGGGCTGAAAACGCTGCCCGGACCGGAGCCCGAACAGCATCTCCCCTCTAAACGTCAGGGCTGCACGACCATGGCCGAGAAGGGCCAGACATAGGCCTGCAACGTCACCAGCACGCCGACAAGGCAGGCCAGCACGATCGAATGCCAGAAGACAAAGCGCAGGATACTGCCCTCGTGCCCGAACCAGCCGGTGGCGGTGGAGGCGACGACGATCGATTGCGCGTCGATCATCTTGCCCATAACGCCGCCCGAGGAATTGGCCGCGCCCATCAGGATGGGCGAGAGACCGAGCTGTTCGGAAGTCACCTTCTGCAGATTGCCGAACAGGATGTTCGATGACGTGTCGGATCCCGTCAGCGCCACGCCGAGCCAGCCGAGCAGCGTGCCGAAGAAGGGGTAGAGAACGCCGGTCGCCGCAAAGGCAAGGCCGAGGGTCGAATCGATGCCGGACAGTCTCGTCAGCGTGCCGAGCGCCAGCATGGCAGAGATGGTGATCAGCGAATAGGCGCAGAGCCTGATCGTTTTCGCGTAGGTCTTCAGCATCTGCCCCGGCGTGAAGCCCATGGCGAAACCGGAGAGGATTGCCGCGATCAGCATACCGGTTCCCGTATAGGAGAGCCAGGTGAAGGAAAAGGCTGCCGCCTCCGGCGTTGGTCCGGGTGCGACCGGCGGCATCTTGGCGATCATCTTGTCGAGGCCTGGAACCGGATAGTTCCAGATCGCCCAGGAATTGACTGCGGACTTGAACCAGCCCGTGCCCCAGATAAGGAGTACGATGCAGACGATCACCCATGGCGTGACCGCCGCCCGAACTTCCTGCGGCGACGGGCGCACCACCGGTTTCGCCGGCTTCAGCGTGCCATCATCGGAAATGTCATGGCCGCGCAGCTTCGGCGAAGTCCAGACTTCCTTCGGCTGCCAGACCTGCAGGAAACCGATGAGGCAAGCCATGGAGATCAAAGACGCGCCGATATCGACGATCCAGGGGTTGATGAAATTGGAGATGAAGAACTGCGAGATGGCAAAGGACGCGCCGGTGACGAGGATCGCCGGCCAGATCTGCATCATGCCCCTGCGACCGGCAAACACCCAGATCAGCCAGAAGGGCACGATCACCGAGAAGAAGGGCAGCTGTCGGCCGACCATCGCGCCGAGCAGGTAGGGATCGATACCGGTGACCTGCGACAGGCCCTGGATCGGCGTTCCGAGCGCGCCATAGGCGACCGGCGCCGTATTGGCGATCAGCGACAGGCCGGAGGCCGCGAGCGGCGAGAAGCCCAGCCCGATGAGGATCGCGCCGGTGACGGCGACCGGCGTGCCGAAGCCGGAGGCGCCCTCGAAAAAGGCACCGAAGGCAAAGGCGATCAAGAGAAGCTGGATGCGCCGGTCATCCGTGACGCTGCCGATCGTCTGCTGCAGTTTTTCGAACTGGCCTTTCTCGACCGTCAGCCGATAGAGGAAGATAACGTTGAGAACGATCCAGCCGATCGGAAAGAAGCCTGTGATGGCACCAAGAATGGTGGCGCGGATCGACATGGCCGCCGGCATGGTGAAGACGAAGATCGCGATCAGGTTGGCAACCACCAGCGCGATGATGGCCGCGACATGAGCCTTGACCACATTGGTGGCAATCAGGCCGAGCAGGATGAGAACAGGAATTGCAGCAAGAATGGTGGACAGGACAGCACTGCCCATAGGGTCATAGACTTGATTCCACATTGAAGCCCCTCCCAAGGCCGGACAAGGACATGTCCGAATTTGGAGCATATAGCTCCAGTTTGCGGACAGTCTAGAGTTGTAGTTATTCGACGAAAGTTGCACGCCTTTTGTCTTCTCGGCCAAGCCAACGGCATTTGCCATTGTGCCGCCCTCCCCTAGCTTGCTAACAGTTTGAAGCAAGCTGGCCGCCCGCGTGTGCGACCGCCCACAGACAAGGTGATTTCCATGACCGATATTTCTGCCGTTCTCGATCGCGCCGACCAGAACCTTTCCGACAGTATCGAGCGTCTTTTCTCGCTCGTCCGCATCCACTCGATCTCGACCGATCCGGCCTACAAGGCGGAGTGCCGCAAGGCGGCCGAGTGGCTGGTGACCGAACTCAAGGGCATCGGCTTCGATGCTTCCGTGCGTGATACGGCCGGCCATCCGATGGTCGTTGCCCATCATGCCGCAGCGACCGCCGATGCGCCGCATGTGCTGTTCTACGGCCATTACGACGTACAGCCGGTCGATCCGATCGAGCTTTGGGAGGATTCTCCCTTCGAACCGAAGATCAAGGAGATCGCACCCGGCCGCAAGGTTCTGACCGGCCGCGGCACCGCCGACGACAAGGGCCAGCTGATGACCTTCGTCGAAGCCTGCCGCGCTTACAAGGAAGTCAACGGCTCGCTGCCGATCCGCGTCACCATCCTGTTCGAGGGCGAGGAAGAATCCGGCTCGCCGTCGCTGAAGCCCTTCCTCGATGCCAATGCCGCAGAACTCAAGGCCGAGTTCGCGCTGGTCTGCGATACCGGCATGTGGGATGGCGACACGCCGGCAATCGCGGCGGCGCTCAGGGGTCTTGTCGGCGAGGAGATCGTCATCAAGGCGGCCGATCGCGACCTGCATTCGGGCCTCTTCGGCGGCGCTGCGGCAAACCCGATCCACATCCTCACCGACATCCTTGCCGGCCTGCACGACGAGACGGGCCGGGTGACGCTGGAGGGCTTCTACGAGGGCGTCGAGGAGACCCCGACCAATATCAAGGAAGGTTGGGAGACGCTCGGCCGTAGCTCCGAGAGCTTCCTCGGCGGCGTCGGTCTTTCTATCCCGTCCGGCGAGAAGGGCCGTTCGGTTCTGGAGTTGACCTGGGCGCGTCCGACTGCGGAAGTCAACGGCATTACCGGCGGTTATACCGGCGAAGGGTTCAAGACGGTGATTGCCGCACAGGCCTCGGCCAAGGTATCCTTCCGCCTTGTCGGGCATCAGGACCCGAAGAAGATCCGGGAAGCTTTCCGCGCCTATGTGCGCTCCAAGATCCCCAGCGATTGCTCGGTGGAATTCCACGAACATGGCGGCTCGCCGGCGATCCAGCTTTCCTACGATTCGCCCGCTCTGACAAAGGCCAAGGGTGCGCTGTCGGAAGAATGGAAGAACCCGGCCGTGGTTATCGGTATGGGTGGCTCGATCCCGATCGTCGGCGATTTCCAGAAGCAGCTCGGCATGGATTCGCTGCTGATCGGCTTCGGCCTCGTTGACGACCGCATTCACTCGCCGAACGAGAAATACGACCTGAAGTCCTATCACAAGGGTATCCGCTCCTGGGCCCGGATCATGACGGCGCTGGCTCAGAAATAAGCCGCGACATCAGCACAAACGCAAAACGCCGGCCTCGCAGCCGGCGTTTTCAATTCCATGATCGTCTTCGATCAGTTGTCGAAGAATTCCTTCATCCGGGCGAAGAAGCCGGTCGATTCCGGGTTGTTCTCCTTGGACGAGATTTCCTCGAATTCCTGCAGCAGTTCGCGCTGGCGCTTGGTCAGCTTCTGCGGCGTTTCGATGCCGATCTGGATATAGAGGTCGCCCGTCTGAGACGAACGCAGGACCGGCATGCCCTTGCCCTTGAGACGGAACTGCTTGCCGGCCTGGGTGCCTTCCGGCACCGATACGCGAGACTTGGAACCGTCAAGCGTGCCGACATCAAACGTGCCGCCGAGGGCGGCCGTCGTCATCGAGATCGGCACGGCACAATAGAGATCGGCGCCGTCACGCTGGAAGAATTCATGCGGCGTGACCGACAGGAAAATATAGAGATCGCCCGCCGGGCCGCCGCGGGTGCCGGCCTCGCCCTCGCCCTGTAGGCGGATGCGGGTGCCGTCCTCGATGCCGGCCGGGATGTTGACCGAGAGCGAACGCTCTTCGGTGACGCGGCCCTGGCCGTGGCACTTGGTGCAAGGGTCGGTGATCGTCTGGCCGCGGCCATGGCAGGTCGGGCAGGTGCGTTCGACGGAGAAGAAGCCCTGGGATGCACGCACACGACCGGAGCCCTGGCAGGTACCGCAGGTCTTGGGCTGGGTGCCGGGCTTGGCGCCCGAGCCGGAACAGACGTCGCAGGTGATCGAGGTCGGAACCCTGATCTGCGCCGTCTTGCCGGCAAAAGCTTCCTCCAGCGAAATTTCCATGTTGTAGCGAAGATCGGCACCGCGTTCGCGGCCGCCGGCGGACCGGCGTGCGCGACCGCCGCCCATCATCTCGCCAAATATGTCTTCGAAGATATCGGAGAAGCCGCCCGCACCACCCATGCCGCCGCCGCCAAAACCGCCGCCGCCCATGCCGCCCTGTTCAAAGGCTGCATGGCCATAGCGATCATAGGCCGCACGCTTCTGCGGGTCCTTCAGCGTTTCGTAGGCCTCGTTCAATTCCTTGAACTTCTTCTCGGCTTCCGCATCACCGGGATTCTTGTCCGGATGGTACTTCATGGCCATCTTGCGGAAGGCGCTCTTCAGCTCCTTCTCGTCAGCCGATTTGGCGACACCAAGGGTTTCGTAATAATCTGCTTTGGCCATTCAGGTATCCGGCTCCGGAAACGTATTCCGGCTGCACAGGGCAGCCGGATTTCTTAGTCGACTATCTTGAGGCTTCCGTCAACGGAGCCAATTAGGCCGACTTCTTGTCGTCCTTGATTTCCTCATAGTCGGCATCGACGACACCGTCGTCCTTGCCGCCTTCGGAAGCACCACCTTCAGCCTGCTGGGCCTCGTAGATGGCCTGGCCGAGCTTCATGGACACTTCCATGAGGGTCTGCGTCTTCGCCTGGATGTCATCGGCATCCGGCTCGGAGGCTTCAACCGAGGTCTTCAGGGCAGCGATGGCATCCTCGATCGCCTTGCGGTCGGTCTCGGTTACCTTGTCGCCATATTCAGACAGCGACTTTTCGCTGGAATGAATCAGGCTCTCGGCCTGGTTCTTGGCTTCCACACCGGCGCGGCGCTTCTTGTCGGCTTCGGCATTGGCCTCGGCGTCCTTGACCATCTTTTCGATGTCGGCGTCGGAGAGACCACCAGATGCCTGGATACGGATCTGCTGTTCCTTGCCGGTGCCCTTGTCCTTGGCCGAAACCTGGACGATGCCGTTGGCGTCGATGTCGAAGGTGACTTCGATCTGCGGCATGCCACGCGGTGCCGGCGGCAGGCCGACGAGGTCGAACTGGCCGAGCAGCTTGTTGTCGGCTGCCATTTCGCGCTCGCCCTGGGAAACGCGGATCGTCACGGCCTGCTGGTTGTCGTCAGCGGTCGAGAAGGTCTGCGACTTCTTGGTCGGGATCGTCGTGTTGCGGTCGATCAGGCGAGTGAAGACGCCACCAAGCGTTTCGATGCCGAGCGACAGCGGGGTCACGTCGAGAAGCAGAACGTCCTTGACGTCGCCCTGCAGAACACCGCCCTGGATTGCCGCGCCGAGTGCGACGACTTCATCCGGGTTAACGCCCTTGTGCGGTTCCTTGCCGAACAGCTGCTTGACGATTTCCTGTACCTTCGGCATGCGGCTCATGCCGCCGACGAGAACGACTTCGTCGATTTCGGCAGCGGTGACGCCGGCATCCTTGAGGGCTGCCTTGCACGGGGCAACGGTGCGCTGGATCAGGTCATCGACCAGGCTTTCGAACTTCGAACGGGTCAGCTTCAGCGTCAGGTGCTTCGGACCGGAAGCATCAGCGGTGATGAAGGGCAGGTTGATTTCGGTCTGCTGCGAGGACGACAGTTCGATCTTGGCCTTTTCGGCAGCTTCCTTGAGGCGCTGCAGGGCAAGCTTGTCGTTCTTCAGGTCGATGCCGTTGTCCTTCTTGAACTCGGCAGCGAGATATTCGACGAGACGCATGTCGAAGTCTTCACCACCGAGGAAGGTGTCGCCGTTGGTCGACTTCACTTCGAAGACGCCGTCGCCGATTTCCAGAACCGAGATATCGAAGGTACCACCACCCAAGTCGTAGACGGCGATCGTCTTGCCGTCCTTCTTGTCCATGCCGTAGGCAAGGGCTGCAGCGGTCGGCTCGTTGATGATGCGCAGAACTTCAAGACCTGCAATGCGGCCGGCATCCTTGGTTGCCTGGCGCTGCGCGTCGTTGAAGTAGGCCGGAACGGTGATGACGGCCTTCTCGACCTTCTCGCCGAGGTAGGATTCAGCGGTTTCCTTCATCTTCTGAAGGATCATCGCGGAAACCTGGGCCGGGGAGTAATTCTTGTCGTGAGCCTTGACCCAGGCGTCGCCATTATCGCCCTTGACGATGTCGAAGGGAACGAGGCCCTTGTCCTTTTCAACGGTCGGATCATCAAAGCGGCGGCCGATCAGGCGCTTGACGGCAAACAGGGTGTTGGTCGGGTTGGTCACTGCCTGGCGCTTGGCCGGCTGACCGACGAGACGCTCGCCATCTTCGGTGAATGCGACCATGGAGGGCGTGGTGCGCGCGCCTTCGGCGTTCTCGATTACCTTGGCGTCCTTGCCGTCCATGATGGCGACGCAGGAATTGGTGGTTCCGAGGTCGATGCCAATTACTTTAGCCATATCTTCTCTCTCCTTTAAGCGAACCGTCTGGACCCCGCGAGGCATTCCGCTGACAGTTCCTTGACTGGGATGGTCTTAATTCTTCGCAGCAATCGCTGCTATCCTGCGGCGTATATAAGGACGGGTTTTTCCGACTGCAAGGCAGGAAATCGCCAGCCTTCCGGCAAAAAAATGCGTTTTGCCCCTTGGCTGTTTCGGGAACCCTACTGCCCCATGATCACATCGAGGAGTGTGGTGCGCCGAGCCTGCTGCGGTTGATAGACCTGGCCACCGTCCGCCCCTTGATAACCGCCCACATCGCCGGGCGGAACGGGACCGCCGCCGACATTGCCCGAGGGTACCGGAGCTTCGGCATCGTAAGGCCCCCGATACTGGCGATAGTCGCGATATCCACCTGCCTGCTGGGCATCGCCAGTGCCGCCGTTACGGTATTGGCGAGTGGGCCTGTTGCTATAGACCGTGTTGCCATTGCCGGTATTGCAGACGGCATTGTCGCCATAGGGGCAAGGTACTGCGGCCGGAGGCTGATTCGCAGCCTGCGGATATGGTTGCTGTTGCTGTGTCGGCTGCTGATAACGTCTCTGCGCCGGCTCGACCGCTGCCTGTGAAGGAGCCGGATAGGTGGAAGCCTGCCCGTTTTGCTGAACCGGTTGAGGGTTGGTCGAACGAATCTGCGGCTGACTCGGGGACAAGATTGCCTCCTGTCCGGGCGCCTGAGGCGCCGGCGGGAAACTGTCTACCGAATTCGGCTGCGACTGTCCCGAGCCCGGTATGATGCCGGAAATAATGTCACCGATGCTGGTCGACGGCGACTGTTGCTGCTGCTGGGACGGCTGGGCCAGGCCATTGTTGAAGCCGAAGAGCGGCGTCGGCGTATAGCCCTTCATCGCCACGGTCATGTATTCCTTCCAGGCGCGGGCCGGTAGCGTGCCGCCGGTCACCTTCTTCATGTAGCTGCCGTCGTCATTGCCGAACCACACGCCGGTGGTCAGGATGCTGGTGAAGCCGACAAAAAGGGCGTCGCGGGAATTCTGAGTAGTGCCGGACTTGCCGGCGGCCTGCCAGCCATCGAGACGGGCGGCCCGGCCCGTGCCTTCGCGGATGACGCCGGCCATCATGCTGTTCATCGTCGCGGCGACCGGCTCGCTCAAAACGCGCGGCGGATTGCTGTAATCGGCCTCGTAGAGGACCTTGCCGTCAGGATCGGTGATTCTCTTGACGATATGCGGGGTGGCCTTGTAGCCGCCGTTCATGAAGGCGGCGTAGGACGATGTCAGCTCGACCAGCGAGACTTCCGACGTGCCGAGCGCGATCGACGCATTCGGCTGGATATCGGATTCGACGCCGAGCCGATGCGCCATCGCCACCACCTTGTCGGGGCCAACTGCCACTGCGAGCTGGGCTGCAACCGTGTTCAAGGAATGCGCCAGCGCATAGGAGAGCGGTACCGGCCCCTTGTATTCCTTCTCGTAGTTTTCAGGCGTCCAGTTGCCGATCTTGACCGGCTCGTCGTTGATGATCGTATCGGGACCATAACCGGCTTCGAGTGCCGAGGCATAGACGAAGGGCTTGAAGGCGGAACCCGGCTGCCGCTTGGCGGTGAACGCCCGGTTGAACTGGCTCTGGGCGTAATCGCGGCCGCCAACGACGGCGCGGATAGCGCCCGTCGCGTCGACAGAGACGAGTGCCGCCTGCGAGGCATCGACCTTGGTGCCGTCCTTTTTCAGGATATCGTTGAGCGACTTGTTCGCAGCATCTTCCAGCTTGGAATCGATCGTCGTTTCGACCGTCACGTCGACCTTGGGTTCGCCGATCAGGCTCTTCACCTCATCGACCACCATGTCGGCCGCATATTGCTGGGGACCGGACCAATAGCTCCTGGCCTTTGCAGGCGGCTGGGCCATCGCGGTCTTAAGGTCGCTGTCGGTGATATAGCCTTCCTCCCGCATCGTGCCGAGCACGACCTGGGCGCGCGCTTCCGACGCCTTGGGATCGCGGGCAGGAGACAGCCGCGAGGGCGCCTTCAACATGCCTGCGAGCATCGCCGCCTCGCCGAGGTTCACATCACGGGCGGATTTATTGAAATAGCGACGGGAGGCGGCCTCCACACCGTACGTACCCGAGCCGAAAAAGACGCGGTTCAGATACATGGCAAGAATCTGGTCCTTGGTGAACTTGTGTTCCAACCAGAAGGACAGAAGCACTTCCTGGATCTTGCGCTCGAAGGTCCGGTCCGGCGACAGGAAGAGGTTTTTCGCCAGCTGCTGGGTGATGGTCGAACCGCCCTGGATCGGCCTGCCGGTCAGATTGTTGATGAAGGCACGGGCGAGACCGGCCGGATCGACGCCGAAATGCGAATAGAACCGCCGATCCTCGATCGAAATTACCGCCTGCGGCAGATAGGGCGACATTTCCTCAAGCGCCAGCGCCTCACCGCCCGTCGCGCCGCGATTGGCGATGACCGAACCATCGATGGCGGTGATCTTCATGTTCGGCGGACGTTCGGGGATGGCCCAGGTGCTGGCGGCGGGCATTTGCGCGCCGTAATAAAGGACGAGGCCACCAATGCCGATCACGCCCCAGATGCCGAGCACGATGCACCAGTAGAACAATCTGCGAATGGACGCGAGAAAGCCGCCGCCGGAAGCACTGCGTCCCTTGCGGGGCGCGGATTTCGGCGATCGCTTGCGTTCGCGCCTGCCATCGGAAAGATCCGGCTCGACGCGCGTTTTCGCCCTCTTCACCGATTTGCGCTGGCCGACGATACGGTCATCCGCCTCAATGCGGAATTCGTCCTCGTCATCCTGCGAGCTTTCGAAGGAAGGTTCTACGCGTCTGTCTGATCGGCCTCTTTCTGCCATATGGGCAGGCGGTCCCCCGTGTGTCTGCCCGTTTCAGCGGGCCTTCAAATCCGTCTCATCTCCGCTGAACTTTAAATGCGGCGATTTAAGGAGGGGTAAAAGGCGAATAGAGAGTAAACACAATGGCCTCACCTTTTCCGTTATGTGTCGGTTCGGGCCGCTTTGGCCTGAAAACCAAGGCTTTTCAGGCAATGGGGAATTTGGTAATATCAAAAAATACTAAAGTATAGAGATCGGCTGAAGGTCTCATGCGCTCAGGGAGAGAGACATGAACAAGATCGTCGAAGCGGTCATCAGAAGCGGTGACCGGTGCATCCCCGTTGGCCTCGTCAATCTCAAGCAGGCGCTCGAGATGTCGGAACGAACCTCATTCGAGTTCAGCCATCCAGCCCATGAAGCGGGCAAGACCGATATTTTCGTCAGCCGGGAAATACTGCAAAAGCTGATGTGATTTCGGAACATCGGGCTTTGCTCGCGAAACACACCAGCGGAGACGGCGCAACCCTGACGGTCATTCGTGATTTGGGTTGCAGCCCCAACCTTGCTATCCTGTCCAGCGCAACAAGCGAAAGGAGAATGGCATGAAAACATTTCTCATCGCCGCTGCCGCCTTCGGCCTTACGTCATCCGCAGCATTTGCGGATTGCGCCGGCCACAAGGTCACGGCCTCAAGCGAGGTGGACAGGACGTTCACCACTGCGAGCATCGCATCACCGCCCGCACAAACAGACATGAAGCAGGCGGATCAACCGGCAGATAGCGCAAAACCTGCCACCGAAAGCCGGAAAATCACCCAGTAGCCTGCGCTCCGCGCCGGGCCAGACTCTCCGGCGCGGATGCACAAGTAATTTAATTCCTCACACCACCCACGCGTCCGGTCCTCAGTGCAGGAAATGCATATGGCCGGGAACAAAACGCGTGATAAGCCAGGATTGGAACCAAGCAAGCCCGTCTCCGTTGGACTTTCAGACAGTCGAAAGGAGGCAGGACATGCCGAACCGAAATCCACTACCAGTTCCGACATCCGACACGCCACGCGGCCCGGTGGAAACCGGCGGGATCCCTGACCGTGTTCAGGAAAAGCCCCCGTTGACGCCGGCGCAGGACAAGGGCGACAGCAAGAACCCACAGGATCCGACGCTTGAGCCGGCACTTCTGCCGGTGGGCGATCCGGCCGGAATGGCCTGATCGCAGGCAGACGAGACCGGAAGAAGGGCAGACGAGATTTTTCGCCTGCCCTTCTTTTTCGTGCGCGCAATAGGAAGGCGGGCAATGATGATAACCCTAAAATTATACCCGCTCTAACTTGTCGTTGCCAATTCACGAAGCGGATTACAGATTGCGCCCCGGGTAAGGATCTTTCCATCACATGCAGGCTTGGCGGAATTGCACGCTGGCCTGCTGTTTTTTTGACCTGCCCTCAAGACGTCGGACATTGCTGCCGACCGTGGGCGAACGACCGGGAGGGTTCGATGCCGGCGCAACAGATCCGAAATCCAGTCAGTCCTGAACAGCTCACCCTGCTGCAGGATGTATTCGACGAAGCCTGCCGGGAACACGGCATCGACAAAACGAGCCCGGATGCCGAAGCGCTGGCTCTCATCCTTGTCAATTCCATGCAGAAGGGATCACCCGACAAGGAACAGCTGGCGGCGCTCATTCAAGCCCTCATTCACGACCGCTGAGAATATCTGCGTCATATCTTTTGCTGCATCGGGGAACCGAATGGCGGGCTGGAAGTTGAACGGTCTCCCAATCCACGACCAAGGAGGCCGGCATGGCAGACACAGTCAAAAGCTTCACCCCAAGCAAAGTCCCTTCTTTCGACCATGAGCCGAGCGAGAGCCAGGAGATCGCAAACGAGATCCAGGGGCTTCGTTCCGAAATTGCCCGCCTAAGCTCACTGCTTTCCGAAAAGACCGGCGCCGTCTATGAGCGCGTGAGCGATCGCGCCACCAGTGCAGCAAGCTACGTGTCGTCCGAGGCAAGCTCGGTGGCCGGCACGATCAAGGAACATCCAGCAGCGACGACGACACTTTTCACGCTGATCGGCGCAGTCGGCTTTGCCATCGGCTATGCGGTGGCCTCTGCCAATGTCGAAACCAAGCAGGCCTGGTATCAGCGTTATCTCGGCGACCGCTTCTAGTCGGCGGCAGGCCCGGTCGGATCCTGGGCCACATCGATCCAGATCCCGCCGGTCAGATCGACCATGCGCAGCGGATCAATCCTGACCGCTGCGTTTATTGCCCCGGCGGCCGGAACGACCTCGGCAAACCGCTGAAGCGTGATGTCGCAATAGACCGGCAGCGGAGTAGGCAGACCGAAGGGGCAAACGCCGCCGACCGGATGGCTGGTCACCTCGACGACTTCGTCTCCACCGAGCATTCTCGGTTTGGCGCCGAACCGGGCGCGGAATTTCTTATTGTCCAGCCGCGCCGTACCGGCCATCACGACGACCATGATCTCGTCTCCCGCTCGCAGGCAGATGCTCTTGGCGATCTGGTCTGGATCGACACCATGGGCTTGCGCAGCAAGCGCTACGGTGGCGGAGCTTTCCTGCGTGACGATGACGTCGATATCGGGAGCTTTGGCGGCGAAGAAGGCTTTAACGGAAGATAGGGTCATGGCGGGGACAATCGGGCATGGATTGTTTTTATGCAAGGGCAGCGAGAGCCATGCATCGATCGCATAACTGAGGTGCGAAATCATGGCTGTTTTTTAAGCTCCCAACTTGTATAGTCAAATCATCGAGCGACGCACTCCTCCTCCCAGCGTCCTCGATTGGACCGACAACACCTCCTCCTCCCGGTTGTTGGTCAGTTTCAGAAGCCCGGCGCCTCTCCTCCCGCGCCGGGCTTTCTGCATTCGGGCTTAGCTATCGTCAAACTTGCTGACTGCCTCAAATGCCCGTGCCTTCGACAGAGGCGTATAGATTTGATATTTAAAGGCTTTTGTCGACGCGCTCTATAATTGCATAGCTCGATCGGGCTTCGCGGTTGGAGACAGCAAAAATCTTGACGGAAATCCGGGCAAGCCCTAAGTGCGTAGCATCGAAATTTGTTTGATGGCCAGCACTGGGCTATTGCCTCGCCTGCGACGTTCTACTCTGCAAAGTTCGAAGTTCAATCTGTTCCCTCCGGACCGCCGGGAGGAACTGTCGGTCATTGCAAGGAAAGGCATCGATATGGCTACTGGTACTGTCAAGTGGTTCAACGCCACCAAGGGTTACGGCTTCATTTCTCCGGATGATGGCGGCGCTGACGTTTTCGTTCACATCTCCGCAGTAGAGCGCGCAGGCCTCGGCCAGCTCAAGGACGGCCAGAAGCTTTCCTTCGAACTGGTTACGGACCGCCGTTCGGGCAAGGTTGCCGCCGACCAGCTGCAGGCTGCCTAATATATCCCGGTTCGCGGCTGCCATGCGGCCGCGAACCTTTCTGCTGCGCCCTCCTCCAGGGCCTTTGGCGACGGGTCTTGAATGGACCGAGGCGCCTCCCCATTTTCACCACAGCGGCATACAGCGCATGCAAGGCCCCACATGGATGGCCTGCACATGGCGAATATGGGCAACCGTACCGTCCCGGGACAGAAACGTGTCCGTTTAACGATATGTTAATCTCTCCGGGAGACTATGACAGCCAGAGAGTTGCGCGGATCGACACGATCCTGAACGCAGCCGCGCTGGAATGCCTGACCCGTTTGATGTGACCACGGATGTACTGGCACGGGTAACGGGAGTGGAAAGGTCGGGCTTGCCCCGGCCTTTTTGTTTTTCTGCAGCGCTCTTATCTGCTGCTGCAACTACAGCCGCATCCATCACTCTTACGAATCGCGCGGCAACGGCAAAGCTTGCGGGGAAACGCCAAGTCAGTAATGCGGCGGCTTGGTAATCGGCGCGGCTTCGCGGGATGCTTCTTCGAGCGAAAGAAAGCGCTCCGTCAGCCGATCGAGCTTCGCACGGGTCTGCTCCACGACCTTCCACTGCTCTGCGAGTTGGTCGGAGAGTTCGTCAATCACCCTCGCCTGATGGGCAGCCAATTCCTCAAGCTGCATCAATCTGGTCTCGTCGCTCACGTCACAATCCTCTGGCCACCGGGTTGGAAGTTTCCGTCAAACAGCCATCGAAAGCAGGCCGCGATCTTTGAGACCGCTTACCGCGCTTTAGCTGTCTGTTTTTGCGCATGTCTTTACCCCGAAACCGGTGACCACTTTCGGGAGACATGCTGTAACGCATCGCCCGGAAAATCGAAACGACTTTCCGGGCGATTGCGAATTGAGGATTTGAAGCGCGCCTCGATCAGGCGCGAAGTCGCGGCCGCTCCTGCTGCCGCATGCCGGGCACTGAGCTGATACGGAAACGGGCAACCAGCGCTGCGAGGCTGCGGCTGATGCCGACCAGGCTCTGGGCCGAGGCATTTGCTTCTTCCATCAGCGCGGCATTCTGCTGGGTGATCTGGTCCATGCTGCGGATCGAGGCGTTGATCTCGTCGATCCCCGAGGCCTGTTCCTCAGCCGACTTGGCGATGGACATGATATGTTCGTCGATCGACTTCACCCTCGAACCTATGCCCGTCAGGGCCTCGCCTGCCCGGTTGACGAGATCAACGCCGCGCTGGACATCTCCGGAGGAGCGGTCGATCAGCTCCTTGATTTCCTTGGCCGCAGCCGCAGATCTCTGCGCCAGTTCGCGAACCTCCTGGGCAACGACTGCAAATCCCTTACCCTGCTCGCCAGCGCGTGCGGCCTCGACGCCGGCATTCAGCGCCAGAAGATTGGTCTGGAAAGCGATCTCGTCGATCGCTCCGATGATCTGCGTCATCTTCTGGGACGATTCGGCGATATCGCCCATGGCGGCGATGGCCTGGTGCACGACTTCACCGTTCTTCTGCGTCTCGACAGCCGATTCGCGGATGATGGTCTGCACTTCGCGAGTACGCTCAGCCGCCTGCCCCGACAGGACCGTGATTTCCTCCAGCGCCGCAGCCGTCTCTTCCAGGGAGGCCGCCTGCTTTTCCGTCCGCTTGGCCATATTGTCGGCGGCGGAAGAAATATCGACAACCTCTGCCTGTACCTGATCGACAGACTGGTTGATCTCGCCCATGGCCGCGTCGAGGGCTGCGACCGACGAATTGTAGTTCTGTTTCAGGCCGGCGAAATGCGGCGCGAGTTGCTGGGAAAGTTCAGCGGTCAGGTCGCCGGCCGCAAGGTCCTTCAGTGCATCACCCAGAGCCGCCAAAGCACCGTCCTGCTCCTGCCTTGCCACAACGCGCTCGGCTTCGACCTTCTTGCGGTCACTTTCGAGCGCTTCGAGATAAACGGAGATGGCGTAATCCATGTCGACCATGGCCGCCTTGACGACGGCCGAAATCTGGTCGGCCACCACTGCACCCTTCTTCTGCACCAGAAAGCCCTGCAATTCCTGCTTGACGACCGCCCGGATAATCCCGTCAAGAATGAGAGCATAGCCACCTATATACCAACGCGGCTCGAGCCCGAGACGCGCGTGCGTCCTGCCGATGGCAGAGACAGCATCGACATAATCGCCGTCGTAACGGCCAGACGAGATGACGTCCCAATGGGTGGCCTGCCGGCCCTTCGCATGGGCAATGTGGGCATCACTGGCGAAGAATTTCGCCGTATGAGGATGAGCCTTCGCCTTCTTGTAAAAGGCATCGAGCGACGGGCCGATTGCCTCATGGACCAGCGGTTGCACCTTGGCGAGGTAGCGGCGTTCAGCTTCTCCGAGCCCTACGAAGTCCAGCCGCTCCGTGAGCGCAGCCTTCTGATCCTGGCTTGTCATATTTCCCCCAATCGGATTTTTGACCGACCAAGGAAACATGGGCAGCCTTCTAGAATACAACTTCTAGGGATCATCCTTTAAAGGGCTGTTAGCCAAGCACCCTAGGTTTTCATTAATTATAACTTGTTGTCGATATTCTAATGATCGCACTTCGTCGTTGCTCGATAAATCGGCCCTGCAAGAAACGAACTTGCCTTATCCGGCCTGAATCCTTAGCTCCATTGCAACGACAAACCGCGATTCCCAATGGCGCAGAAAACATTTCTTTCCCGGCTCAAGCTTACCGATTTCCGCAATTATGCGGCGGTTTCGCTGACGCTCGACGGCCGGCATGTGGTGCTGACGGGTGACAATGGTGCTGGCAAAACCAACCTGCTCGAAGCCGTTTCCTTCCTCTCCCCTGGTCGCGGCCTCAGGCGCTCGGTGCTGACGGATGTGACGCGGGTCGGCGCGGATGGCGGCTTTGCGATCTTTGCCGATGTCGAGGGAATGGATGGTGAAGTGGCGATCGGCACCGGCATCGAACCTGGCGAGGGAGAAAGCGTCAGCCGCAAGGTGAGGATGAACGGCACGCCGGCAAAATCCACCGAAGAACTCTCCGACCACCTCAACGTGCTATGGCTGACGCCCTCGATGGATGGTCTGTTTACCGGCTCCTCCTCCGACCGCCGGCGGTTTCTCGACAGGCTGGTCCTGTCGCTCGATCCGGCGCATGGCCGGAGGGCCAGCGACTTCGAACGCGCCATGCGCAGCCGCAACAAGCTTTTGTCGGAAGGCCGGTTCGACCAGACATGGCTTTCGGCCATCGAGGCACAGATGGCCGAACTCGGCATCGCCATGGCCGTCGCCCGCCACGAGATGCTCGGCCTGCTTCAATCGCTTTCGGCAAGTTCGGACGAGACGCCGTTTCCAACCCCGGTCCTGTCGCTCGACGGCTTCATGGACGGGCGCATGGACCGCCCGGCGGCCGATCTCGAAGATGATTATGTCGCCGCACTTCGCAACGGGCGCGGGCGAGATGCCGCAGCCGGCCGCACCCTGGAGGGGCCGCATCGCAGCGATCTTCTCGTCAGGCATCGGGAAAAGGACATCGAGGCGTCCCGCTGTTCGACCGGCGAGCAGAAGGCGCTACTGATCGGATTGATCCTTGCCCATGCCCGACTGACGGCCGACATGACGGGCTATGCGCCGATCCTGCTTCTCGACGAAATCGCCGCCCATCTCGACGAGGGCCGGCGCGCGACACTCTTCAATCTCGTCGACGGGCTCGGCGGACAATCCTTCATGACCGGAACGGACCGTTCGATGTTTGCGGCGCTCGGTGAACGGGCACAGTTCTTCACCGTCAGCCGCGGCAACGTGACACAAAGCAACGGGCAATAAACTCCGCTTACCGGATGCGAGTGCCGATGCTATGGTGATAGACATGGACAATATGCCAGAAGATGCCGCGGCCCCGGTCCTCAGCCGGGACGAGATCGAACGCTATCGCCGCCACATTCTGTTGCCGGAGATCGGCGGCACGGGGCAGCAGAAGATGAAGGGAGCCTGCGTGCTCGTCATCGGCGCTGGCGGGCTCGGCGCTCCGGTGCTCGAATATCTGGCGGCTGCCGGCATCGGCACGATCGGCATTGTCGACGACGACCGGGTGTCGCTTTCAAACCTGCAACGACAGGTGATCCACGATTCAGGCACGATCGGCGAGATGAAAACCCGCAGCGCGCGGGAAAAGATTGCACGGCTCAATCCGCATGTGCGCGTCATCGATTTCGAGGAGCGGTTTTCGGCCGACTGGGCCATGTGTCACCTGTCGCGCTTCAATCTGCTTGTCGACGGATCGGACAATTTCGATACGCGCTACGCTGCCGCCGATGCGGCTGAAGCGGCGAAAATTCCGCTCGTCACCGGCGCGGTAGGACGGTTCGACGGCTCTCTCACCGTGCTGAAGCCCTATGAGACGGGCGCGGATGGAGCGTTCTATCCGGGTTATCGCGACCTCTTTCCCGAAAAGCCGCCGGAAGGGTTAATCCCGGCCTGCGCGGAGACAGGCGTTATCGGCGCGCTGACCGGCGTGATCGGCACATTGATGGCGATGGAAGTGATCAAGCTCGTCACCGGCATCGGTGATCCGCTTGTCGGGCGGCTGATGCTCTATGATGCGCTTTCGGCGCGGTTCGACGTCATCAAGTACAAGCGTAAGGGAAAGGCAGCCGCTGAATGATCGAAATTACCAGGATCGATACGGGCTTCGGCCGATGGGACGAGCTCATGGCGCTCATTCTATCCTCCTTCGCCTATATGGATGATGTGATCGACCCGCCATCCTCGGCGCATCGCCTGACGCTCGCATCGCTGGCGCAGAAGGCTGTCGACGAAATCGCCTTTGCCGCCATTGAAGGCGAAAAGCTGGTGGGCTGCGTGTTTCTCAAGCCCGAGAACGGCTGCCTTTATGTCGGCAAACTCGCCGTCGCGCCCGGCCAGCAGGGCAAGGGGATCGGCAGGCAATTGCTGACGGTCGCCGAAAGGGTAGCGGAGGAGCGACGTTTGCCGGCATTGCGGCTGGAAACGCGTATAGAACTCACCGGCAATCACGACACATTCGGCCGCTGGGGCTTCCGCAAGACGGCCGAAAAATCTCATCCGGGCTTCGACCGGATTACTTTCATCGAGATGCAGAAGGCGTTGGCCTGACTCAATGACCTGGATTTGGGACCTGAGTTTAGGCCCCGAATCCAACACACTGAATTCGAGCCGGATCAGTTGCGGCCCGGCAGAACGCGATTCGGCGGACGGTGGCCGTCGAAAAACGCCCTGATATTGATGATGACCTTGTCGCCCATGTCGATGCGGCCCTCGATCGTGGCCGAGCCCATATGGGGAAGAAGCACGACCTTGCCCTGGTTGGCGAGCTTGACGAGCTTCGGATTGATCGACGGCTCGTTCTGGTAAACGTCGAGGCCGGCGCCGGCCATCTTGTCGTCGCGCAGGAGCTTGATCATCGCAGCCTCGTCGATGATGTCGCCGCGGGCGGTGTTGACGATGATCGCGGTTGGCTGCATCAGCGCCAGCCGACGTGCGGAGAGAAGATGGAAAGTGCCCGGCGTCGACGGGCAGTTGACGGAGACGATATCGACCCTGGCCAGCATCTGGTCGAGGCTGTCCCAATAGGTTGCCTCCAGCTCGTCGACAATCGCCTGACTGGCCGGTTTGCGGTTGTGATAATGAATGGAAAGACCGAAAGCCTTGGCGCGGCGGGCGACGGCAGTGCCGATGCGGCCCATGCCGATAATGCCGATTCGCTTGCCCCAGATACGGCGGCCGAGCATCCAGGTTGGGCTCCAGCCAGCCCAGTCTCCGGGAGCATCGGTCAGGATGCGGGCACCTTCCGCCAGCCGACGGTTGACGGCCAGAATGAGCGCCATGGTCATGTCGGCCGTATCTTCGGTCAGCACGTTCGGCGTGTTGGTAACGGTGATGCCGCGTTCGGCGGCGGCATCGACATCAATGTGATCGGTGCCGTTGGAAAAGCCCGCAATCAGCTTCATCTGCGGGCCGGCGGCGGCAAGCAACTCGGCGTCGATGCGGTCGGCAATGGTCGGAACCAGAACGTCGGCCGTCGCGAGCGCCGCGGCCAGTTCCTCGCGCGAGCGGGGACGATCGTCGATGTTCAATTCGGCATCGAAGAGTTCGCGCATGCGGGTCTCGACCGCGTCGGGCAGCTTGCGCGTGATATAAACCCTGGGTCTTTTCTTCGCCGTCATCAATCCGCCACCGCAGTTTTAGCAGGTCATTAACCAAGTCGCGCGATAGTCGATCCTATCCTCGGGCGTTCTATCAGACCCATCGGCGAAGACAAACAAAACTCGCAACGGGCCCTGCGGCACATCCAAGGATCACCAGCCAGGATCCCCGAAAATGCGCCGCCTCTTCATCGTCTTCATCGCCATCTGCTTTCCCCTGATCGCGACGCTTTCAGCCATCGTGCCGGTCTATGCGCAGACGGCTGCCAAGGGTGCGAGCGGGCTTCCGCTGCCGCGCTTTGCCAGCCTGAAATCCAGGAAGGTCAATATCCGCATCGGGCCAAGCACCGATTACGCGGTTTCCTGGATGTATACCAAGGCCGGCGTACCGATGGAAATCATCCAGGAATACGACAACTGGCGCCGGGTCCGCGATGCCGACGGTACCGAGGGCTGGGTCAATCAGGCGCTGCTTTCGGGCGAGCGCACCGCCGTCGCCGCGCCGTGGATGCGCGGCAAGGGGCCGGATATCTATGTCAACATGCGCCGCGACCCGCAGAGCTCTGCTGCCATCGTCGCCAAGCTCCAGCCGGGCGTCCAGTTGACCGTCAAGGAATGCAACGGCGACTGGTGCCAGGCGGAGGCAAGTGGCACTGAGGGCTGGGTCGCCCAGGCCGAGGTCTGGGGCGTCTATCCGGGCGAGGCCTTTAAATAAGGCCTGCCTGCGATGCCGTTTCCTTCAGCGAGCCCATCGGCCGCGGGCCGATCTGCTGGATGACGACGGCGGCGGCGAGGCAGCCGAGCTTGCCGCAATCTTCCAGCGAACGGTCCTGCGTGTAGCCATAGAGGAAGCCTGCGGCGAACAGATCGCCGGCACCGGTCGTATCGACCAGTTCCTCGATCGGGAAGGCTGCGATCTTCGCAAGCTCCTTGCCGCGAACGACGATTGCGCCGTCCTCCGACATGGTCACGGCCGCCAGCTTGCAATCTGCCGCAATCTTTTCGAGCGCCAGTTCGAGATCTTCCGTCTCATAGAGCGAGAGGAGTTCGTGCTTGTTGGCGAAAACGATGTCGACCGTGCCGGATGTCATCAGGTCGAGAAATTCCGCGCGGTAACGACCGACGCAGAAGGGATCGGACAAGGTCATGGCGACTTCGCGGCCATTGTCATGGGCGATGCGGGCCGCCTCGCGGATCGCTTCCTTGGCGCGCGGCGGATCCCACAGGTAACCTTCGAAATAGGTCACCTTCGATTCCGCAACGACATCTTCCTCGACATGTTCGGGACCGAGTTCGACGCAGGCGCCGAGATAGGTATTCATCGAACGCTCGCCATCCGGCGTGACGAAGATCATGGAACGGGCTGTCGGCGGGTTCAGGCCCTGCGGCTCTGTCTGGTAGTGAACGCCCTGGGCGCGAATATCGTGCTGGAAGATGCCGCCCAGCTGGTCTTCGGCAACCTTGCCGAAATAAGCGGCCTTACCGCCGAAGCCTGCGATACCCGCAGCCGTGTTGCCGGCCGAACCGCCCGAGGCTTCCACGGCAGGTCCCATCTTGGAATAGAGAAGTTCGGCGCGGTCCGCATCGATCAGGTTCATCGCGCCCTTGATGATGGCATTCTCTTCGAGAAAACTGTCATCGCAGCGGGCAAGAATATCAACAATGGCATTGCCAATGGCCAGCACGTCGAACTTCGGCATTCACTCGTCATCCTTTTGGTCTGTAGCTGCGCCATGGGTAGAGGCCTTTTCCAGCCAAGGGAAGGAAAAACATGTTCTAGCCCCACGGCATTTATTTGCCGTCCGTCATGCAGCAGTCATGAATGCAACGTATGGTGCAGGTGTCCGGGTTGGTTGGCTGTCACGGATGTACTGGCGGCTGACTACCGGATACCCTGGTCAGCAATGGTGTGGGCCGCCAAATCAAGTCACGGTTGCAAATCACGCATTTGTCGCACGTGTACTTATGCGATAGATGCATAGGACCAATTCTTTCCAAGGTCCGCTCGTGTCTGCAGTTCTCGCAAACGTTCTCCCCGTCTTCATTCTTATTTTTCTTGGCTGGCTAATCGCGAAATCCGGCGTGCTGAAGGCCGAAACCGGCGATGCGCTGGGTGAATTCGTGTTCAAGATCGCTGTTCCGATGCTGATCTTCGACACGTTGGCAACGGCGGATTTCCAGGGGGTTTCGCCCTTTCGGCTGTGGACCGCGTATTTCATCGGGGTCGCCATCACCTGGGCGATCGGGGATTTCATTGCAAAGCGGATTTTCCGACGCGACGCCAAGATCGCCGTGATTGCCGGCATGTCCGGCAGTTTTGCCAATAACGTCTTCATAGGCCTGCCTCTGGTGTCCCACATCGTAGGCGAAGACGGGCTGGTGGCATTGTCCATCCTGCTCGCCATCCACCTGCCGATCATGATGATCGTCGGCACGATCCTGATGGAAGGGGCGGCCGCCAAGGTTGACGGGACGGCAGCGCGCAGCGTTGCCGCCGTGTTGAAGCAGGTCGGGTCCAATCTTGCCCGCAATCCGCTGGTGATCGCACTCGTCCTCGGCTTGATCGTCAATATTTCCGGACTTTCGATGCCGGGACCGCTGCGCATGGTCATCGACCAGATCGCGGCATCGGCCAGCCCGGCCGCGCTGATCTCGATCGGCATGGCACTGACGCGTTATTCGGTGAAGGGCGATCTGAACCTCTCGGCCAGCGCAGCAGTGCTCAAGCTTTTCCTGCTGCCCGCCTGTGTCTTCCTCTCGGGGCGGATGCTCGACCTGAGGCCCGACTGGACCGCCGCACTGGTGTTGACCGCCTCGGTCCCCACCGGAATCAACGCCTGGCTGATCGCCCAGAGGTTCCGCTCCGGCCAGAGCCTCGCAGCCTCGGTGATCAGTATCACCACCGCCTTCGGCGTGGCCTCCGTCAGCTTCTGGGCATGGCTCCTCACGTAGAGCAATTTCGCTTTTCTTTGAGTCGCGAAATTATTCTATCTCTTTGATTCAATGCAGCTCCGGACGCAAAGCGCCAGCCATGCCGGGCGCTCGCGATTGTCGCCCTAACCGGATCAGTTCGTGGCCGGCGCCGGTGCGTTGGCATCCGGCAAAGGCAGCGGGTTATCCGATTGTTCGCGCAGATAGGCGAGCAGGTTGGCCCGTTCCTTGTCGTTCTTGAGCCCGGCAAAGCCCATGGCCGTGCCCTTCACGAAGGCCTTGGGTGCCGTCAGGAAATGGTTCAGGTGATCGAAAGTCCAGGTTTCCTGGCCACCGTTGGAGAAATCCTTCATCCCGGCCGAATAGGAGAACCCTTCGTGAGTGGCCACCGGCCGGCCGACAACGCCCCAGAGGTCAGGCCCTACCTTGTTGGGGCCTCCCTTCTCTGCGGAATGACAGCTTTGACACTTCTTGAAGATCGTAGCCCCTGCGCCCGCATCGGCATTTGCCAGAAGCTGACCGACCGGGACTGATGCCGGAGCCGCCTCGCCGCCGCCCGCGCCTGCTGCCGGCTCCTCAGCGGCAGCAATGGCAAAACCGGGCGTTACCGGAGCCGACGAATGAAAAATACCTTCTGACGCAATCGAGACTGTCATCATCACGAAGATCGTGGCAAGCAAAGCACCCACCGACATATTGATGTAGGGGTTCATTCAAGAGCTCCTCTCCCAACCCGTTGGCTAGATCCCGTTGGGCAAATTCCCCCGGCCCAACCCCAGGTACAAACGGCCATCTTGCAATCGCGCGGAAGCTATGTCTTTTGCCAAATCGTTGCAAATGGAAACAAAGTCTGGCGATCGAGACTATTTGACACTCTTGACGCCAAAATAGAAGGCCATGATGACACAACCGGCAGAAGAAAAAACCCTGGTGATGATCCCGGCCCGGATGGCCTCGACACGCCTTCCGAACAAGCCTCTGGCGGATATCGCCGGTCTTCCGATGATCATCCAGGTCGCCAAGCGAGCGCAGGAGGCAAAAGTCGGCCGCGTCGTCGTGGCGGTGGACGAGCAGGTGGTCTTCGATGTGGTCCAGGCCGCCGGTTTCGATGTCGTCATGACCAGCCAGCACCACCAGTCGGGCTCCGACCGGATTTTCGAGGCACTGCAGAAAGCCGATCCGGACGGAAAAGCGGAGGTCATCATCAACGTGCAGGGCGACCTGCCGACGGTCGAGGCGGAAGTCGTGCGCGCATCGCTGCGGCCGCTCGACAACCCGTCCACCGACATCGCGACGCTGACCGTCGAGATCACCGACGAACACGAAAAGACCAATCCGAACGTGGTCAAGATCGTCGGCTCACCGCTGTCGGATACGCGGCTGAAGACGCTCTATTTCACCCGCGCGACCGCGCCCTATGGCAACGGCCCGCTCTATCACCATATCGGGCTCTATACCTACCGGCGCGCGGCACTGGAAAAGTTCGTCTCGCTTGGTCCGTCGCCGCTCGAGCTGCGCGAAAAGCTGGAACAGTTGAGGGCGCTCGAGGCCGGGATGCGGATCGATGCCGAGATCGTCCATTCGATCCCGCTCGGCGTCGATACGCCCGCCGATCTGGAAAAGGCCCGCGCCATCCTCCTCTCCCGCCAATCCTGACGAGGCTTTCAATGTCGACGATCACCAACCGCATCGCCTTCCAGGGCGACCATGGCGCAAATTCCGACATGGCCTGCCGCGACATGTTTCCGGACATGGAGCCGCTGCCCTGTCCGACCTTCGAGGACGCTTTCCAGGCGCTCGAAAGCGGCGAGTCGGACCTGGCGATGATCCCGATCGAGAACACGATTGCCGGTCGCGTGGCCGACATTCATACGCTCCTGCCGGAATCGCGACTGCATATCGTCGGCGAATATTTCATGCCGATCCGCTTCCAGCTGATGGTGCTGCCGGGTGTCACCCATGACGAGATTCGCACCGTGCACAGCCATATCCATGCGCTCGGCCAGTGCCGCAAGATCATTCGTGCCAACGGCTGGAAAGCCGTTGTCGCGGGCGATACGGCAGGCGCCGCCAAGATGATTTCGGAGAAAGGCGACCGCTCCATGGCAGCGCTTGCGCCGCGGCTGGCAGCCGATCTCTACAAACTGGAGATCCTTCAGGAAAACGTCGAGGATACGGAAAACAACGTGACCCGCTTCGTCGTGCTGTCGCGTGACGAGAAATGGGTGCAGCGGAACAGCCCGGACGACGTGATCGTCACCACCTTCGTCTTCAATGTCCGCAACATCCCGGCCGCGCTCTACAAGGCGATGGGCGGCTTTGCGACGAACGGCATCAACATGACGAAGCTTGAGAGCTATCAGCTCGGCGGCAAATTCGTGGCGACACAGTTCTATGCCGATATCGAGGGCCATCCGGACGACGCACCGGTGCGCCGCGCGCTGGAAGAACTGCGTTTCTTCTCCGAAAAGGTCCGCATCCTCGGCAGTTACAAGGGCCACCCGATGCGCGGAACGCTGCAGAAGGGCTAAGGCCACTCGTGGTGACTGGCCGACCTAAGCCGGCCAATCTATCCAGTCCTTCATCAGCCGATAGGCGATGGCGCCCTTGGCCGGGCCGAAGGGTTTGATGTCCGGGCCGGCATCCAGCATGCCTTTCACCTCTTCGCGGGTGAACCAGCGAACATCCGACATTTCCTGGGTGTCGATCACGATCTCGGTCGAGACGGCCTCGGAATAGCACCCGATCATCAGAGAATGCGGCATCGGCCATGGCTGGGAGGCGTGGTAGCGGACGCGGCCGACCTCGACGCCGGATTCCTCGAAGGTTTCTCGGCGCACGGCATGCTCGACCGTTTCGCCCGGCTCGACGAAGCCGGCAAGGCAGGAATACATGCCCTCCTGGAAATGATGGCTGCGGCCCAGCAGGCAGCGGTCGTTTTCTGCATCAACCGTCAGCATGATCACCACAGGATCGGTGCGCGGGAAGATCATGTGCTGGCATGCGGTGCAGATGCGCTTGTAGCCGCCGATCTTCATTTCGGTCGGCGAGCCGCATTTGCCGCAGAAGCGATTGGATGAATTCCAGGCGAGAAGCGAGACAGCCTGGGCGACTTCGCCCTGCAGCTCTTCATCGAGCAGCGCCTCACGATAGAGGGCGCGGGCTTCCGTCGGCTTGAAGTGGCTTGCCAACGCATCGGCAGCAACCTGAACCGGCACGGCGACGCGCGGCTCACCGCTCTCGCGGTAACCGAGCAGGATGGCGTTGTCGAAGTCCGGCTTGAGCTCTGCCAGCTCATAGGCCGCGAACAGCGGATCGAGAACCTGATCATCATGCTTGAGGATAAGCTTGCCGGCAGTGAAGGCCAGAATATGGGTACCTTCGATGGCAAGCGCCTCGGCGACACAGTCGTCGCCACGATATTCCGCCCGCCGGTCGAGCCTGTTACCGGCGAAAGCGGTCAGGTTGCTTGGCTCGGGGTGCGGAGCATCCGATTCGAAAAGGTTTTTTGTCATGATGCGAGATTTTCCATCAGGCTTTTGATCAGGGATTGCTTGCGGGCTTCATCATAGGTTTCCGCCTGGCCGAAACCCCAGATCGGGCCGGGCCAGTTCGGATCCCCGTCGAACCGTGCGACGATATGCACATGCAGCTGGCGGACAATATTGCCGATCGCCGCGACATTGATCTTTTCGGCGGATGTCGTCTTTTTCAGAGCGGCTGCCACCATATTGGTTTCGAAGGTCAGAAGCGCCTGATCGAGCGGCGTCAGATCGAAGAGTTCGCTGACGCCGTTTCGCTGCGGCACCAGCATGAACCAGGGCCAGCGGCTGTCCTTCATCATCCTGAGCTGACAGAGGCCGAGGCTCGTGACGAGCTCGGTATCCCTCGCCAGCCGTGCATCCAGTTGAAACCCGCTCACGCATCCCTCCCGGTCTTTTCGTTGTTGTGATTTTCAGCGCTGATAGTTTTTTACAGGGTTGGCTTGCATTTGGAAGCGTTATTGACGATATGTGCGGCGGGAGGTTGGTGGTGGACGAGCCACTCGCCAACCGGGTCAGGTCCGGAAGGAAGCAGCCCTAACGAGCCCGGCACGGGTCGCCGTGCCAGCCTCCCACCTTCTCATCTTGGTCAACATCCGGCCCGGTCAAGATCTCCTGACAGCCGGAATGGCCCGTACAGGCGGCCTTTTCGGCCTATAGTCAGGACCTTATGAGCGACAGCGGGCCGACATCATCCACCCCTTCTTCGACGGCCACGGCCGGCAGCGCCTATCGGGTGCTTGCCCGCAAGTATCGCCCGAAGGATTTCTCCGATCTGATGGTCGGCCAGGAGCCGATGGTTCGCACGCTGACCAACGCGTTCGAAACCGGCCGTATTGCACAGGCATACATGCTGACGGGCGTTCGCGGGGTGGGCAAGACGACGACCGCCCGCATTCTCGCCCGCGCATTGAACTACAAGACCGCTGACATCGACCGCCCGACGATCGATCTGCGCGAACCCGGTGAACATTGCCAGGCGATCATGGAAGGCCGGCATGTCGACGTGATCGAGATGGACGCCGCCTCGCATACCGGTATCGACGACATAAGAGAGATCATCGAGCAGGTGCGCTACCGTCCGGTCTCGGCGCGCTACAAGGTCTATATCATCGACGAAGTGCACATGCTGTCGACGCAGGCCTTCAACGGGTTGCTGAAAACCCTTGAAGAGCCGCCGGAGCATGTGAAATTCATCTTCGCGACCACCGAGATCAGAAAAGTCCCGATCACCGTGCTGTCGCGCTGCCAGCGTTTCGACCTGCGCCGCATCAGTGCTGCCGATCTCGTCGGGCTGTTTTCCACCATTCTCGAAAAGGAAGGCATTCCGGCCGAACAGGAAGCGCTGGCGATGATCGCGCGCGCGGCCGAAGGATCCGCGCGTGACGGGTTGTCGCTGCTCGACCAGTCGATTGCCCATGGCGGCGGCAGCGTGCATGCGGATACCGTTCGCAGCATGCTGGGCCTTGCCGACCGCGCCCGGATCGTCGACCTGTTCGAGCATGTGGTGAAGGGCGATATCACGGCGGCACTTTCGGAATTCAACGCGCAATACGAAGCGGGTGCGAACCCCGTCGTGGTGCTGACGGATCTTGCCGATTTCACCCATCTCGTCACCCGGTTCAAATATATTCCCGAGGCTGCCGACGATCCTTCGCTGAGCGAAGTCGAACGCGTGCGCGGTCGGGAGTTTTCGGAAACCGTCGCCGTCAGCGCCCTGTCGCGCATCTGGCAGATGCTTCTCAAGGGCATTCCTGAGGCCGAAGGTTCGTCGCGCCCGGCAGGGGCCGCCGAAATGGTGCTGATCCGGCTCACCCATGCCGCATCGCTTCCTTCGCCCGAGGATGCCGCACGCCGGCTTGCGGAATTCGCCAATGGCGATGGCAACGGTGTGCAGAATGGTGGCGGCAACGGGCGTGGAGCGCCGATGGGGCAAGGTCCGCAGGGTTCGATCAACGCTCGTGGCATCGACATGGGCGGATCGCGACCGACATCCGGTGGACCCACGGCCATGCTGAAAGCCGTGCCGAATACCGGATTGCAAGCCATGCCTGTGGGCCGCATCGAGGAGCGCCCGAGCGAAAAGCCGGAGCCTAAAGTGCCCGTCCGTTCGCTGCATGATGTGGTCGATCTCTGCACCCAGAACCGGGATGCGCGGCTGAAGGCACTGGTGCGCAATTTCGTCCGGCTGGTGAAGATCGAGCCGGGCCGGCTCGATATCCGCATGACGGATAGCGGCCCCGGCACGCTGCCCGGCGAACTCGGCGTCAAGCTGAAGGAATGGACCGGCATCCACTGGATCGTCTCGCTGAGCAAGGAAGAAGGCGAGCCGACGCTGGTTGAGGCCGATGCCAATGCCCGCGAGGCGCGGCTGACAGACGCCAAATCCGATCCGGACGTGATGGCGATCCTGTCGCAGTTTCCCGGCGCCAAGATCACCGACGTCAGGATCCGCGCCTCGGAAGAGGACAATGACATCGAGGATGCACCGCCGCCGGCGACCGCAGAATCCGCCGAGGGCGATATCCTGCCCGGCGACGACATCGAAGATCTATAAAAAACGTTCAAGAGGAATTACCGATGCGCGACATCATGGGCATGATGGGCAAGGTCAAGGAAATGCAGGCCAAGATGGAGAAGATGCAGGCGGATATCGCCGCTCTCGAAGTCGAAGGCACTGCCGGCGGCGGTCTCGTGACCGTCAAGATGAACGGCAAGGGCGAGATGCTCGGCCTGAAGCTCGATCCGTCGCTGTTCAAGGAAGACGATGTCGAGATCCTCGAGGACCTGATCGTCGCCGCCCACAAGTCGGCAAAAGACCGGGCCGAGCAGATCACGGCCGAAAAGACCAAGGAACTGACCGCCGGCCTGCCGATCCCGCCCGGCATGAAGCTGCCGTTCTGATTTTCCGGTTTCGGAAGGAAGGTTCCGATGACACTGGCTTCCGTATTTGTTTTCGCCGCCGCGCTGTTCGTGGCGGCGGGGTCTCCCGGCCCCAGCATTGCCGCGCTCGTCTCACGTGTGCTGGCCAAGGGCTGGCGTGACGTGCTGCCTTTCCTGGTGGCGATGTGGGTGGGCGAGGCCGTCTGGCTATCCTTCGCCGTGGCGGGCCTCTCGGCGCTTGCCGAAAGCTTCCATTTCGTCTTCGTGGCGATCAAATGGGCCGGTGTTGCCTATCTTCTCTATCTCGCCGTCCGGATGTGGCTCGCCGATCCGGGCGATGCGGCCGACGAACTGCCGGAAAACCGCTCCAGCGTGAAGATGTTCCTTGCCGGCCTCACCGTGACGCTCGGCAATCCGAAGATCATGATGTTCTACGTGGCGCTTCTGCCGTCGATCATCGATCTCAACGGCATAACCTTTGCCGGCTGGCTGGAACTGGTCGCAACCATGCTGGCCGTTTTGGCGACGGTCGACATCGTCTGGACGATGCTTGCCAACAAGGCCCGGCAGTTTCTGAAAAGCCCGCGCGCGGTGAGGATCGTCAACCGGATTTCCGCCGGCACGATGGCCGGTGCCGCCGCAGCGATCGCGACGCGCTGACACCGGGAAGATCTGCCTTCGACTTTATGCCGACCACTTCACACGGCAAGTTTCTCCCGCCAGCGGCTGCCGATCGGACTTGCGAGAAAACGGGCCCTGTCGCGATCGGATGGGCGACCGCCGAGTGAAGCCAACAATTCCGGCAGGCTCACACGCTCGCCGTCGTAAGCTTGGCAGGCCACCGGCGCGCCCGGCGAAAGCAACCCCGGCTGCAGCACCCTGCAATAGATGCCGGGGCGGCCGGCCCTGATGAAAGCCTTGAGAAGTTTCGCGTCGCCGAGCTTTGCTGCCAGCGTATTGCAGGGCGAGCGGGGACAGGTCGCCTCAAGTGTCACCGCGCCCACTTGGAAACGATCGCCGACTGCCACGTCGCGGTTATCGAGCCCTTGCACCACGAGATTCTCACCGAACGTGCCGAACGGCACCTCCCGGTCGAGTTCGGACCGCCACCAGTCCAGCGTCAGAGACCCTTCGAGCAGGATCGCCTGATCCGGACCGCCATGGTGTTTGCGGTTGCAGACTGCATCTCCGACCAGGCCAAGTGTGTCGACCATGACGGGACCACCGACGGGCATTTTGTAGATGCCGGTGCGATAATTGCGGCCGGCCAGCTTTTCCGCGTGGCCCATGCAGATCGCCAGAAGTTTCATGCAGGCCCTGTCCTTATTGATCCTTCGGTCTTTCCGTTCAACCGACATATGGGCTAAAGGGAGGTCATGGCAAAGCGAGTCACCGGCCCCGAAATCGAAAAACTCATCCAGCTTCTGGCGAAGGTTCCGGGGCTCGGCCCCCGATCCGCGCGGCGGGCGGCCCTCCATCTGATCAAGAAGAAGGACCAGTTGCTCGGCCCCCTGTCACATGCCATGGGCGAGGCCTATGATAAGGTGAAGATCTGCTCGCGCTGCGGCAATGTCGATACGTCCGATCCCTGCACCGTCTGCACCGATATCCGCCGCGACCACTCGATGCTGATCGTCTGCGAGGACGTGTCCGATCTCTGGGCGCTGGAACGTGCCGGCGCGATGAATGCCGCCTACCACGTTCTCGGCGGCACGCTCTCGCCGCTCGACGGCGTCGGGCCGGACGACCTCAATATCCGCTCGCTCGTCGACCGGGTGAGCGAGGGAACGGTGAAAGAGATCATCATCGCCGTCAATGCCACCGTCGAAGGTCAGACGACGGCGCATTACATCACGGACCAGCTTTCCGATTTTGACGTGAAGATCACCCGGCTTGCCCATGGGGTGCCGGTCGGCGGCGAACTGGATTATCTCGATGAAGGCACGCTGACCGCCGCCCTCAGGGCCCGGACGACGATCTGAGGAGGAACGATGCGCAAGACACTCATCGCTCTGGCGGCTTTCGCAGCACTTCTTCTTCCGCTCCCCGCCTCTGCCCAGAACAGGCCGGATGTCGAGAGGCAGTTCCAGCAATGGATCGCCACCGATCTTGGCCCGCAAGCGCGCAAGGCCGGCATTTCGCAGCGTACGATCGAAGCCGCCTTCAAGGGCGTGACACTGAACTGGGATCTGCCCGATCTAGTGCCGCCCGGTTCCAAGCCGCCGAAACAACAGGACCAAAGCCAGGCGGAATTTTCCTCTCCGGGTGCCTATTTCTCGGAGAAACGGCTGCAGATGCTGGCCGAGACCGGCCGCGGGCTTGCATCGACCTATGCCTCGACGCTGAAGCAGATCGAAGCCAAGTATGGCGTTCCGGGCGAGATCCTGATCGCGATCTGGGGGCGTGAAACCGGTTATGGCAAGGCGCGCATGCCCTATTCGGCGATCCAGGTGCTGGCAACCAAGGCCTTCATGTCGACCCGCAAGGAGATGTTCCGCGACGAACTGATCGCGGCGCTGACGATGATCCAGCGCGGCGATGCAACGGCCACAGAGATGAAGGGCTCATGGGCCGGGGCGCTCGGCCAGCCGCAGTTCATGCCATCGAGCTATCTCAAATACGCCGTCGACTTCGATCGCGACGGGCATCCGGACATCTGGAATTCGGTGCCGGACGCGCTCGCGTCGATCGCCCATTACCTCAACGAAGAGGGTTGGCAGCGCGGGCGCGACTGGGGGTTCGAGGTATCGATCCCCGCCAAAGTCAGCTGCGCGCAGGAGGGGCCGGACCTTGCAAAGCCGATCTCTGCCTGGGTTTCGACCGGGATTGCGCGCATTTCCGACAAGGCGTTTCCCTCATCCGAACTCAGGGCCGACGGCATGATGCTGCTGCCGGCCGGCCGCTTCGGGCCTGAATTCATCGTCACGCCGAATTTCTACGTGCTCAAGCAATATAACAATTCCGACCTCTATGCGCTGTTCATCGGCAATCTCGCCGATCGCATCGCCCATGGGGCCGGTCCCTTCCAGGCGAACTGGGGTGATGTCGGCAAGATGCTGCGTTCCGACGTACTTGCGATGCAAAAGGCCCTTGTGGCCAAGGGTTATGACGTCGGCAATGTCGACGGGCTGCCGGGCTTCAAGACGCGGCGTTCGCTCGGCGACTGGCAGGCGAAGGCCGGACTTGCGCCGACCTGTTATCCGGATGCATCGCTGAAGGCGAAACTAAGGTAGAAACGACCGACATCAATGATGCAGGTCGATATGCGGCTTGTGGAAGATGTCGTCGCTCGGCGGGATTGCCTGCCGTTCGATCATGCGATGAACACGCGGCCCGTCCGCGCCCTTGTGGAGCCTGCGGATCTGATCCCAGATCTCGGCATCGATCTGCAGACGGCGCTGGTTGTGGCGGACGTAATCGGCCCAGGTGGCCGTATGGTAGGTTTCGGTCCAGATATCGGTCTGTTCGAGATCGCGCATCAAGGCCCATTGGCGTGCGCCATCGCGAATGCGCACCCGACGTCGGCGCGCCATCAGGGTGAGGAATTCCGGAATATCCTTGTCGTCGATCTCGTAGTCGATCTGCAGCACGATCGGGCCGCTACGCGGCTTCAAATCCAGCCTCAGCATGGGGGCATTGAAGCGATTGAGCGGGCTCAAATCCACGTCGGCGAATTGCGGCAATGGCGTGCGGATGCCGGCGAGCGCGCCCGCCAGTGTGGCAAGGCTGGCAATGCTGAGGGCAGCCGAGATGCCGAGATCCTCGGCAAGAAGACCCCAGATCCAGCTGCCGGCGGCGATACCGCCAAACGTAGCCGTCTGGTAGAACGAGAGTGCCCGGCCGACCACCCAGCGTGGCGCCGACAATTGCACCGTCGTGTTGAACAGCGACAAGGCCAGAACCCAACAGGCACCGGGCACAAGCAGGACGACTGAAGTCAGCCAGATATTGGTGCTGAAGCCGATGATGGCGGAGCTTGCGGCAAAGCCCAGGAACGCGAACTGGACGATCCGTTCGCTGGACAAGATTTCCCGGAGCCGGGAATTGGCCATGGCACCGGCGATCGCGCCCAGGCCAAACGCACCGAGCATGATGCCGTAGGTCAGTGGCCCACCGTCGACGAGGTCGCGCGCCACGACCGGCAACAGCGCCAGAACAACGCTGGCAGAAAAGCCGAAAAGAAGCCCGCGAAACAGCACGTTGAGAATGTTGGGCGACATGGTGACGTAGCCAAGCCCCGCCGAAAGCGCCTGCGCCATCGTTTCCCTCGGCAGGCTATCGTCCCGCCGTTCAGGCTTCCAGCGGATCAAGGCATAGATCAGCGCGACATAGCTGGCGGCATTCAGGGCAAAGGCTGCCGCGGCGCCGGCAGCCGCCACGACGGCCCCGCCGATCGCCGGTCCGACACTTCTCGTTATGTTGAAGCCGACGCTGTTCAGCGTCACCGCCTGCGGGAGCATGTCTCTGGAGACGATATCGCCGACCGACGCCTGCCAGGACGGGTTATTGAGCGCCACGCCGCAGCCGAGAAGAAAGGTGAACAGCAGCAGAAGCCAGGGGGTCAACAGGTCGAGATAGGCAAAAGCCGTCAGTACCACGGACACGACCAGCATGAAGGCTTGAGCCGTCAGCATGAGACTGCGCCGATTGAAGTTATCGGCAAGCGCACCGGCAATCAGCGAGAACATCATGATCGGCAATGCCGTCGATGCCTGAACCAGCGCCACCATGTCCTGCGAACTGGAGATGGAGGTCATCATCCAGGCCGCACCCACAGCCTGGATCAGACCCCCGAAATTCGATGCAAGGCTCGCAATCCATATGATACGAAAGGTCGGGTTCTTGAATGGCGCAAGCGTTGCTATCCGATCCGGCACGTTGTGGCCCTAGCTCCTCTTTCGGGTCTATGTATCGGTTATAGAGATCGGACGTGCCAATTCCAGCGCTTTGCCGGAGAAAAAGTGCATGCCTTGCAATTACCGGGCCGAGGGCGTATATGGACGCCATATTCTTGATCGTCCGATGAAGAGTGGGCCCGACCGGACCCGCTCTTTTTTGTTAGGCGATCGCTTCAACCCGCATCACGGACGCGGGCATTGAACCGGAGAGCTTATGCAGCAGACAGACCACGAGCCGCGTCTCATCGTCGAGACAGGTCTCGACCTGAGAATCGCCGAGATCATCGAGCCGGTATTGACCGCCATGGACTATCGGCTGGTGAGGGTTCGCATGCTGAACCTGAATGGCATGACCCTGCAGATCATGGCCGAGCGCAATGACGGCACGATGGATGTCGATGGCTGCGAGGCCGTCTCCATGGCGATCTCACCCGTTCTTGATGTGGAAGATCCGATCGATCGCGAGTATCATCTCGAAGTGTCTTCGCCCGGCATCGACCGGCCGATGGTGCGCAAGTCGGATTTCGTTCGCTGGACCGGCCATCTGGTGAAATGCGAGACGTCGATCATGGTCGACAACCGCAAGCGGTTCCGCGGCAAGATTGCCGATGTCAATGAAGACGGTTTCACCATCGAGCGGGACCAAGTCGCCTATGGCGAGGAACCTCGGGTCATGATCCCGTTTTCGGCATTGGCCGAAGGCAAACTGATCCTGACGGACGATCTGATCCGCGATGCGCTGAGGGCCGACAAGCTCGCCAAGCAGCAGGCTGCGAACCAGAACGACGAAGCGGAAGACGAAGAATAACCCACTCTCAACCGGCCTCTCCAGCAGGGAGAGGCTGTCAGAATTGGACTTACGGAGACCAACGACAATGGCAGTGAGCGCTAACCGGCTTGAACTTCTGCAGATCGCAGATGCAGTAGCCCGCGAAAAGGTCATCGACCGTGAGATCGTGCTGGCTGCGATGGCCGACGCCATCCAGAAAGCTGCACGCTCGCGTTACGGTTCTGAAACCAACATCCGCGCCGACATCAATTCCAAGACCGGCGAAATCCGCCTTCAGCGTCTTCTGGAAGTCGTAGAGCACGCAGAAGACTACGGCACGCAGATCCCGCTGGCACTTGCCCGCGACCGCAATGTCGACGCCAAGATCGGCGACTTTATCGCCGATCCGCTGCCGCCGATGGATTTCGGCCGCATCGCCGCCCAGTCGGCCAAGCAGGTCATCGTGCAGAAAGTGCGCGAAGCCGAGCGTGACCGCCAGTTCGACGAGTTCAAGGACCGCGTCGGCGAAATCGTCAACGGTACCGTCAAGCGTGTCGAATACGGCAATGTCATCGTCGATCTCGGCCGTGGCGAAGGCATCATCCGTCGCGACGAGATGATCCCGCGCGAAAACATGCGCTATGGCGATCGCGTCCGCGCCTATGTCTACGACGTCCGTCGCGAACAGCGCGGCCCGCAGATCTTCCTGTCGCGCACCCATCCGCAGTTCATGGTGAAGCTGTTCACCATGGAAGTGCCGGAAATCTACGACGGCATCATCCAGATCAAGTCGGTTGCCCGTGATCCGGGTTCGCGCGCCAAGATCGCCGTCATCTCCAACGATTCGTCGATCGATCCGGTCGGCGCCTGCGTCGGTATGCGCGGTTCGCGCGTTCAGGCCGTCGTCGGCGAGCTTCAGGGCGAAAAGATCGACATCATTCCGTGGAGCCAGGATCCGGCATCCTTCATCGTCAACGCCCTGCAGCCGGCTGAAGTCGCCAAGGTCGTTCTCGACGAGGACGCAGAACGCATCGAAGTCGTGGTTCCGGACGAGCAGTTGTCGCTCGCCATCGGCCGCCGCGGCCAGAACGTCCGTCTCGCATCGCAGCTGACCGGCTGGGATATCGACATCATGACGGAAGCCGAAGAATCGGAACGCCGCCAGAAGGAATTCAACGAGCGTACCAACCTGTTCATGACCGCGCTCGACGTCGACGAAATGGTCGGCCAGGTGCTCGCATCGGAAGGTTTTGCCCAGGTCGAGGAACTCGCCTATACCGATCTCGACGAAATTTCGTCGATCGACGGCTTCGACGAGGATACCGCCAACGAGATCCAGACCCGCGCACGCGAATATCTGGAGCGTATCGAAGCTG
Source organism: Neorhizobium sp. NCHU2750 (assembly GCF_003597675.1). Classification (NCBI taxonomy): domain Bacteria; kingdom Pseudomonadati; phylum Pseudomonadota; class Alphaproteobacteria; order Hyphomicrobiales; family Rhizobiaceae; genus Neorhizobium; species Neorhizobium sp. NCHU2750. The sequence continues at coordinate 4,079,743 of NZ_CP030827.1, read as the reverse complement.
AAAACGATGCCAAGCGCATCGAACTCGGCGTCAAGGACGAGCTGAAGCAGATCGAGGGTCTTACCGCCCAGATGCTGGTGGCGCTCGGCGAAGAAGGCATCAAGACGGTCGAAGACTTCGCCGGCTGCGCTGCCGACGATCTGGTCGGCTGGTCGGAACGCAAGGACGGCGAAACGAAGAAGTTCGAAGGCACGTTCTCCAAGTTCGACGTTTCGCGCGTCGAGGCCGAAAACATGATCGTTCAGGCCCGCCTACTGGCCGGCTGGATCACCGAAGCGGATCTCGCCAAGGAAGAGGAAGCCGAAGAGGTTGAGGAGGAGGCCGCCGCCGCCGATCAGGAATGATCGCGGCAGGTGTCGATACGGATGGTGCCGATGGCTTGGACGATCAGTGGCCGGACGATTTCGTCGTGAACGACCGCACCTGCATCGTCACGCGACAGGCGGCAAGCCCTGAGGCGCTGATCCGGTTCGTACGCGCTCCCGACGGGAGCGTGGTACCGGACCTGAAACGGCAGCTCCCTGGACGGGGCTGCTGGATCGGCATCGACCGGCAACTCGTCGATCGGGCGGTCAAGAGAAAGCTGTTCTCGCGCGCCTTCAAAAGCGAGACGAAAGCGGCAGACGATCTTGGCGCACTCGTAGACCGGCTTCTGGTGGCCGATCTTACCGGCATGATGAACATGGCCCGCAAGGCCGGTCAGTTCATAACCGGCGCGATGAAAGTCGATGCAGCGGTGCGTTCCGGCGCCGCCGTCGGCTATTTCCATGCTTCGGACGCGGCCGCGGACGGAGTGAGAAAAATCGACCAGGCTCGCAAGGCCTGGAAGCTCGGCACTGATGCCGAGGAAGACATTCCGTCCTTTTCACCGCTCACCAGCGCGGAATTGGACGAAGTGATGGGCGAGAATGCTTTTATCCATGCCTGCGCGCTTGCAGGGCAGGCAGGTGAAGGTGTAGTGAAGCGCGCAAACCTACTTGAGCAGTACCGCAATGGCGGTCTGTCCCAGCCGAAGGGTGTCGCTGACATGCCGAAACAATGACACGGGCAACGGCTCCAGCCGGACACCGTAACGGAATTATGCACGATTAACGGGCCCTGATGTCACCATCCGGTCCCGTTCGAAGGAACAGGAACGGAATGACCGACAACAAAGACGACAAGACACTCGGCGTTAAGAAGACTCTCACCCTGAAGCCATCTGGGATGAACCAGGGCACAGTGCGTCAGGACATGGGTCGCGGTCGCACGAAGGCGGTCGTCGTCGAGACGGTAAAGCGCCGCCCGACGCGGCCACTGGACGAAAAGCCGATCACCCCGATTGCTACCCCGGCCCCGGCGCCGGTTCAGCGGCCCGTAGAGGCTGCCCAGCCGGTTGCAGCTCCCCAGCCGCCGCGTCCGCAGGCCCCTGCCGCCGCAGCGCCGCAGCAACGCGTCCATCAGCCGGCACCGCAGGGCCAGCGCCCCGCCGCTCCGCAGCAGGGTCAGCGTCCTGGCTCCCATCAGGGTCAGCGCCCCGGCTCCAATCACGGACAGCAGCAGGGCCAGCGCCCGCAACAGTCCAGCCAGCCGCATCGCCAGCCGCAGCGCCCGAACGTGCTCCACGACCTCTCGGCGGGCGAAATGGAAGCACGTCGCCGTGCGCTGATGGAAGCACAGGCCCGCGATGTGATCGAAGCCAAGCAGCGTGCCGAGGAAGAAGCACGCCGCAAGGTTGAAGAAGAGCGCCGCAAGGTCGAGGAAGCAGCAGAGGCCGCGCGCCGCGCAGCCGAGGCCGCAGCAGCTCCGGCTCCCGAGCCCGAAGCCGCACCCGCTGAACCTGCACCGGTTGCCGCCCGCGCTGCCGAACGCAGCCCTGCCCCTGCCGCACGCGCCCAGGAAGGCCGCCCGCAATCTCCACGTCCAGGTTCGCCGGCATCTGCCGATGCGCAGCCCGGCGCGATACGCGGCCGCCGCAGCAATGACGATGACGATGATCGCGGCCCAGCCCGTGGCCCATCTGGTGCCCCCGGCCGTGGCCGTGTGGTAGCAGCGGTTCCGGCCAAGCCCCCGGCACGCCCGAAGGGCGACGAAGGTCGCCGTCAGGGCAAGTTGACGATCACCGCTGCCAGCACCGACGATGACGGCGGCAACGCCCGTGGTCGTTCGATGGCCGCCATGCGCCGCCGTCAGGAAAAGTTCCGCCGCAGCCAGATGCAGGAAACCCGTGAAAAGGTTATCCGCGAAGTCATCCTGCCGGAGACCATCACCATCCAAGAACTGTCGCAGCGCATGTCCGAACGCGCGGTCGACGTCATCAAGTACCTGATGAAGGAAGGCCAGATGATGAAGCCGGGCGACGTCATCGACGCCGACCTCGCAGAACTCATCGCCGTCGAATTCGGTCATACCGTCAAGCGCGTTTCGGAATCCGACGTCGAAGAGGGGATCTTCGACAAGGCTGACGATGCGGGTGAAATGGTCACGCGTCCGCCCGTGGTCACGATCATGGGTCACGTCGACCACGGCAAGACCTCGCTGCTCGACGCCATCCGCCAGGCGAATGTCGTTTCCGGCGAAGCCGGTGGCATTACCCAGCATATCGGTGCCTATCAGGTCGAAAAGAACGGCCAGAAAATCACCTTCATCGACACTCCCGGCCACGCCGCCTTCACGGCCATGCGTGCTCGTGGTGCGCAGGCGACGGATATCGCGATCCTCGTGGTCGCAGCCGACGACAGCGTGATGCCGCAGACGATCGAATCCATCAATCACGCCAAGGCGGCCGGTGTTCCGATCATCGTGGCGATCAACAAGATCGACAAGCACGAAGCCAAGCCGGACAAGGTCCGCCAGCAGCTTCTGCAGCACGAAGTCTTCGTTGAATCGCTCGGCGGTGAAGTGCTCGACGTCGAAGTATCGGCCAAGAACAAGACGAACCTCGACAAGCTGCTCGAAGCCGTCCTGTTGCAGGCCGAAATTCTCGACCTGAAGGCCGATCCGACCCGTACCGCCGAAGGTACCGTTATCGAAGCACAGCTCGACCGTGGTCGTGGTGCGGTTGCGACCGTGCTCGTCCAGAAGGGTACGCTGAAGCCCGGCCAGATCATCGTTGCCGGCGATCAGTGGGGCCGTGTTCGCGCTCTCGTCAACGACAAGGGCGATCACGTCAAGGAAGCCGGCCCGGCCATGCCGGTCGAGGTGCTCGGCCTGTCCGGCACTCCGGCTGCGGGTGACCGTTTCGCCGTCGTCGAAAACGAAAGCCGCGCTCGCGAGATTTCCGAATATCGCCAGCGTCTGGCACGCGACAAGGCTGCTGCCCGCCAGTCCGGCCAGCGCGGTTCGCTCGAACAGATGATGAGCAAGCTGCAGGATACCGGCTTCAAGGAATTCCCGCTGGTCATCAAGGCCGACGTGCAGGGTTCGGTCGAAGCGATCATCGCATCGCTCGACAAGCTCGGTACCGACGAAGTGCGTGCCCGTATCGTCCATTCGGGCGCCGGTGCAATCACGGAATCGGATATCTCGCTTGCAGAAGCATCGGATGCAGCCATCATCGGCTTCAACGTTCGTGCAAACGCCCAGGCCCGTACGGTTGCCGAGCGCAACGGTATCGAGATCCGCTACTACAACATCATCTACGATCTGGTGGATGACGTGAAGGCAGCGATGTCGGGCCTGCTTTCGCCTGAACGCCGCGAGACCTTCCTCGGCAATGCCGAGATCCTGGAAGTGTTCAACATCACCAAGGTCGGCAAGGTCGCAGGTTGCCGCGTCACGGAAGGCAAGGTCGAGCGCGGTGCAGGCGTTCGCCTCATCCGCGACAACGTCGTCATCCACGAAGGCAAGCTCAAGACGCTCAAGCGCTTCAAGGACGAAGTTGCCGACGTGCCGATGGGTCAGGAATGCGGTATGGCCTTCGAAAACTACGAAGACATCCGTGCCGGCGACATCATCGAGTGCTTCCGCGTGGAACACATCACGCGCACGCTTTAAGCTTGATAAAAGCCATGTTACGAACCGCCGGGGAGAAGTTCCCGGCGGTTTTTCTTTGTGAGGATGGAAGCATGGCCAATTCGTTCGACCTGACCGGCAAGACGGCAATCGTCACCGGCGCCAATACCGGCCTTGGGCAGGCGATAGCAGTCGCTCTGGCGGAGGCCGGAGCCAAGGTGGCACTGGTCGGACGGTCATCGATGGCCGAGACGGAAGCCATGATTGCCGATGTCGGCGGCCAAGGCCTGCCGATCTCGGCGGATCTTGCTACGCTCGACCCGATCGAGCGCATCATGGACGAGACCGTTGCCTGGGCCGGAGGTGCGGATATCCTTATCAACAATGCCGGCATCATCCGGCGTGCCGATGCGCTGGAGTTCACCGAGACCGACTGGGATGCGGTGATGGACCTCAATCTCAAGAGCGTGTTCTTTCTCTCCCAGGCTTTTGCGCGTCGTCTCGTCTCCGCCGGCAAAGGCGGCAAGATCGTCAATATCGCGTCGCTCCTCTCCTTTCAGGGCGGTATCCGAATTCCGTCCTATACGGCGTCGAAGAGCGGGCTTGCCGGGCTGACGCGGCTGCTCGCCTGCGAGTGGGCGGCCAAGGGCATCAATGTAAACGCCATTGCACCGGGCTATTTCTCGACCAACAATACGGACGCCCTGCGCGCAGACCCTGATCGCAACGCCGCCATTCTGGCCCGCATCCCGGCCGGTCACTGGGGGCAGCCGAAGGAGATCGGCGGGGCGGCGGTCTTTCTATCGTCTGAAGCTTCTGACTATGTCCATGGCACAGTACTGCCGGTCGACGGCGGCTGGCTCGCCCGTTAACGGCCGGATTGGGCAGACAAAAGCCAAGCGCCGCCGCAGATCTGTGCGGCGGTTGCAATTGTCTTTTGTCATCTGCAACATCCTGAATTTAAAATTGGTGGCATCACTCAAGATTTATTAGTTGCCATTTGTAGTCATGTTTATTATCGGATAGCAGCAAAGCCTGCTTTCGCCACGGATGGCCCGTGGCCGAATTGTTGCGTGCCGAGCCGGCAAGAATGCCTTTCGGCAATAGTCGGAGTATCGTCTGCCATGTCTGTTGATTTCGCCCCAGCTGCCGCCGGAAGCCGCCGTCTTGCGCATGTCGCGAAACAACTTGGTCTGACCGCGGCCGCGCTGGCCTTGCTGGGTGCCACGGCGATGGCCCAGACCCAGGAAGCTCCGGCGCAACAGCCGAGCTTGCAACAGACGCAGACATCCGAGCCGCAGACCGCCCCCACGTCGACGGCAGCGCCCACGACCGGCCGTGGCGCGCCGACGGCAACCGTGCCCGCGGCGCCCGCCCCTGCAGCAACCGTACCGGCGGCTTCTCAGCCCCCTGCACCGGTAACCCAAGGGACGACGCCCGCTCCTGCGGCAACCGAACCGTCTGCAGCGCAGTCTCCCTCTACCGTTTCACCGTCCACCACGCCCGAGCCGGCTGCCACGAACCAGAGTTCACCCTCTGCTGTCCCTGCACCGCAGGAAAGCGTGACCGAACTCGCGCCGGCCGAAGAGCCGAAGCCGCTGACCATTCCGCATGATCTGTCGCCCTGGGGCATGTTCATGGCTGCCGACTGGGTGGTCAAGGCAGTGATGATCGGGCTTGCGATCGCTTCGCTCGCAACATGGACCGTCTGGCTGGTCAAGACACTTGAACTGGCCTGCGCCCGCGCCCGCGCCGGCAACACCATCAAGATCATCCGTAAATCCCGCACGCTGGCCGAGGCGCTTGATGCCACAGCGAGCCGAGGTGGTCCTGCCGCCTACATGCTCAGAGCTGCGGCGGAAGAGATGCAGCTTTCCGCAGCCGCACTCGATCACGTGGAAGGCGATGGCGTGAAGGAGCGCGTCGGCTCCTCCCTGTCGCGGATCGAAGCCTTTGCTGGGCGTCGGATCGCACGCGGCACGGGCATCCTGGCAACCATCGGCTCCACGGGTCCGTTCGTCGGCTTGTTCGGCACCGTCTGGGGCATCATGAACGCATTCATCGGGATATCCGAGACGCAGACGACCAACCTCGCGGTCGTGGCACCGGGTATCGCCGAAGCGCTTATGGCAACGGCTATCGGTCTCGTCGCCGCCATTCCCGCCGTCGTTATCTACAACGTGTTCGCGCGCTCGGTGACGGGCTATCGCCAACTTCTCGCCGATGCTGCCGCGGGTGTCGAACGGCTGGTCAGCCGCGATCTCGATTTCCGCAAGGTGCCGCCGGGCGGTCGCAAGCCCGCTTCGATGTCGCTCGTCGCCGGAGAATAAGTCCATGGCCGGCGGCATTCGCGAACATCACGGCGAAGACATGCAGGAAAATCACGAGATCAACGTAACGCCGTTCATCGACGTCATGCTCGTTCTGCTGATCATCTTCATGGTCGCCGCACCGCTTTCGACGGTCGATGTCAATGTCGACCTTCCGGCGTCGAGCGCCAAGCCCGCGCAGCGCCCGGACGAACCGCTTTACCTCACGGTTCAGTCGGACCTTACGCTCAATCTCGGCAACGACCCGGTGCCGCGCGATCAGCTGGCGAGCCGGCTGGATACGGTGACCGGCGGCAAGAAGGATACCCGAATCTTCCTGCGCGCCGATAAGGTTGTCGACTACGGGCAGTTCATGGAAGTGATGAACCTGCTGCGCGATTCCGGATATCTGAAGATTGCGCTTGTCGGGCTCGAGACATTGCCCGCTCCTGCGGGAGCTCAGCCCGCCGGCGCTCAGCCAGCCGCGCCCGCGGCCGGAGCAGGTCAATGAACCCTGCAGCTCCCTATCGCGGACGGCGGATCGGCGAGGTCTCCCTTTGGGTCGGCGCGGGTGTCGTTGTGCTCTCAGCCCATCTCGCTGCGGCCGCCCTGCTCATGAAGGAAGACCCGGTTACCGAAACGGACAGCTCTCCGCCGGCGGCCATCATGATCGAGCTCGCGCCCGAGCCGGAAGCAACCAATACCGACGCCGAGCAGATCACTACGGACACGGCCGATTCCCAGCAGGTGGACAGCAAGCAGACGGAACCGGTAGAGCAGCCCCAGCCCGACCCGGAACCGGAGCCGACCCCCGAGCCCGTGGAAACGCCGCCGGAAGTGGTCGAGACACCGCCGCCGGAACCGGTTCAGGAAGAACCGACGCCGCCGGAACCGGAAATCGCGCAGCCGATGCCCGAGCAACCGCCGGAGCCTGTCGAGCAGCCCGATCCGATCGAAGAGCAGATGACTGCCGCACTCGACAATGTCGAGGTGCCTTTGCCGGCAGTGCGCCCTCCTCCGCCTCCGGAAGTGGCTAAGAAGCCGGAACCGAAGAAGGAGCAGGTGAAGAAGGTTGAGCGCCGCAAGCAACAGCAGCAACAGGCGCAGAAGGAAACTGTCGAGGCCAAGGCACAGGTCGAGCAGTCCAACCGCAACGCCGCGACCCAGTCGGCAACGGGATCGATCTTCTCGCAGACGGTTTCTCCGGCGCAGTGGATGACCCGGGTCAGGGCCAAGATTGCCCGCAATGCACGACGCTGCCCCGGCGGTGATACGGGCGTGGTGGCCGTCAGCTTCAGCTTCGACGGCAGCGGCAATATCGGCCGGGTATCGGTTGCACGCTCGTCGGGCAATTCGCAGATCGACGATTATGTGACTGCCGCGATCCGGCGCGCCTCGCCGATCCCAACACCGCCATCAGGTGTTGCCAGCACGCTCACCCAGGCCGTAGAGTGCAAGTGACCGCTTAAATGCCGTGTCGCCGCCCCAATCGGAGCGGCGGCAGGTCTCCAGTGGTCGGACGACCCCCACACCTACCCCTGGACTGCCTGATGCATTTGAAACTCAACGAAGCCGAGACGCTGGTTCGAAGCGTCTTCGAGGAAAATAACGTATTGCCGACAACGGCCTTGTCGGTGGCGCGTGCACTCGTTCAATCCGAAGCAGCCGGCCAGTCGGGCCATGGCCTTCGCCGTGTGCCTGCCTATGTCAGGCAGGTACGCACTGGCAAGGTAGATGGCTCCGCATTGCCGCAGGCAGTTCGCCCTCGTCCAGCCGTTCTGTCGATCGATGCAGCCCATGGCTTTGCCTTTCCCGCACTCGATCTTGCAGCTGAAGAACTACCGGCGATTGCCCATGAACAGGGGATCGCCTTTGCCACGATCGGTCGCTCGCACCATGCCGGCGTCATGGCGCTGACCGTCGAGCGCTTTGCCGAGCAGGGGTTGATTGCGATGATGTTCGCCAACGCTCCCGCTGCCATGGCACCATGGGGTGGGAAGAGCCCGCTGTTCGGCACCAATCCGATCGCCTTCGCCGTTCCGGTCGCCGGCCACACGCCGCTGGTGATCGACCTTGCACTGTCGAAGGTCGCTCGCGGCAAGGTCATGGAAGCAACCCAGAAGGGCACGAGCATTCCAGACGATTGGGCATTCGATATCGATGGCAACCCGACGACCGACGCCGCGGCCGCACTGAAGGGCACGATGGCGCCGTCAGGCGGCGCGAAAGGCGCAGCACTGGCACTGATGGTGGAGGTGTTATCCGCCGGGCTTGCTGGCGCAAATTTTTCCTACGAGGCCAGTTCGCTGTTCGATGAGCACGGACCTCCCCCGAAGCTTGGCCACACGATCATTGTCATCGATCCAGACGCGGGCAATAGCGGAGGCACGGCTCATCGGATGGCCGACCTTGCTGCCGAGATGGCAAAGCAGGATGGCGTAAGGCTTCCCGGGCGCAGAGGGCGCGGTCTACGCGCAGAGGCGCTGAGGAATGGTCTGAAGATCGAGGAAGATGTGGTGAAGGCAATCGAGGCGCTCAGGTAGGCCGGAAGCTGGACGGCCGAGGCCCCAGCATGCCTCGGCCAACGCGGATTTCGCAACCCGTTGCGCATGGCACGGCACGCCTACGAATGGCGCGAAGCCATCAAACAGAAGCCCAAAACTTTTGTGAAAAACCTCCAGAAAAGCGAAAAGCCTGGCGCGGGAGGAGGATGCGCCAGGCTTTAAACTTGATCGACAACTGGGAGGAGGAGGATGTTGTCGATCCGTCTCGAACGACACTGGGAGGAGGAGTGCGTCGTTCGATGAACAAGCTTATAAGCCGACCGTACCGGTTTCGCCAAGCCGGCTCGGTGCATTGCAGCAATGCATTATGTGCAAGGCTGAGCATTTGCTCGCTATCGTGATGGCACTTGTTTCATCATAAGCGTATCGCAACCAGGCAAGCCGCGTTATAGCGATTGCGAAACGTGAGATCGGGGAAGGCATCCATGGCCGTGATACGCTACCATGAAGGGGATATTTCTGCGGAAGATGCCGCCCGCTACAGCGACGCAATCGCCATCGATACCGAAACGCTGGGGCTGGTGCCGCGCCGCGACAGGCTCTGCGTCGTGCAACTGTCTCCCGGAGACGGCACGGCGGACGTCATCCGCATTGCCGCCGGGCAGAAACAGGCACCCAATCTGGTCGGGATCCTCTGCGACCCTTCGCGCCAAAAGATATTTCATTACGGGCGTTTCGACATTGCCGTGCTGTTCTACACCTTCGGCGTGACGACGACACCCGTGTTCTGCACCAAGATCGCCTCACGCCTGACGCGAACCTATACCGACCGGCATGGGCTCAAGGATAACCTCCGCGAGTTGCTGGAGGTCGATATTTCGAAGGCACAGCAGCAAACCGACTGGGCAGCCGCGACACTTTCCCAGGCACAGCTGGAATATGCGGCATCAGACGTGCTTCATTTGCATGCCTTGCGGGACAAACTGACGATGCGGCTGGAGCGCGATGGGCGCGCCGAGCTGGCCGCGGCCTGTTTCGAATTCCTGCCGACCCGTGCCAAGCTGGACCTGCTCGGCTGGGACGAAACAGACATTTTTGCCCATAGCTGAAACGAAGCCGCCCCGCTTCAGCGGCCGCAAGGCCTCCGGCTTAAAACTACCTTAACGATAGTTAGCCAGCCGTTAACCATTTCCAACTAGCATTCATCAATCGGCATCATCGCGCCATGAGGCGTTGTGGCCGCAGCCTTTCGCGTTGCGTTCAACCTGGCCGTACTGTCCACCGTCGCAGACAACAGATGGAACAGGCGATGCTGCCACCCGTTCAAGCCGCGCTGAGCTCAAATATCGATTTCCAAAGCCAGTCGCAGGTCGCGGCCACCCGCCCGCGTGTCGACGTGGCTTCCGGCACACAACAGTCAGATCCGGAAAAGGCCAGTGCCATTTCCAGCGCCCGGTCGGACGCCATGTCGCTTTCCGCCCAGCTCAAGCTCGCCCAGGGATCATCCGTTTTCGCTGAAACGATCGGAAAGCTGCTCAAGACGCCGAGACAGGACGGCGAGACGCTCGCCGATTATACGAGCCGGCTGTTCAACGCTGTCCAGGTGCTGAAACCCGCCGAGGTGGCGAATATCGAGCGACTGCTGAACCAGATCGTCCAGGGGATCTCACTGCGCATTCTGGCGGAAGTCTTGCGCGAGCCCACCGGGGCTGCCGCGGCGCGGCTTGCCGTCTATATCGAAATGGCGAGCAGTGCGGAGCAGGATCCGGCAGCGAACGCCGTCGTCAGTTCCTACCAGCAAAACGACGGTAGCGAACCTCCTCCGGCAGCCAATGACAGCCGTCCGCCTGTCAATGGCAGTGCTGCCGGCGCAACGGCGACGGGCGGCGGTCCGAACCAGGCTGGTGGAGCCCCAACAGGCACCGGAACAGCCGTGATTGCCGGAAGCCCGGCAATTGCCGACGGCGGCGCGGCCACCGACACACCTGACGGGATTGCGAGCGCAATCGGTTCGGATAATGCCGAAGCTGACGCCGCAGGTGCGGGCCGCACAGCGGGCGCGCAGCAACAGCCAGCCGCGACGGGCGCTGATCGCCCTGCCATGTCGGCGAAAGCTGGCGACGGCTCCACAAATCAGCCGGCAACAGCATCCGCGTCGGCGCCGGCACCATCCGCATCCCCGGCAGAGAAGCCGGCCGTCGCCGGGCAGATGGCCGACGCCAAGCCATCCGGCCCAGCCATGCCAGGCCCGGCTCAGGCCGATGCGCACCCTTCTCCCTCCCAGCCCACCATGCCTGCGGCCGCCGCCTCCCAAGCCGAGGCAAGCCATGTGCCGATACCCGTCCTCACATCGGCGGTTGCAGCGACGGATGCCGCATATCTGCGGCAGGCGGCGGCAGACGGCGACGGGACGGAACTGAAGGACGCGCTCAAGCTTCAGGAGGCGGCTCTGCTGCTGCAGGCTTACGGAGACGATGGAGACGACATGCCGGTTCCGGCTCGTCTATGGACATCGCTTTCCGATCAAGCAGTGGCCAAACTGGCGACCTGGGCCGCGGCCATAGCCGACAATATGGACGTGCCCTCCCCCGCCGCAATAGCTGCCGCGTCCGGCCAGCAGGCTGTGGCTGGGGAGGCGATAGATCAGCAGCAGACTGCGGGCATTCCGATCACGCGAGAGGCGACCTCGTCACCAGCCCAGCAGCTCGCAGCCAATTCTGCCGTGACAGACGATGCAGCCGACGACGTGCGCATGGCGAATAGCTCAGCCGCGCCGCGCAATGTCAGCGAGCAATCACTGGCGGCGGCATCCGCCACCTTGCAGGCCCCGCTCCGAGAAAGCCCGCCCTGGCCCTATGTGGCCGCCTATCCTCCCGGCGAAGAAGAGCCGAAGCGGCGAGAGCGCAAGACCCCTCCGGTGTCTGCCATCGAGGACGAGGAACAGGATTCGTCGGCGCAGCAGGAGGCCTTCCAGGGTGAGAGCGACGATAGCGGGGCAGAAGAGCAGGCGCAGGAGGATGCTGCCGAAGAGGAGATCGTTCGCGACAGGATGACCGCGGCAGAAAAGGCCGCCGGTTATACCGCCGCCGAAGCCAGCATCGGGAAGGACCCGGCCGAGGCAAGCGCTGGCGATCTCTATTGGCGCATGGCCGGCTGGACCGATTCCCGGGGTGAAGATACCGGTAGCCGGCAGCATCTGGCGGACATGAAAAAAGCCGCCGAACCTCTCGGTCCGGCGGCCTTCAAACGTTCAGGTAACGACGATTACTCGTTGTTGCCGCGGTTCTTCAGGGCTGCGCCCAGGATGTCGCCGAGCGAAGCGCCCGAGTCAGACGAACCGAACTGAGCAACTGCTTCCTTCTCTTCGGCGATTTCGAGCGCCTTGATCGAAAGCATGACCTTGCGGTCCTTCTTGGAGAAGTTGACGACGCGGGCGTCGACGACCTGACCAACCGAGAAACGCTCCGGACGCTGATCGTCACGATCGCGTGCCAGGTCGTTGCGGCGGATGAAGGACACGAGGTCTTCGTGGTTGACGAGCTTCACTTCGATGCCACCGTCGTTGACGGCGATGACTTCAGCCGAAACGACAGCGTTCTTGCGCAAGTCGCCGGAAGCGGCTGCATCACCAACGGCGTCCTTGCCGAGCTGCTTGATGCCGAGGGAGATACGCTCCTTCTCGACGTCAACATCGAGAACGACAGCCTTGACGACGTCGCCCTTGTTGTACTCTTCGATGACCTGCTCGCCCGGACGGTTCCAGTCCAGATCGGACAGGTGAACCATGCCGTCGACATCGCCTTCGAGGCCGATGAACAGACCGAATTCGGTCTTGTTCTTGACTTCGCCTTCGACTTCAGTGCCAGCCGGATGCGAGTAGGCGAATGCCTGCCACGGGTTTTCCAGCGTCTGCTTGAGGCCGAGCGAGATACGGCGCTTGGACGGATCGACTTCGAGAACGACGACGTCGACTTCCTGGCTCGTGGACAGGATCTTGCCGGGGTGTACGTTCTTCTTGGTCCAGGACATTTCGGAGATGTGGATCAGGCCTTCGATGCCCGGCTCCAGCTCTACGAATGCACCGTAGTCGGTGATGTTGGTGACGGTACCGGAGATCTTCTTGCCGATCGGGTACTTGGCCGCAATGCCATCCCACGGATCCGACTCGAGCTGCTTCATGCCGAGCGAGATGCGGTGGGTTTCCTGGTTGATGCGGATGATCTGAACCTTGACCTGCTGGCCAATGGACAGGATTTCCGACGGATGGTTCACACGGCGCCATGCCATGTCGGTGACGTGCAGCAGGCCGTCGATGCCGCCGAGGTCAACGAACGCACCGTAATCGGTGATGTTCTTGACGACGCCGTCAACAACCTGGCCTTCTTCGAGGTTCTGAACGATTTCAGAACGCTGCTCGGCACGCGACTCTTCGAGAACCGTACGGCGCGAAACAACGATGTTGCCGCGACGCTTGTCCATCTTGAGGATTTCGAAGGGCTGCGGGTTGTGCATGAGCGGGGTAACGTCGCGGATCGGACGGATGTCGACCTGCGAACGCGGCAGGAAGGCAACGGCGCCGTCGAGATCGACGGTGAAGCCACCCTTGACCTGGTTGAAGATAACGCCTTCAACGCGCTCGCCAGCTTCGAACTTGGCTTCGAGCTTGACCCAGCTTTCTTCGCGACGAGCCTTTTCGCGCGACAGAACGGCTTCGCCGAGAGCGTTTTCAATGCGCTCGACATAGACTTCGACTTCGTCGCCGACCTTCAGCGAACCGTCCTTGCCCTTGGCACCGAATTCCTTAAGCGCGATGCGACCTTCGACCTTGAGGCCGACGTCGACAACTGCCATGTCCTTTTCGATTGCCGTTACCAGACCTTTGGTAACGTAGCCTTCTGCCAGATCGTTGGAGGCGAAGGATTCCTCGAGGAGGGCTGCAAAGTCCTCGCGCGTGGGGTTAGTTACTGCCATGAAATCTCCTGATCGTGCCCGGATCGGACACATATGCGCCGGTGGTTCGTGTTAAACACGCCCGAAGTCCAGGCCCGCCTCTCTCAATCGGTCATACCGTGGGAGGCTATCCGGCGCTGGGACTGAACTGCGGGATCTTTGCGGACGAAAAGCCGGTTGGCCGGCACTCCATCAATTCCTTGTCAGGCCATTCTTCATCAAGATCGGGTCAATCAGAGACTTTGCGGCCTGAAACGCGGCCTCTATACCCATTTTGGACGTATCAAGCAAGTGCGCGTCGTCGGCGGGCCTCAAAGGGCTGTCGGCGCGGCCCATGTCACGCTCGTCGCGTTTCTTCACGTCGGCAAAGATTTCGGCATAATCCGCCTCGGCACCCTTGCCGACGATCTCGTCATAACGACGCTTCGCCCGGACTTCTGGAGAGGCCGTGACATAGAGCTTTACCGGCGCATCGGGGCAGACGACGGTACCGATATCGCGGCCATCGAGAACGGTGCCCGGCGCTTTCTTCGAGAAAGCCTGCTGGGCTTCGACGAGCGCGCGGCGCACCCTGGGCATGACGGCGATCTTCGAGGCCGCCTCGCCAATCGCGTGGGCGGAGAGGATATCGCGATCGAGGCCCGCGAGTTCGACCTCGCGCGCCATCTTTTCCGCGACCGCCTCGTCATCCAGCGGCAGGCCGGCGTCGAGAAGCGCTTTTGCCGTGGCGCGATAGGTCAGGCCGGTATCGAGGTGGTGAAAACCGTAGGTCTCGGCAATCTGGCGCGACAGCGTGCCCTTGCCCGCTGCCGCCGGTCCGTCGATGGCGATGACGACGCCCATCAGGCTTCGCCTTCCACCTGCTCGATCTTCGCGCCAAGCCCGGTCATCAGGTCCATGAATTCCGGGAAGCTGGTGGCGATGATCGAGGCATCGTCGACCGTCACGGCATGTTCGGAAGCCAAGCCGAGAACGAGGAAGCTCATGGCGATACGGTGATCGAGATGGGTGACGACGGCCTTGCCGGAGGCATTGCCATAGCCCTTGCCGCCCGGACGGCCGCGCACGACGAGCGTTTCCTTGCCCTCGTCGCAATCGACGCCGTTGAGCTTCAGGCCCTCGGCTACGGCGGAAAGGCGGTCGGATTCCTTCACGCGCAGTTCTTCGAGGCCCAACATGGTCGTGGTACCGGTCGCATAGGCGGCGGCAACGGCCAGAACCGGATATTCGTCGATCATCGACGGTGCACGATCGGCGGGAACCGTGACGCCCTTCAACTCGGAATATCTGACCCGCAGATCCGCGACATCCTCGCCACCGGCAAGGCGCGCGTTCTGCACTTCTATATCGGCACCCATTTCCTGCAGCGTCAGGATAAGGCCGGTACGGGTCGGGTTCATCAGGACGTTGAGGATGGTGACATCCGAACCCGGCGTCAGAAGGGCTGCAACCAGCGGGAATGCCGTCGAGGATGGATCACCCGGCACGTCGATGATCTGGCCCTTCAGGTCTCCACGGCCGACGAGGCGGATGGTGCGTACGCCTTGCGCATCTGTATCGACAGTCAGATCCGCACCAAAGCCCTGCAGCATCTTCTCGGTATGGTCGCGGGTCATGACCGGCTCGATGACCGTGGTGATGCCCGGCGTATTGAGGCCGGCGAGAAGGACGGCGGACTTTACCTGCGCAGATGCCATCGGCACGCGGTAGGTGATCGGGTTCGGCGTCTTCGGGCCATGCAGCGTGACCGGCAGGCGATCGCCTTCCGTCGACGAGACCTGTACGCCCATTTCACGCAGCGGGTTCAACACACGGCCCATCGGGCGCTTGGAGAGCGAGGCATCGCCGATGAAGGTCGAGGGGAAGTCATAGACGCCGACCAGACCCATGGTCAGACGGCAGCCGGTGCCGGCATTGCCGAAATCGAGCGGCGCTTCGGGGGCCAGGAGCGCACCATTGCCGGTGCCCTGGATGATCCACTCGGCGCCGGCCTTGTCGATCTTGGCGCCCATGGCGCGCATGGCCTTGCCGGTATTGATAACGTCTTCGCCTTCCAGCAGGCCGGTGATGCGGGTTTCGCCGGAAGCCAGGCCGCCGAACATGAAGGAGCGATGCGAGATCGATTTGTCGCCGGGAATCCGGATCGTCCCTTTGAGAGCTTCCGAGCGAGCCGACCTTGCCGGCTTCAACGCGATACCATGCGACATTGAGTGTCCCTATTCCTCAAGCGTTTCTGAATTTTGCGCCGTCGTTATCACAAAGCGTTTTGCCGGTCATCCGCTTGTTGGCCGCGTGTGGCCAAGAAAGCCCGGAAAGTTAGGCTTTGACATCAAGACCTGTTGGCCTTATGGGGACCGGCTTAGATTTTTCACCCATTCATCCATCGCCGCACACGCGGCGCGCCGATCTGATCGGCCGGCTTATGAGGCTTAACAGTGGCAAAAGCGGAACTCGGAACCAAACGTACCGACCCGGATACCGGAAAGAAGTTCTACGACCTGAACCGTGACCCGGTCGTCTCCCCCTATACGGGCAAGGCATGGCCGCTGTCTTTCTTCGCTGAAAACAGCGCCGCGATAAAGATGGAAGAGGCCGCGGAAGACGAAGACGACGTCAAGGAAGTAGACAGCGAGAGCCAGGACGTCGAAGTCGTATCCCTGGAAGATGCCGACGGCGACAACAATGGCGACGACATTCCTGACATGGGTGATGACGAAGACGTCGATATCGGCGACGATGAAGATGACACCTTCCTGGAGCAGGAAGATGAAGACGACGACGATATGACCGGCATTATCGGCGTTGGCGGCGACGACGACGAACAGTAATTGACGCTAACGTCCGGCAATTTCAGAAAAATTGCCGGACGTTTGATTTTTCGGCTTGCGCTTCCAAAATTGGCGAAGTAATAAGCCGCCACTCCGCAGCGAACACCGCCGCAGAGTTTCCCAGGACCGGATATACCGGACCACCCTGATGGGGCTATAGCTCAGCTGGGAGAGCGCTTGCATGGCATGCAAGAGGTCAGCGGTTCGATCCCGCTTAGCTCCACCAATCCTCTTCTCAGAAGTTACGATTTGCCGACCGGGCATTCAGGCCTGATGGCCACAGGCATGATTGAGCTTGCGGCGTGCCGTTGCCGTGTTCCGTATGCCGACCGTGGCCGAGCGGCCATTTCGGCGCGTGACGGGCCTTGCCGCGATCACCTGGCCGCCCAATGCCACCTCTTCGTCATAGAGATCGCGGAGCGCCAGCGACTTCTGGTGGATGATGATGCCCGCCAGTGCGGCGAAAAGGGTTGCCATCGATATGAGTGCTATTATCGTAACCATGATGCTTCCTCTGCAAGGATAACGCAGAGGAAGCCATAAGGTTCTTCGGTCGACGCGGTCCGATGGTCGCAGCTGCCGTCTTCGGCAGCGTGGCCGATGCAGAAAACCTAGCGAATCGCCTGGTCGTTGGCGTCGAAGCGATGCATCGAGGCCTTGTCCGGCGTGGCGAAAACCACGTCGTCGGCGCCATAGCGATGCTCGCCGAACAGACGGACCGTGACGAGGCCGGCCGTTTCCGTCTCGAGATAAAGGATGGTATCGGCACCCAGATGTTCGGCATGCACCACCTTGCCCTTCCAGTCGCCCGCCTCGCGCGACAGGGCGATATGCTCGGGCCGGATGCCGATCGTCTTGCAGCCGCTCTCACCGAGCTTCTCTGCGGCAATGAAATTCATCTGCGGCGAACCGATGAAGCCGGCGACGAAGATATTGGCCGGCCTGTTGTAGAGTTCCATGGGCGAGCCGACCTGTTCGATCGCGCCGGCGCTCAGCACGACGATCTTGTCGGCCAGCGTCATCGCCTCGACCTGGTCATGGGTGACGTAGATCATCGTCGCCTTCAGGCGGCGATGCAGGCGGGCAATTTCCAGCCTTGTCTGGACGCGCAGGGCCGCATCGAGGTTCGACAGCGGCTCGTCGAAGAGAAACAGGCTCGGTTCACGGACGATAGCACGGCCGATCGCGACACGCTGGCGCTGACCGCCCGAAAGCTCTGACGGGCGGCGGGCGAGATAAGGCTCAAGCGACAGCATGGCCGAAGCCTTCGTCACCCTTTCCTCGATCTCGGCCTTGTCGGTGCCGGCCTGTTTCAGGCCAAGCGCCATATTGTCCTTGACCGTCAGGTGCGGATAAAGCGCATAGGACTGGAAGACCATGGCGATGCCGCGCTTGGCCGGCGGCACGGTGGCCACTTCCTTGCCGTCGATGCGGATCGAACCGGATGTCGCATCCTCAAGCCCGGCAATGACCCGAAGCAGCGTGGACTTGCCGCAGCCGGACGGGCCGACGAAGATGACGAACTCGCCTTCCTTGACGTCGAGATCGATGCCTTTCAGCACTTCATGATCGCCGAAGGACTTGCGGATGGAGGTCAGTTGCAGCGAACCCAAAAGCGTCTTCCTTGTTAAATCTCGTGGCCGGCCTTCAAAGGTGGACCGGTTTACCGGTGCGGGCGCTCTCATCCGCCGCCAGGCAGATTTTCAGCGATTGCACAGCATCGTCCATGTGGCGCGTCAGATCGATATCCTCGCGGATCGCCCTCAGCATATAGGCCTGCTCCAGATCGCAGAGCTGCTGATGGCCGGGCTCGCCCACCATCGCCATGTCCCTGTCCGGATGGATGAACATGCCGTCCGGTCCGGTCTCGGCATTGTGGAGGCGGATGACCGATGTCTTCGTATGGGTGTCGATGTCGTCGGACTTCGCGTTCGGATCCATGACGATCGAGACGGAGCCTTTCGGCGACATCACGTCCTTCACGAAGAAGGCGGTTTCCGAGATCATCGGCCCCCAGCCGGCCTCGTACCAGCCGACAGAGCGATCGTCGAAGATCACCTGAAGATGGCCGTAGTTATACATGTCCGGGGCGATCTCGTCGGAGAGGCGCAGGCCCATGCCGCGCACTTCGACCGGCCTGGCATCGGTGATCTGGCACATGACGTCGACATAATGGACGCCGCAGTCGACGATCGGCGGGGTCGTCTGCATCAGCGCCTTGTGCACGTCCCAGGTGGGTCCGGAGGACTGCTGGTTCAAATTCATGCGAAAGACATAGGGCGGCCCGAGCCTTCGCGCTTCCTCGATCAGCCGCACCCAGGAGGGATGATGACGCAGGATATAGCCGATCACCAGCTTTTTGCCCGCGGCCTTCGCGGCTGCCACGACCCGTTCGGCATCGGCGACCGTAGTTGCCAGAGGCTTTTCGACGAAGACGTGGCAGCCGGCCTCGAAAGCGGCAATGGCGTAATCCGCATGGCTGTCGGAATAGGTACAGATGGCGCAGAGATCCGGCTTCAGTTGCGCCAGTGCGGTGAGGAAGTCCGGATGGATCTCGTAGCCGGACAATGCCGGATCGAGCTTGGGCGCAGAGCGATTGACCAAGCCGACGATCTCGAAGCCCGGATCGTTGTGATAGGCGAGCGCATGGCTGCGGCCCATATTGCCCAGACCTGCGACGAGAACCCGGATCGGCTTATGCGTGCTCATTTGACCGCTCCGGACGTGATGCCGCGGATCAACTGGCGGGAGAAGATGACGTAGAGAATGAGGATCGGCAGGATGGCGAGCGAGAGCGCCGCCAGAACCGCATTCCAGTTGGTGACGAACTGGCCGATGAAAATCTGGCTGCCGAGCGTCACCGTCTTGGTTGCCTCGGACGGGGCCAGAATGAGCGGGAACCAGAGATCGTTCCAGATCGGGATCATGGTGAAGACGGCGACCGTTGCCATGGCCGGGCGCACCAGCGGCAGGACGAGGCGAAAGAATATCGCATATTCGGACAGTCCATCGATGCGGCCGGCATTCTTCAGGTCGTCGGAGACGGTGCGCATGAATTCCGACAGGATGAAGATGGCAAGCGGTATGCCCTGCGCCGTGTAGACGAGGATCAGCGCTGTCAGCGTATTGACGAGGCCGGACGCCACCATGCCCTGCAGGATCGCCACGGTGCCGAGCCGGATCGGGATCATGATGCCGATCGCCATGTAGAGGCCCATCAAGGCGTTGCCGCGAAAACGGTATTCGGAGAGCGCGAAGGCCGACATCGCGCCGAACAGCAGAACCAGCACGATCGAGACGATGGTGACGATGAAGCTGTTTTGGAAATAATGGGCGAAATCCGCCTGGCCGAGCACGGTCTTGTAGCCGACGAGGCTGAAGGTCGAGGGCAGCGGTATCTGCAGGGGCGAGCGGAAGATGGCGTTGCGGTCCTTCAACGAATTGATGATCGTCAGGAAGACCGGGAAGATGGCGATCAGCGTGTAGGCAATCAGCGCCAGATGCACGAGACTTGCGCGAACCGGGGAAGAGCGTGCCTTGTTGGACATGGTTTCCCCCTCAGAACTGGTAGCGGCGCATGCGCCGCTGGATGGCGAAGAGATAGAAGGACACGCCGACGAGGATGATGGCGAACATCACCGTGGCGATCGTGGCACCCATGGATCGGTCGCCCAGCTGCAGCTGGAAACCGAAGAAGGTGCGGTAAAGCAGCGTTCCGAGGATGTCCGTCGACATGTCGGGGCCGGCGAGCGCGCCCTGGACCGTGTAGATCAGGTCAAACGCGTTGAAATTGCCGACGAAGGTGAGGATCGAGATGATGCCGATCGCCGGCAGGACGAGCGGCAGCTTGATCCTCCAGAACTGGCTCCAGCCGGTAATGCCGTCGCATTCGGCAGCCTCGATCACCTCTTCTGGAATGGACAGCAGCGCCGCATAGATCAGCATCATCGGAATGCCGATATATTGCCAGTTGGAGATCAACGATACGGCGATGAGTGCCGGGCCCGACTGGCCGAGCCAGGGGGCGAACATCCACTTGGCACCGACAAGGCTCATCAGCCATGGCGCGACACCCCAGATGGGCGAGAGAATGAGCTTCCAGATGAAGCCGACGATGACGAAGGACAGGAGCGTCGGCAGGAAGATCGCCGTGCGGTAAAAGGCGACGAAACGCAGCTTCGGCGTCGAGAGCAGTGCTGCGAGCGCGATGCCGATCGGGTTCTGCACGCACATATGGATGGCGAAGAAGACCAGGTTGTTTCTCAGCGCATTCCAGAAGTCATGCAACCAGCGTGCGTCGCCGAACAGCACCTTGTAATTGGCGAGGCCCACGAAGGCGGTGGCGCCATCGACGGTGTTGTAGAAGGAGAGCCGCAGCGTCTCGACCAAGGGCAGGATCATGACCGCGGTATAGACGATGAAAGCCGGCGCCAGAAACACAAGGATATGCCAGCGGAACGGGCGCTTGATCGGGGCCGCTTCGGAATGGGTGTCGGCTTCGGTCATCGGTTCTCGTCTTGTTTGTGTTTGCTGGCGGGCACTGCGGGTGTGTTCTCGGAGAGACAAAGACCCCTCCCCACCCTCCCCACAAGGGGGAGGGCTTAACCCAGTCGATCCGCCGAGCCCTCGAGCCGTTGGGCGTTCGCCTCGGGTGTTCTCCCCCCTTGTGGGGGAGATGGCCGGCAGGCCAGAGGGGGACTTTTCACAGATGAACCTCTCTCGTCTACGAAGAGAGATCCCACACCATCACTTGCCCGGCTTATACCAGCTGTCGAGGCCCTTCTGCAGCTTTTCGGCGGCAGCGGCCGGCGTATCCGTACCGTTGATGACGTTAGCCGATTCGACCCAGGTCTCGTTTTCCAGGTTCGGCGTGCCACGCGACAGGATCTGGTAGGTGGAGCGCACGGTGGAGATGTGATCCTTGCGCCAGGAGACGAATTCTTCGGCAAGCGGATCGCTCATCTTCACTTCCTTCTTGTTGAGGCTGAAGAAGCCGGGCAAGGAGTTGGCGTAGATTTCGGCAAATTCCGGCGAGGTAACCCAGGTGAGGAATTTCTTCACTTCCTCGGGATGGGTCGTCTTGGCATTCATGCCGACGCCGATATCCGGATGGTCGGAGATGTAGCCCTTGTCACCGGCCTTTGCGACCGGTGGTGGGAAGGCGCCCATCTTGAACTGGGCCTGGCTGTTGAACAGCGCGATTTCCCAGGAGCCGGCCGGATAGATGGCCGCACGACCGAGGGTGAAGAGGTTCTGGCTGTCCGAATAGGACTGGGCTTCGAAACCGTCGCCGAGATAGGGCTTCCACTTGGCAAGCTCCTCAAACGGGGCAACCCATTCCTTGTCGGTCAGCTTTTCCTTGCCGGCGATCAGTGCCTTGCGGCCATCCTCGCCCTTCCAGTAGTTCGGGCCGATATTCTGGTAGCCCATGGTGGCCGCTTCCCAGAGATCCTTCGTGCCCATGGCCATCGGGATATAGGTGCCGTCGGCCTTGATCTTGTCGAGCGCGGCGAAGAATTCGTCGCGGGTCGTCGGGACCTTGATGCCGAGCTTGTCGAAGGCATCCTTGTTGTAGATGAAGCCGTGCAGGACCGATGCCATCGGTACGCAGAAGGTCTTCGAGCCATCGTCGGTCGACCAGGCAGCCTTGGCGACGGGCGTGAAATTATCCATGCCCTTGAGGTCGGTCAGGTCGGCGATCTGCTTCTTGTTGAAAAGCTCGAGCGAGGCATCGAAGGGGCGGCAGGTGATGACGTCGCCTGCAGAGCCGGCATCGAGCTTGGCATTCAGCGATGCGTTATACTCGGTCGGTGCGGTCGGCGAGAAAGTGAGCTTGATGCCCGGATTTTCCTTTTCGAACGCCGGAATGATCTTCTCCTGCCAGATCTGCAGGTCGTCGCTACGCCAGCTTTCGATATTGAGCGTGACATCCGCCGCCGAAGCCGCGCCGGCAGATGCCAGCATGGTCGTGGCCAGAAGCATGCCATTCAATAGACGGGTCATGATGTTCTCCCTTATCGGTTAGCGCTTGCAAGCGCGTTTGGCTGTATTTTCCGTCATGTCCAGTTCCGACAGGGCTTTCCTCAACACCTGACCGGAACAATCGAGCAAATCTTTTGCGGCACCAAGATCGGCCGCGCCGGCAGCCAGAAGGACGGCGAGCTTCACCGATCCGTCGGCCTCCAGAAGCAGGCGACGCGCATCGTCGAAGCCGATCCCGGCTATCTCGGCGACCATGCCTGCGGCACGCGTGCGCAGCTTGTCGTTATCGGCAAGCAGATTGACCATATGGCCATCATGCACATGCCCGAGCTTGATCGCGGCAAGCGTGGAAAGCATGTTGAAGGCGAGTTTCTGGGCGGTGCCGGCCCCCATGCGGGTCGAACCGGCCACCACTTCCGGCGGCGTCGACAACAGGACCGCAACATCGGCGCCATCGAACAGGCAGGCACCGGCATTGTTGGCAATCGCCACGACCTTTGCGCCGCGGCTTTCGGCGATCTCGGCAATCTTCATCACATAAGGCGTGGAGCCACTGGCAGAGACGGCCAGCACACAGTCGCCTTCCTTGATGACAGATGCATCGCGTTCTGCGAGCGTCACGTCATCTTCCGGCGCACCGGGCATATCGCCGAGACTTGAAATGCCGCCGGCAAGCAGGAGTGCAATCTGCTCGCGGGCAATGCCGTAGGTTCCGGGAAGCTCGAGCGCATCGGCCATGGCCATCAGGCCTGAACTGCCGGCGCCAGCATAGACCAGCTTGCCACCACTGCGCAGGGCGCGTGCCACCAGATCGGCAGCCTCGGCAAGCGCCGGAATGGCGGCATCCACCGCGCGTGCCGCATCCTGCTGGCCGGCGGAAAGCAGCGCAAGGATATCGGCCGGTGCGAGCGTATCAAGCCCTTCCGCTTTCCCGTGTCTGGCTTCGGTGGCTTTTTCGCTCATCCGTTTCTCCCTCTGATTAAAATGATGCCAAAAAAATACCAATTGTCCAGCGAGAAATTAATGATTGTTACCCGGGAGAATTGAGCCATCAATCGGTCATGCTAAAAAGCCAATGAAATTGGCCTTTTATCGATGAATTTTGCCAAAGCGTTATTTCTGCCTTGGTAAATGGTATTTTTTTGGTATCATCAAGTTGGAGGTACCAATGACGGGTTTCATTCTCGGGATCGATGGTGGTGGCACAAGTTGCCGGGCAGCGCTGGCCGACAGGTCCGGCAAGGTGCTCGGCCGCGGCAAGAGCGGCGCGTCCAATATCCTGACCGATCCCGACACGGCATTGCGGCATATTGCCGAAGCTGCGGAGCTTGCTTTCGAAGACGCGGGCCTTGCAGCCGATCTCGGCGCGGCAGCGGCGATCCTCGGGCTTGCCGGCAACAATGTCGGCGATGCGGTGGGTTATGTGCGGCCCCGCCTTCCCTTCCGGAGATCGGAAATCGTCTCGGATGGCGTGATCGCCTTGCAGGGGGCGATCGGCGACGAGGACGGCGCAATCGGCATCGTCGGCACCGGCACAGTCTATATCATCCGCGCGGAAGGCCGGTTCAGATCCATAGCTGGCTGGGGTTTCCAAGTCAGCGATCTCGGCAGCGGCGCAAGGCTCGGCCAGCTCGCATTGCAGGAAACGCTGCTCGCCTATGATGCAATCCGGCCGATGACGCCGTTCTGCGCAGCGATCCTTGCCGAGTTCGACGGCAACCCGGAACTGATCGTCGATTTTGCCAGATTGGCAAAGCCCGGCGATTTCGGCCGCTATACACCAAAGGTGTTCGAATTTGCCGAAAGCGGCGATCCGGCGGCGCTGCGCATTCTGGCGGCCGGGGCAAGCGGCGTGGACGAGGCACTCGATGCCGTCCATGCGGTGACCAACGGCAAGGGCAGGCTTTGCCTGCTTGGCGGTCTTTCCTCGCTTTATCCACCCTATCTCGCCGAACGGCACCGTGGGCGCCTTTCCAAACCGCGCGCCGATGCGCTGACCGGTGCCGTCGAGCTTGCGGTGAAGGCCTATGGGACAGGCGCGGAGGTTGGCGCATGAGCGATATGCTGACCGCCATCCTTCCCCTCGACGGGCTGCAATCGGCGGGTTCGGGGCCCCTCTATCTCAAACTGCGGCAGAGCCTCGAGGATGCGATCCGCTCCGGAAAGCTCGGCCATGGCGACGCCTTGCCGGCGGAGCGCGATCTCGCCGACTATGCCAATGTCAGCCGCGTGACGGTGCGCAAGGCCGTCGACGATCTGGTGCGGGACGGGCTTTTGACCCGTCGGCAGGGTTCCGGCACGTTCGTGGTCAAGCCTTTGTCACGGGTGGAACAGCCGCTGACGAGGCTGACATCGTTTACCGAGGACATGGCACGGCGCGGGCTCGTATCCCGTTCCGAATGGCTGGAGCGCGGCCTGTTTCATCCGTCACCGGAAGAGATGATGATGCTCGGCCTTGCGCCCGGCACGATGGTGGCGCGGATCGGGCGCCTGCGGTTTGGCAACGACATGCCGCTTGCCATAGAGCGGGCAAGCATTTCCGCCGAGTTCCTGCCGGAGCCGGCCGCTCTTTCCGGCTCGCTTTATGCGGAACTGGAAAAGAAGGATGCGCGGCCGGTGCGGGCCATCCAGCGGATTTCGGCAACCAATATGAAGAAGAGCGATGCCGCCCTTCTGGAAGTGCCGATCGAGGCGGCAGGCCTTTCGATCGAACGCGTGTCCTATCTCGCGTCCGGCCGGGTGGTGGAACTGACCCGCTCGCTTTATCGCGGCGATGCCTACGATTTCGTGGCCGAGCTTTCGCTCGGAGACAGTTGACAATTCGAGGACCACAGAATGCTGACCCATATGCGGCAGGAGATCAACGAGATACCGGAGGCGGTCGCACGCCTGCTCGACCGGTCGGCAGCAGATCTGCAGAAGGCCGGCAATGCGCTGCGGGCCGCAGACCCGGCCTTCCTCGTGACGATTGCCCGCGGATCATCGGATCACGCGGCGACCTTCATCAAATATGCGGTCGAGCTGACGGCCGGGCGGCCCGTCGCCTCACTCGGGCCTTCGCTTGCGTCAATATACGGGGCAAAGATGAAGCTTGCCGGGGGCGCTGCGATTGCCATCTCGCAATCAGGCAAGAGCCCGGATATCGTCGCCATGGCGGACGCGGCGACGAAAAGCGGCGCTGTTACCGTGGCGCTCACCAACACACTTGCCTCGCCGATCACCGACGCCTCGCTCCATGCCGTCGATATCAATGCCGGGCCGGAACTGGCGGTTGCCGCGACGAAATCCTTCGTCAATTCGATCGTCGCCGGTCTCGCACTGCTGTCGGAATGGACGGGTGACGAAGCGCTCAAAGCCGCCATATGCGACCTGCCGGATCACCTGCACAAGGCCGTCGCGCTCGACTGGAGCGAATTTGCCGACCGGCTCGGCGAGGCCGAATCGCTCTATATGCTCGGCCGCGGCCCGGCACTGGCAATCGCCAGCGAGGCGGCGCTGAAATTCAAGGAAACCTCCAACATGCATGCGGAGGCCTATTCGGCGGCGGAAGTGCTGCATGGGCCGGTAGCGCTGGTGGAAAACAGCTTTCCGGTTCTGGCCTTCGCGGCCCGCGATGCGGCAGAAGCCTCCGTCGTCGAGATCGTCGACAGCCTTGCCGGCAAGCGGGCACTCGCCTTTGCAACGTCCGGCAAGGTTTCTTCCGCACGCCAATTGCCCTTCGTCGCCACCGGCCATCCCTTGACCGATGCCCTGGCGCTGATCGTGCCGTTCTACGGATTTGTCGAGGCCTGGTCGCGGTCGAAGGGGTTCAACCCCGACCAGCCGGCAGCGCTGAAGAAGGTCACCGAAACCCTATGACCGAAGACAGTATGACTGAAAACAGGGCCCTCATCGGCAGGCATGTATTCGACGGCGCCTCCTGGCATGAGGATGCGGCCGTGCTGTTTGGCAACGGCAAGATCATCGCGATCCGGCCGGTCGGCTCACTTTCGCCGGATATCGAGAAGATCGAGGGCGGCGAGATCATTGCGCCCGGTTTCATCGACCTGCAGGTCAATGGCGGCGGCGGGGTATTGCTGAACGAGGAACCGACGGTCGAAGGCATTGCGACGATCTGCGCCGCCCATGCGAAATTCGGCACGACCGCGCTCCTGCCGACGCTGATTACCGATACGTACGAGATCACCGAGCGGACAGTCGAGGCCGGGATCGCGGCGAAGGACCGGCATGTTCCCGGTTTTCTCGGGCTGCATCTAGAGGGCCCGCATCTGTCGCTCTCCCGCAAGGGGGCGCATGATCCAAAGCTGATCCGGCCGATGGAGGAGCGCGATCTCGATCTCATCCTCTCCTGCGGCATGGCGCTCGACGCGCTGATGGTGACGATCGCGCCGGAAAGCGTCTCGGCGGACCAGGTGACGCGGCTCGCCGCCGCCGGTATCACCGTCAGCCTCGGCCATACGGAGGCGAGCTACGAGACGGCGCAAAGCTATGCGACGGCCGGCATCCGCACGGCGACCCACCTCTTCAATGCGATGAGCCCGCTCGGCCACCGCGAGCCGGGCATGGTCGGTGCTGCACTTGCGACAGGCGCGCTTTACGCCGGCATGATCGCCGACGGCATTCACGTCCATCCGGCGGCAATGGGTATTGCGCTTAGAGCCAAGACCGGGCCGGGGAAGATATTCCTGGTGACGGACGCGATGAGCCCGCTCGGCACGGACATGACGTCATTCACCCTCAACGGCCGCGAAATTCTGCGCCGCGACGGCCGCCTGACGCTCATCGACGGCACGCTGGCGGGGGCCGATATCGACATGGCCTCTTCGGTTCGCCTCGTTCACCAGATACTCGGCCTGCCGCTCGAGGAAGCGCTGAGGATGGCAACGGTCTATCCGGCGGAAGCGGTGCAGGTATCGGGCGTGAAAGGCTCGATCGCCCCCGGCCTCGACGCGGATTTCGTCGTGCTGGACGACGATCTCAGGACGCAGAGTACCTGGATCGGTGGCCGGGAAGTATATCGGGCCTGATCACCTCGCCAGCGGAAACGCAATCGCAGCCTTGAGGCCTTTTCCGCCTGAGCCTTCGCCGAGGGTGAGGCTTGCGCCATGCAGTCCTGCGATTTCCTCGACGATCGGAAGTCCGAGGCCGGTTCCCGGTCGCTCGGACGTCTCGCCGCGCTCGAAACGTTTCAGCACGGCCTCCCGGCGTTCGGGTGGGATGCCGGGCCCGTTGTCCTCGACCTCGAGCAAGGCCTTATCCCCAGTAGCGAAAACCCGGACGGTTACCTCGGCATCCGTTCCAGTATAGAGAAGCGCGTTGTTGACGAGGTTCTTCACCAGCTCGCCGATCAGGATCGGCTCAGCGGTGACGTTTGCTTCCCCCTCCCCTTCGAAGCCGAGATCGATGCCCGCTTCGGCGGCGCGCGGCACGTGCTCTGCAGTTGCCGCACGGGCAAGATCGACCAGATCGACATTCCCCATCGCCGTAGATCGGCCGGCCGCATCGATGCGCGCCATGAGCAGAAGCTGGGCAAGGATGCGCTCGGCGCTGCCGACGGCATCATCGGCCTTTTCGGAGGCCTCGCGCGCCTCGCCAAGCGTGCCCGCCCGCTTGGCCAAAGCGAGTTGCGTGCGCACGATGGCAAGCGGCGTGCGCAACTGATGGCCGGCATTGCCGGTGAAATGACGAAGCGCATCGAGCGCGCCTTCAAGCCGGACCATGAAGGAATTGACGGTATCGACGAGCCCCTGAACCTCGTTCGGCACCCGCTCGGTGATCGGATGCAGATCATCGGGGCTGCGTTCCGACAGCGCCTCGCTGAACCGATAGAGCGGCCGCAGCGACAGGGTAACGGCGATCCAGACGATGAACGCCGCACCGAGGATCATGAACAGGATCCGCAGAGCCGAACGCAGCAGGATGGCGCGGGTCAATTGCTGGCGGGCGATCGTCGTTTCGGCCACCGTCACGGTGAACGGCACCGAATTGATGCCGGTCGAGGCGGAACGGGCGAGTGCTGCGACACGGATCGGCTCGCCGCGGAAACTGCTGTCGGCAAAGGCTGCCTGCTGGCCCTCCCGGCGCGGGATGGACGGCAAGGTGCGGTAACCGGTGACGAAATTGCCCGGCGGCCCGTCGACACGGTAGAAGACCCGGTCCTGGGCGGCCGATGTCAACATTTCCAGCGCGACATAGGGAATGTCGACTTCGAGCGAGCCGTCTTCCGAGACGATGACGCGCTCAGCAATTGCCAGCGCCGAGCCAGCCAGAACCCGGTCGGATACTTCATTGGCCGTATCGATCGCCTCGTCCCAGGTATCGACGAGGGCGACGGCGCCGATCATTGCCGTCGACACCAGGAGCCAGGCCAGCAAGCGGCGGCGAAGCGAATAGCGTCCAGGCCTCGGCACCGGGAGCCTGATCATGGCGCCGCACCTGCCGTCTCGAGATAGTAGCCGATGCCGCGGGCCGTCTTCACCGTCAATCCGTGCGGGGTCAAACGCCTTCTTAGCCGGCTCACATATTGCTCGATCGCATTGGCAGAAAGGTCGTCGTCGAAACCGGTCAGAGAGGCGACGATCGCCTCCTTGGAGACGACCTTGCCCATTCTCATGAACAGCAATTCCAGAAGCGCGATCTCGCGGGCGGGGATATCGAGCGGCGTGCCGTTGCAGGAAAAGGTGCGCGAGGTCAGATCGAAGGTGACGCCGCCATGGCTGACGACCGAGGTTCGCAAACCCGCCTGACGGCGCAAAAGAACCCTGATACGCGCCTCGAATTCCGGCACGTCGAACGGCTTGATCATGTAGTCGTCGGCGCCGAGATCGAGCCCCTTGACCCGTTCCTCCGGAAGGCCGCGGGCGGTCAAAATCATCACTGCCGCACGGTTTTGCCTTGCCCGCATGGCGCGCAGCACGTCGAGCCCGTCCATTTCCGGCAGGTTCAGGTCGAGGATGACGAGATCATAGGTCTGGGCTGCCGCTGCGGCTTCCGCCGAAGCGCCGTCGGCGACGAAATCGACGACATAGCCTGTCCCGCGAAGAATTGCCTGCAGCCCTTCGGCCAGCGCCAGATTGTCCTCGACCAGCAATATCCGCACGAAATCCCCCCGCTTGCGCCTCAACTATAATCGGCAAGCGGAGGAATGTAACGGGTGACGGGGCCGAGTTTACACGTGATCGCTTAGGAGCGGCCGAGATAATCCATCTTGCCGATCGGCACGCCCTTGTGGCGCAGGATGGCGTAGGCCGTCGTCACGTGGAAATAGAAGTTCGGCAGGGCGAAGCCGGTGACATAGCTCCTGGCCGTGAACTTCGTCTCGCCGGAGCGCGTCTTGAGGATGACTTCGGCATCGTCGCGATCGGCCATGCTGGCCGGGACGACGGTGTTGAGGAAGGCCACGGTCTTTTCGATACGGGCATGGAGGTCGGCGAAGGTGACCTCGTCATCGGCCATCGAAAGATTATCCAGCCCGCCGACGCGGATCGGCACGAATTTCGCCGTATCGCTGGCGCGCTGGATCTGGCCGGTCAGCGGCAGCATGTCTTCGATCAGCCGGGCTTCGAGAAGCTCCTTATGGGCAATGCCCTTCTCGTCGGCGAAGGCCTCGCCCTTCTTGAGGATCTCGGTGAGGCTGGCAAAACCGCGCAGGAAGGCGGGAACTGAAATATCGTAGAGCGAAAGCGACATGGTCAAACCTTGTTGACGTTGCGAGATAAATGCCGACCTCACTTAGGGATGACGGAGCAGGAAACAAGGCGGTCAAGAACGAAGCGGCCGATCTGTTGCAGCGGGGCAGCGCCGTGCGCCGGCTTGCCGCAACCTTGCCGCTCATGCATTCTTAGCGGCATGAAGGCGCTTTCATTCCTCCGTCTCTGTCTTTTCGGCCTCTGTCCGGTATTGGTTGCCGGGACATGCGCTGCAGATGTGCTAATGTTTCCCGCTCCTTCCGGTCGGGCGGACGCGCCGGTGCTGAGGGTCTATTCGTCGCTGGACGAGGCACTGGCCAAGCCGATGATCGCGGGCTTCCAGGCCGCCAATCCGGATGTCGCCGTTGCCTATGAAGACATGCTGACCGGCGAGATCTACGACCGGATCGTGCGGGAGACGGATGCGGGCAAGAAGACCGCCGATTTCGCCTTTTCATCCGCCATGGACCTGCAGGTGAAACTCGCCAATGACGGCTATGCGCAGAGAAGCGACCTGCCGATGAGCGGGCAATGGCCGCAATGGGCGAACTGGCGCAACACCGTCTATGCGCTGACCTTCGAGCCCGCGGTCTTCGTCTATCACAAGCCGAGCTTCAAAAACGAAGCGCCGCCTGCCAGCCGGGCAGAGTTCATCGCCTTCCTGCAGAAACACGGCGATGCGGTTCATGGCAGGATCGGTACCTATGACATCGAGCGCTCGGGGGTGGGTTTCCTGTTCATGTCGCGCGACCAGGAACAGTTCGGCGATATCTGGTCCGTCGTGCGGGCGATGGGGGCCGCCGGCGTGAAGCTTTATTCCACCAGCGGCGCGATCCTCGAACGAGTGGCGGACGGACGGTTCCTGCTCGGCTATAATATCGTCGGCTCCTATGCGGCCGACTGGGCCGCCCGCCATCCCGACGTCGGCATCGTTCTGCCGAAGGATTATACCGTCGTCATGTCGCGCATCGGACTGGTGCCGCAGGCTGCCGCCGATCCCGCTCTCGGCAAGCGTTACCTGGAATTCTTCATGTCGAAGGAAGGCCAGACGATCATGGCGCGGGAACTGCAGATCCCCGCCGTCAGCCCGGAAGTCGCCGGCAACAACACGGCAACGACGATGCGGGAAATACTCGGCGGGCAGTTGAAGCCGGTGCCGGTCAGCCTCGGGCTGATGGTCTATCTCGACCAGGTGAAGCGGGCACGGCTGATCGCCAAGTGGAACGACGAGCTCAGGCATCAGTAGCACCCAGAAAATGCTGGCAAACCCTGGTTGCATCCTGCAAGAATGACGAGTGTCAAGCGATGTCAGGTAAATGTCAGCTTGCTGTGATCGCTTAAGGCATCCGGCCCCATGGAGGTGGGCGCCGTCGATCAAGGGGAGGAGGACAGCAGGCGACGCATCGCCTTGCTCACTGCATCCTCTTGTTGCGCACAAACAATTCGTCCCGCGGGACGTCAACGGAGGACATACCCTTGCAACATTTCAAGCCCTTGAAACATGTGCTCATCGCTTCGCTGGCCATGAGTGTATTCGCGCTGCCGGCGCTGGCTGCCGACTATTCGATCATGGCACCGGCAGCGCCCGGCGGCGGCTGGGACCAGACCGCCCGCACAATGCAGAGCGCGCTGCAGACGGAGAAGATTTCCGGCAAGGTGCAGGTGATGAACGTTCCGGGTGCCGGCGGCACGATCGGCATCGCCCAGTTCGCCAGCCAGCAGAAGGGTAACCCGAACCAGCTGATGGTCGGCGGTTACGTGATGGTCGGCGCGATCCTGACCAACAAGTCGCCGGTCACGCTGAAGGACGTCACGCCGATTGCCCGGCTCACCGGCGAATACGAAGTCATCGTCGTTCCGGCCTCGTCGGACATCAAGACGATCGCCGACCTCACGGCCAAGCTGAAGGCCAATCCGGGTGCCGTTTCCTGGGGCGGCGGCTCGGCCGGCGGCACCGACCACATCACGGCCGGCCTGATCGCCAAGGCGTCCGGCGTCGATCCGACCAAGATCAACTACATCGCGTTTTCCGGCGGCGGCGAGGCACTGGCCGCCATTCTCGGCGGCCAGGTGACGGCGGGCATCTCGTCCTATGGCGAGTTCGAAGGCCAGATCAAGGCCGGCGCGCTGCGCGTGCTCGGCATCTCCTCCGACAAGAAGGTCGACGGCATCGACGCTCCGACACTGAAGGAAGGCGGCGTTGACGTGGTGATCCAGAACTGGCGCATGGTCGCTGCCGCTCCAGGCCTTACCGACGAGCAGAAGAAGGCCGTTTCGGCCGATATCGAAAAGCTCGCCAAGTCCAAGACCTGGCAGGACAACCTGAAATCCAAGGGCTGGATCGATACCTATCTCGCCGGTCCGGAATTCGATGCCCAGCTCGCCAAGGACATCGCGTCCACCGAAAGCATCCTGAAGGATATCGGACTGGTCAAATGAGCCACGACAACAATGCTTCCAGCATCGAGAAGCGCCGCCCCGACTGGGCGGCGCTTGCCGTTGCCGCCGTGCTCGCCATCATCGCGGGCGTCATCTTCTTCGATGTCTCGCGCCTGAGGGATATGGGAGGATATTCGCAGGTCGGCCCGGCCACCGTGCCGGACTGGATCGCCTTCTGTCTGATCGGCCTTGCCATCTGGACCGTGTTCGCCGCCTTCCGGCGGGATTTTCCCGCACGGGAGAAACAGCAGATAAAGCCGGTCGTCTGGGTCGTCGCGGGCCTTATCGCGCAGATGGCGCTGATCCGTATCGCCGGTTTCTCGATCGCGACCGGCGCATTGTTCGGGCTTGCGGCCGCCGGCTTCGGCGCGCGCAGGATCTGGATCAGCATTCCCGTCGGCATCGTCATCTGTTTCGCAATCTACTGGCTCTTTGCCGGCGTGCTGCAGCTTTCGCTGCCGTCAGGCCCGCTGGAACAGCTGATCGTCCACTGACCGGGGCCTTGAAAGCAAGATCATGAGCACATTCGATTTCCTTCTCCAGGGCCTGGGCTCGGCCATGATGCCGATGAACCTGCTCTATGCGCTGATCGGCGTGACGCTCGGCACGCTCGTCGGCGTGTTGCCCGGCATCGGCCCGGCCACCACCGTGGCGCTGCTCCTGCCGGTGACCTACCAGCTCGACGCCACCGGCTCGCTGATCATGTTCGCCGGCATTTATTACGGCGGCATGTATGGCGGTTCGACCACCTCGATCCTGTTGAACACGCCGGGCGAAAGCGCCTCGATCGTCACCGCGCTCGAGGGCAACAAGATGGCCCGCGCCGGCCGCGGCGGACCGGCACTCGCCACCGCGGCGATCGGCTCCTTCGTCGCCGGCCTGATCGCGACTTTGGCGCTTGCCTTCGTCGCGCCTCTGGTTGTCAAGGTGGCACTCTCCTTCGGCCCGCGCGAAAACTTCGCGCTGATGGTGCTGGCCTTCATCACCGTCTCATCGGCCTTCGGCAATTCGGCGCTGCGCGGTCTT
The DNA here is from genome assembly GCF_003597675.1 of Neorhizobium sp. NCHU2750. Taxonomy (NCBI): domain Bacteria; kingdom Pseudomonadati; phylum Pseudomonadota; class Alphaproteobacteria; order Hyphomicrobiales; family Rhizobiaceae; genus Neorhizobium; species Neorhizobium sp. NCHU2750. Next base: position 4,046,084 of record NZ_CP030827.1, on the reverse strand, counting down.
ACCTCGCTGTTCATCGGGCTGGCGCTGTCGCTGATCGGTATCGACCAGCTGACCGGCCAGAACCGCCTGTCCTTCGGCGTGCCGGACCTGCTCGACGGGATCGAAGTGACGACGATGGCGGTCGCCATGTTTGCCATCGGCGAGACGCTCTACATCGCCGCGCAGGGCGAAAGCGCGCCGGACAAGATCGAAGCCATCAAGGGTTCGGTCTGGATGACGGCGCAGGACTGGGCGCGGTCCTGGAAAGCATGGCTGCGCGGCACGGTGATCGGCTTCCCGATCGGCGCGATGCCTGCCGGCGGTGCTGAAATCGGCACCTTCCTGTCCTATGCGACGGAAAAGAAGCTGTCGAAGCATCCGGAAGAGTTCGGCAATGGCGCAATCGAGGGCGTTGCCGGTCCGGAAGCGGCCAACAATGCCTCCGCCGCCGGCACGCTGGTGCCGCTCCTCACGCTCGGCCTGCCGACGTCTGCCACCGCCGCAATCATGCTCGCCGGCTTCCAGCAATACGGCCTGCAGCCCGGTCCGCTGTTGTTTGCGACCAATCCGCAGCTCGTCTGGGGCCTGATCGCCTCGCTTCTGATCGCCAACTTCATGCTGCTGGTGCTGAACCTGCCGCTGGTCGGGCTCTGGGTGAAGCTTTTGACCATCCCCAAGCCCTGGCTCTATGCCGGCATCCTAGTGTTTGCGACGCTTGGCACGATCGGCGCCAACCCGTCGGTGTTCGAGCTCGGCATGCTCTTGGTCTTCGGGCTCGTCGCCTATGTCATGCGGGTGATGGATTTTCCGATCGCGCCGGTCATTGTCGGCCTGATCCTCGGGCCGCTGGCGGAACAGCATCTTCGCCGCGCACTGTCGATCAGCCAGGGCGACGTGACGACGCTGGTGCAGTCGCCTATCGCTGCCGTGCTGCTGGCACTGGCCGTCATCGCCTTCGCCCTGCCACTGATCCTGCGGCTGCGTGGTCGCGGGGATGCCCTGTCGCAGATGGCTGCCAGCGAAGACTGATCGCGAGACGCCGTACGCTCAATGAAAAGCCCGGTTTCGTGCCGGGCTTTTTTGCGTTTCAGCGTCATGACTTCAATGGCCGAAGACCGACCAGCCGGTCTTGTCGGCCAGCATTTCCAAGGCGAGCGAGCCGACCAGCGAATTGCCGTTGTGATTGAGGCCCGGCGACCAGACGGCGATCGAGGCGCGGCCGGGGGCAACCGCCATGATGCCGCCACCGACGCCGCTCTTGCCCGGCAGACCGACGCGATAGGCGAATTCGCCCGATCCGTCATAATGGCCGCAGGTCAGCATCAGCGCGTTGATGCGCCGCGCCCGCTGCTTCGACACGACCGTGTGGCCGGTCATCGGATTGCGGCCGTTGGCGGCGAGGAACAGGCCGGACTTGGCCAGCTGGGTGCAGGTCATGGCGATGGCGCAATGGTGGAAATAGACGCCGAGCACGTGTTCGACCGGATGAGTGAGCTTGCCGAAGGAGCGCATGAAATTGGCGAGGGCGAAATTACGGAAGCCGGTGGCTTCCTCCGACTTCGCCACGGCCGGATCGATGGTGATCTCCTCGTCATCGGCGAGATAGCGGACGAAACGCAGGATTTCGCCGATCGCCTCGCGCGGGGTATGGCCGGCGAGGACGAGATCGCTGACGGCGATGGCACCGGCATTGATGAAGGGATTGCGCGGCTTGCCTTCCTCATGTTCCAGCTGGACGATGGAATTGAAGGCGGATCCCGAAGGTTCACGGCCGACGCGGTTCCAGGTGGTCTCGCCATGCTTGCCGAGCGCCAGCGTCAGGGTGAAGACCTTCGACACGCTCTGGATCGAGAAGGGCTCGTTGCAATCACCGGCGCTGTGAACCTTGCCGTCCACCGTGACCACGGCGATGCCGAATTTCTTCGGGTCGACATGGGCGAGTTGGGGAATGTAATCGGCAACCTTGCCTTCACCGAGCCGCTTCTGCAGCTTGACATGGATGTCGTCAACGATGGCCTGCAGGTCTGTCATCGTGTCTCCGGGCGTTATCTTGCTGTCGCTTAGTTTGTCGATCAAGCTCTAGCGCGGCAGTGGTCATCCGTGAAGACGACATGCCGCGAAAATGCAGCGGTCAGCCATCACATCCGCGCTCAGAATGAGGCGACCAGTCGATTTGATCGAGAGCAGACGGAAGCACTGCAGCAGTTCCGTTTGCGGCATGAGACAGCGCAAGCAGAACTTGTGACGAATGGTCGCCGGGACTAGCGTCCCGGCGTATCTCGCTTATGAGGCCGGCCGGGAATGACCATCGAAGACCGCCAGTATCGCCTGGGTGTGATCTATGTCGCGCTGTCGGCGCTGGCATGGTCGCTGTCGGGCCTGTTTATGCGCTCCATCTCCACCGATCTGGCCACGATCATCTTTCTCAGAGGGATCGTTTCGGGCACGGCGACGCTGATGTTCTTCTTCTATCTGGAAGGCATTCCGCGTGGCCTCAGGACCCTCCAGAGGATGCGCGGGCCGACGCTGCTGGCCACGCTGTTTTCAGCCGCCAGCATGATCTCCGGGCTCGGATCGATCTATTATACCTCGGTTGCCGATGCGATGGTGATCTATGCGACCGTGCCGTTTGTCACGGCCGGCGTCGCCTTCCTGTTCATCCGGGAAAAGGCCAGCCGCTCGACGCTGATCGCCAGCGCCATCGCCTTTTGCGGCGTCGTGGTGATGCTGATGGATACAGGCGGCGGCGGGTCGATGCTCGGCAAGGGGCTTGCGGCGATCATGACGCTGACGGTTGCCGCACTTGCCGTCGTCATGCGCCGGCATCGCGACGTACCGATGATCCCGGCCATGGCGTTTTCCGCCTATCTCTGCTCGATCGTCACCTTCTTCTTCGCCAGCCCCGGCACCGCAACCGGCAACGATATCGTGCTGATCATTCTGTTCGGCGTCGTGCAGAACGCGATCGGCCTGATCCTCTATACATTCGGTGCCAGATGGATCCCGGCTGCCGATGCGAGCCTGCTTGTGGCACTGGAAGTGCCGCTGACACCGCTCTGGGTGTGGATCTTCATGGCCGAAGTGCCGCCGCAGGCAACTTTGATCGGCGGGCCTATCGTGCTGGCGGCACTTTTCGGGCATATCTGCGTCGAATTCAGGCGCAGCCGCGGGCCGGTGCCGACAACAAGGCAGGCCGGCTTGTAGACACCGGCCCTGCAGCGAAGAGAGCATGACGAAGACAATCGCGATCATCGGCGGCGGCCCGGCAGGACTGATGGCCGCAGAGGTGCTTTCGGCAGCATCGCAGTCTCATGACATTGCGGTCACCGTCTATGACGCCATGCCGACCTTCGCGCGAAAATTCCTGCTCGCCGGAAAATCCGGCCTCAACATCACCCATGCGGAAGAGTTTGCCCGTTTTGCCGAACGCTATGGTGCGTCTTCGCCGCGCCTGCGCCCGGCGCTCGACGCATTCATGCCGGACGATATCCGCGGCTGGGCGGCTCGGCTCGGCACGGAAACCTTCACCGGCACGTCCGGCCGCGTCTTCCCGACCGCGATGAAGGCCTCGCCGCTCCTGCGCGCCTGGCTGAAACGGCTGGAGGCGCAGGGCGTGATCCTGAAGACCCGGCATCGCTGGACCGGCTTTGCCGACAATCAACCCGGTTCGGGCTTTCTTCTGGCCACGCCCGAAGGCGAGATTGCGATCCGGCCGGATGCAGCATTGCTGGCACTTGGGGGCGCCAGCTGGCCGCGGCTCGGCTCGGATGCCTCATGGGTCCCGTGGTTGCGCCAGGCGGGGATGGAAATCAGCGACCTGCGGCCGGCCAATTGCGGCTTCGATGTCGCCTGGAGCGCGGTCTTTACCGAACGGTTCGGCGGCGCGCCGCTGAAATCGGTGGTGACGACATCGGATGCCGGGGCGTTTCAGGGCGAGTTCGTGATCTCCAAACATGGGATCGAGGGCAGTCTCGTCTACGCCCATTCGGCAGCGCTGCGCGACCGGCTGGCGATGACGGGGAATGCGGTGCTGACCATCGACCTGATGCCGGGACGCACCGCCGAGCGGCTTGCCCGCGATCTGTCGCGGCAGGATGCCAAGGCGAGCTTTTCCAACCGGCTGCGCAAGGGCGCAGGGCTCGATGCCGTCAAGGCGGCGCTGGTGCGCGAACTGCTGCCGGATGCCAACCGGATGGCGCCCGAGCCGCTGGCGGTACTGATCAAGGCACTGCCCATTCCGGTGCTTCGGACCCGGCCGATCGCCGAGGCGATATCGTCTGCCGGCGGGATCAGTTGGGATGAACTCGACGATGGCTATATGCTGAAGCGCCTGCCCGGCCTGTTTGCCGCCGGCGAGATGATCGACTGGGAAGCGCCGACCGGCGGTTACCTTTTGACGGCCTGCCTTGCCACCGGCCGTGCGGCAGCGCGGGGCATGCTGGAGTGGCTCGCAAGCCGGTAGTTTAGACAGGACCGACGTAGGTTTTGCGGTTATTGTTCTGGATCAATGTCCGGCTGGAAATCCTGCGCAGGGTGGACAGCTCAACACCCCCGCATCACCCCAAGACCAATCGTCCAGATGACACGCCAGAGACGTCGACACCTCATCCGCAAGCGGCGGACCACAACCGGTCTGGCGCTCGTTGCCGCCACATCCTTCATCGCCGGCATGACCGATGCGATCGGGATGATCCTGTCGGGAGATTTCGTCTCCTTTATGAGCGGCAACACGACGCGTGCCGCCATTTCCTTTGCGGATGGCGATTATGGCCATGCCCTGACGCTGTTCGGGGCATTGTGGGTGTTCATCGCCGGCAATGCGCTCGGCATCGTGCTGGCGCATACGCTTTCGTCGCGACGTGCCTTCGTCGTGCTGGCGGCCGTCGCCATCCTGCTTGCAGGTGCTTCGATCGTGCCTGGCAGCCACATGCGCGAGCAATTCTATCTCGTCGTGCTGGCAATGGGCCTGATCAATGCCACGGTCGAGCAGATCGACGGCCTGCCGATCGGGCTGACTTATATTACCGGCGCCCTGTCGCGTTTCGGTCGGGGCATCGGCCGATGGCTGATCGGCGACCGCAATCTGCGCGGCTGGTTGATCCAGACCGTCCCCTGGACCGGTATGGCATGCGGTGCCGTCAGCGGCGCCTTCCTGACCCACTATCTCGGCAGCCATGCGCTCTGGATCGTCTCGATGGTGACGATCGCCGTCGCATTGGCAACGACGCTTCTGCCGCGCCCGCTACATCTGCACTTCCAGCAACCGATCGTTCACGACCGCCGCAACACGCTGTAGAGTGCCGGCGATTCGAACCGGCGGGGCAGCATGTTCCTTCTTTCCAAGCTGTTCTGGGTGTTTGCCCAGCCGCTTTCCATCACCTTCCTACTGAGGGCCTTTGCGGGCCTTGCCGTTTTCATTGGCTGGCGGCGGCTCGGTGGTCTTGCCGCGTTGCTGGCCGCCCTCATCCTGTTCGTGACGCTGTTCACGACCACGGGCACGGTCGCGTTGCAGGTGCTTGAGGCCCGCATTGCCAAGCCGGCGGGCGAACCGGAAAACATCTCCTGCATGATCATTCTCGGCGGCGCCTTCGACAACGAGATCAACACGGCGCGCGGCGGCATGGAGATGAACCAGGCGGCCGATCGCTTCGTCGAGGCACTGAGGCTTGCCCGCAATCATCCGCAGGCGCGCATCCTCGTCTCGGGCGGGGACGGTTCAATCAGCGGCGGTTACGAGAGCGAAGCGAAGACGGCGGCGCGGTTCTTTTCCGCCTTCGGCATTTCACGCGACAGGCTGATCGAGGACAACACGTCGCGCACGACCTACGAGAACAGCCTCAACACGGCAGGCCTGCTCAAGGCACAGGGACTGGAGAACTGCCTGCTGATCACCTCGGCCTTCCATATGCCGCGCTCGGTCGGCCTGTTCGCCAAGGCCGGCATCGGGGTGACGCCCTGGCCGGTCGATTATCGGACGAGCGGCGTGGAGCATCTTTCGTTCGACTTCACCCAGCCTGCGCTCAATGCCCAGATTACCACGACGGCCGCGCGCGAATGGACGAGCCTTCTGGCCTATTACCTCACCGGCCGGATCGGCACGGTTTTCCCGAAATAGCTATTTCTTCGAGATGGTGACGAATTTCGTGCCCCGGACACGCACCCGCATCTCGCAGGGCGTCGCGTCGGTACGGTCGCAGAAGCGCGGATGCATCTGGAACATGAAGACCATATTGCCGAAATACTGGACGAAATCGTAGCTGTAGACCTGGGCTGTGGCGATCAGGATATAGCCGCCCTCCTTGACCTGCACGTAGAAATCCTGCGGGCAGCCGTCGGCATTGCATCGCGGCCCCTTGACGCCATCGCAGGTCAGGGCACCATGATCGACGACCACATCCGCAAGATTGTCGTTGTTGATATCGAAGCGTTTGACGAAGTTCTGGCCGAAATCGACCGTCTTGCAGGTCTTCTGGAAGAAGGCCTTCTCGAATGCTTCCGGGTCGGGCACCAGCTGCTGTTGTGCTGCAGCCATGACCGGCATCAATGCCAAGAGTGCAATTGCCTGAATTATCGCGATCAGGTGTCTTTTCACAGGCCTCACCAATAAGACGAAATTGATCTGTTCATGGTGCTTGAGCGCGGATGACGGGCGCAGTCGGCACGGAATATACCTTCATTAAGCTCAGGCACTTGCGCGACGCTGGAGAAAACCATGTCCCTGCTGATGATTCTCGACTATGCGGGCGTTGCGCTGTTTGCCGCGACAGGGGCGCTTGCCGCCTCTCGAAAGCAGCTCGACTTCATTGGCTTCCTGTTTTTTGCCGCGGTGACCGGACTGGGAGGCGGCACCATACGCGACATGGTACTTGGCCGGCCGGTGTTCTGGATCATGGATCCGACCTATGTGCTGGTCGCGGTCGTTGCCGGCGCTTTCGTGTTCTTTTCGGCCCACCGGGTGGAATGGCGCTACCGGCTTCTGATCTGGCTCGATGCGGTCGGGCTTGCGGCCTACAGCGTGCTCGGCGCTGCCAAGGGCATGGCCGCCACCGGTTCTCCGACGATTGCGATCGTCACCGGGGTGATGACCGGAGCGCTCGGCGGCGTGCTGCGCGACGTGCTGGCCAACGAGCCCTCCGTGCTTCTGCGGCCGGAAATCTACATCACCGCAGCGCTTGCAGGAGCAAGCGGCTTTACCGCCATGCATGCGATGGGTCAGCCGCTGATCGTCAGCGCAAGCTTCGGCGCTGTCCTTGCTTTCGCACTCAGAGGGGGCGCCATCCATTACGGCTGGATGCTGCCACGCTACAAGTCTCGCCCCGGCCGGCATCCCGACGAGGCGATGAGACCGCCGAAACGGAAGAAAAAAAGAGGTTAGGAGCGCTTTTCGCGCAGACGGATCACCACGTCGACATGGGCGATCTCCATGCCTTCGGGCGGCTCCGGAAGATTGCCGATCTGAAGCTGGGTCACCGGCACGTCGAGGACCTCGTTGCGACCTTCGACGAAGAAATGGTGGTGATCGGACGTATTGGTGTCGAAATAGGTCTTTGCGCCCTCGACCGCGAGAACACGGATCAACCCGGCCTCGGTAAACTGGTGAAGGGTGTTGTAGACGGTTGCGAGCGATACGGGAACGCCGGCGAGAATTGCCTCTTCGTGCAACTCCTCAACCGTGAGGTGACGATCACCCTTGGCGAAGAGAAGGTCACCCAAGGCAACGCGCTGCCTTGTCGGGCGCAGGCCATGATGGCGCAATTTCACTTCGATATGGGGCACGGCTTCTGCCATTTTGGTCCTGGAACTCCGCAACTCGCGATACTTCTTAACGTTCGGATATAACTTTTGCTGCATCGCGTTTCAACAGTTTCCCGCGTCCGATGCGCACGCGGGCCGTCAAATATTCGGATTTTACGCCGCCGCCTCTGGTTTGCACGCTTCGGTTCCTATATGCGGACGTGACAAAACGACGTTCCAGGGCGAGAAAACCCCGGTCCTGGAAGGTTGAACGCTTCAATTTCGGCAGCGCTTGCTCTAAAGCTGCCGCCGAGAAGACGATCAGAGGGGGAAACGGAATTCGATGACCACCAGACAGTCCAGCTACGCTTACGAAGACATCATCGCCTGCGCACATGGCGATCTCTTCGGGCCCGGCAATGCGCAACTGCCGCTGCCGCCCATGCTGATGGTTCACCGCATTACGGAGATTTCGGAAACCGGCGGCGCCTTCGACAAGGGCTTCATCCGGGCCGAATACGACGTCAAGCCCGATGACTGGTATTTTCCGTGCCATTTCGAAGGCAACCCGATCATGCCGGGCTGCCTTGGCCTTGACGGCATGTGGCAGCTCACCGGCTTCTTCCTGGGCTGGCTCGGCGAAGAAGGCCGCGGCATGGCGCTGTCGACCGGTGAAGTGAAGTTCAAGGGCATGATCCGCCCGACCACGAAGCTCCTGCAATACGGCATCGACTTCAAGCGCGTGATGAAGGGCCGGCTCGTACTCGGCACCGCCGACGGCTGGCTAAAGGCCGACGGCGAAACCATATATCAGGCAACCGACCTGCGCGTCGGCCTGTCCAAGGACAAGACCGCCTGAGGCAAAACTCAGGCGATTTCCAGGAAACAAAAGGGTTAGATCAGATGAGACGGGTAGTTGTCACGGGCCTCGGTATCGTGTCCTCGATCGGAAACGACGCGGCCGAAGTCACCGAATCCTTGAGGGCTGCAAAGTCCGGCATTTCCTTTTCCCCCGACTTTGCCGAGCACGGTTTCAAGTGCCAGGTCTGGGGCAAGCCGAATATCGACACGACGGACCTCGTCGACCGCCGCGCCATGCGCTTCCTGTCCCAGGGTGGGGCGTGGAACCACGTGGCGATGAAGCAGGCGCTGGCCGACAGCGGGCTTGAGGAAAAGGATTACAGCGAAAACGAGCGTGCCGGCATCATCATGGGTTCCGGCGGTCCCTCGACCCGCACGCTGATCGAAGCCGCCGACATCACCATCAAGAACAACAGCCCGAAGCGCATCGGCCCGTTCGCCGTGCCGAAGGCGATGTCGTCGACGGCATCCGCGACGCTTGCCACCTGGTTCAAGATCCACGGCGTCAACTACTCGATCTCGTCGGCCTGCTCGACCTCGGCGCATTGCATCGGCAACGCGGCCGAAATGATCCAGTGGGGCAAGCAGGACATCATGTTCGCCGGCGGCCACGAGGACCTCGACTGGACGATGTCGAACCTGTTCGACGCGATGGGCGCAATGTCCTCCAAGTACAACAATCAGCCGGCCACCGCATCGCGCGCCTATGACGCCGACCGCGACGGTTTCGTCATCGCCGGCGGCGCCGGTGTTCTGGTTCTCGAAGAACTGGAACACGCCAAGGCTCGCGGCGCCAAGATCTATGCCGAAATCACCGGCTATGGTGCTACCTCGGATGGTTACGACATGGTCGCTCCGTCGGGTGAAGGCGCCATTCGCTGCATGCGCCAGGCGCTTTCAACGGTGAAGGGCGAAGTCGACTACATCAACACCCACGGCACCTCGACGCCGGTGGGCGATTCGAAGGAAATCGGCGCGATCCGCGAAGTCTTCAAGGACAAGATCCCACATATCCAGTCGACCAAGTCCCTGACCGGCCACTCGCTCGGCGGTGCCGGCGTGCAGGAATCGATCTACGGCCTTCTGATGATGCAGGCGGGCTTCATCGGCGAAAGCGCCCATATCGAGACCCTCGACCCCGAATTCGAAGGCGTGCCGATCGTCCGCAAGCGGATCGACAACGCCAAGATCGACACTGTTCTCTCCAATTCCTTCGGGTTTGGCGGCACCAACGCCACGCTCGTCTTCCAGCGCTATAACGGATAAGCCATGACAGGTATCATGCAGGGAAAACGCGGCCTGATCATGGGGGTCGCCAATAATCATTCGATCGCCTGGGGCATCGCCAAGGCGCTTGCTGCACAGGGTGCGGAAATCGCCTTCACCTATCAGGGCGATGCCCTTGGAAAGCGCGTAAAGCCGCTGGCGGCAGAACTGAATTCGGACTTCGTCATTCCCTGCGACGTGGAAGACATCGCTTCGGTCGATGCGACCTTTGCGGCGCTCAAGGAACGCTGGGGCACGATCGACTTTCTCGTCCATGCGATCGGTTTTTCCGACAAGAACGAGCTGAAGGGGCTTTACGCCAACACGACGCGGGACAATTTTTCGCGCACGATGGTGATCTCCTGCTTCTCGTTCACGGAAGTAGCCAAGCGCGCCGCCGAACTGATGCCGAATGGCGGCTCGATGCTGACCCTGACCTATAACGGCTCGCAGCGCGTCATTCCGAACTACAACGTCATGGGCGTGGCCAAGGCGGCTCTGGAAGCCTCCGTGCGCTACCTGGCCGCCGATTACGGTCCGCAGGATATCCGCGTCAACACGATCTCCGCCGGCCCCGTGCGCACGCTTGCCGGCGCCGGCATTTCCGATGCCCGTGCAATCTTCTCGTGGAACCAGGAAAACGCACCGCTGCGTCGCACGCCGACGATCGAGGATATCGGTGGATCCGCCCTCTATCTGCTGTCGGATCTTTCCCGCGGCGTGACCGGCGAAGTGCATTATGTCGATGCCGGCTACAGCATCACCTCGCTGCCGAGCCTCGACAAGCTGCGCAAGGCCGACGCCGAGTAAGCATTCCGACTATTTTATCCGAAAAGGGCGTGCGCATCATGATGCGCACGCCCTTCTTGCATTCAAGGCATCTGCTTCAGTTCTTCCGCCGCCTGCGTGTTGCCGGCCGCTGCGGCCTCCTTCAGCAGTGCTTTCGCCCTTGCCGGTTCCTGCTCTTCGATCAGGTGCGCGAGTTTCCACTTGGCCCAGTGATCTCTGGTCTTCGGCAGGCTCATCTCGAAATAGCGGCGGGCCAGCGCCACGTCCTTCACCACGCCATCGCCATCTGCCAGCATGAAGCCAAGCATGTGATAGCCCCAGATATTGCCGTTCTCGGCGGCGATCCTGTACCAGATGGCAGCGATCTTCTGATCCGGCTGAACGGCTATGCCCTTCTGATAGCACCAGCCGACCTTGAGCTGGCCGTATCTGTCGCCTCTCGCGGCAGCCTGCATGTACCAGGCAAAGGCCTGGATGGGGTCCGGTGAGACGCCCCAGCCGTTCTCGTAGATCTCGCCGAGCTTGTAGGCGGCCGTAGCATTTCCCTTTTCGGCCGCAAGCCGGAAATAGTGGGCAGCAAGCCTCTGTTCGCCAGGCCCCTGGGCTTCACGACCCTGATGGATCTCGGCGGCGTTATACCATTCCCAGGTGATGCGGGCGGAATCGGCGGACGCCCCACCCGCAGCTATCAGCAGGAATATGCAACTGGCCCATAGCCGCCCCATGCGATCGCCCCGACAACACTACCGGGCACATCTTTAACGTGCCGATCAGTGACGCGACAATCTATAAGATTTTACAGTGTGTGGACTGATGCTTCGAACGATTACTTCCGCGCCCAAAGGACCTTGAACTTGGCGTTGCGGCAGGTTTCGCCGTGTTCGCGGAAAGCCTCGGCGAGAACCGTCTCGTAGGGCAGGCCGCGGTTGGCGACCATCAGCAGGCGGCCGCCCTGTTTCAGCGCGCCGGCGGCGGTGCGGATCATCGTGCGGCCGAGTTCTGGGTCGGCGGCCTGCGCCTCATGGAAGGGCGGGTTCATGATGACCATGTCGTATTTTTCCTTCGGCGGCTCGCTACCCAGATCCTGCCAGAAGAAACGCGCCTCGAGATCGGGGCAATTATGCGCGAGGTTCTGCTTGGCGAATTCCAGCGCACGATAGTCTGCCTCGAACAGGTCGATGCGGTTCACGCGCGGCGACTTTTCGGCGAGCATGACGGAGAGGTAGCCCCAACCAGCGCCGAAGTCGGCGACGTTACCGTCGAAATCGGTCGGGAAGCGGCCTGCGAGGAGCTCCGAACCGGAATCGACGCGATCATGGCTGAACATGCCCGGAACCGCCTGGAAGCGGCCCTCGACCGTGACAGCGGTCTTCTTCAGGGCCTTGATCGCATCGCCGGCATCTTCCGGCCGTGCGAACCAGATCGCCACGCCATGATATTTCGGCGCGTAGTCGAGAATGATGCCGAGTTTCAGCAGCATGGTGCGCAGCGGCTGGATGCCGTCTTCCTTGCCGCCGGCAACGACGATCAGGCCACCGACTTTTACGCGCGCCAGAGCCTCGGCGACGCGGTTCTCGTTGTCGCCGCGGTGCTTACCGCAGAGAACCAGCGCACCGTCGTAATCCTCACCCTCGGCGTCCGGAAAGGCGTTGTCGCGCAGGGCGCGGAAGAGCGGGCGGAACGGCTGGACGAAGGTGATTTCCGCATCAAAGCCTTCCGGCCTTGCATTGCCCGCCTCGGCGCCGAGAAAGATCACCCGCTCGCCTTCGCCGGGCATGGGCACGGCATCGGTAACGAAGGGATGGAAGAGGGTTTTCAGCGCGTCGCGGCTCATGGGTTTAGACCTTAGCGGATGGATCTTGGTGTTCATGCATAAAGAAAAGGCGCGGAAGAAGAAACTTCCGCGCCCTTCCTATCGATCAAGCGAAAGCTTATTCGGCGGCAGCGTCGCCTTCGGCCTTCTTTATTTCCTGGCCGGTGGCCTGGTCGACGACCTTCATCGACAGGCGAACCTTGCCGCGTTCGTCGAAGCCCATCAGCTTGACCCAGACCTTGTCGCCTTCCTTGACGACGTCCTGGGTCTTGGCAACGCGCTCGGAAGCGAGCTGCGAGATGTGGACCAGACCGTCGCGGGCGCCGAAGAAGTTGACGAAGGCGCCGAAATCGGCGGTCTTGACAACGGTGCCTTCATAGATGGCGCCGACTTCCGGTTCTGCAACGATCGAGTGGATCCACTTGCGGGCCGCTTCGATTTCCTTGCCGGAGGACGAGGCGATCTTGACCGTGCCGTCGTCTTCGATGTTGATCTTGGCGCCGGTCTTTTCGACGATTTCGCGGATGACCTTGCCACCCGAACCGATGACTTCACGGATCTTGTCGACCGGGATGTTCATCACTTCGATGCGGGGAGCAAATTCGCCGAGCTGCGAACGGCCTTCGGAGATTGCCTTCGACATTTCGCCGAGGATGTGGGTGCGACCGCCCTGTGCCTGGGCGAGCGCGACCTTCATGATCTCTTCGGTGATGCCGGCGATCTTGATGTCCATCTGCAGCGAGGTGATGCCGTCGGCAGTACCTGCTACCTTGAAGTCCATGTCGCCGAGGTGGTCTTCGTCACCGAGGATGTCGGAGAGAACGGCGAAGCGTTCACCTTCGAGAATCAGGCCCATGGCGATACCGGCGACCGGCTTTGCCAGCGGTACGCCGGCATCCATCAGAGCGAGCGAGGTACCGCAGACGGTTGCCATCGAGGACGAGCCGTTCGACTCGGTGATCTCGGAGACGACGCGCAGCGTGTAGGGGAACTGCTCGGCAGACGGAAGCATCGGGCGGATAGCGCGCCATGCGAGTTTGCCGTGACCGATTTCGCGACGGCCCGGGGAGCCCATGCGGCCGGTTTCACCAACGGAATAGGGCGGGAAGTTGTAATGGAGCAGGAAGCGCTCCTTGTACATGCCCGTGAGGCTATCGATGTACTGTTCGTCTTCGCCGGTACCGAGGGTGGCAACGACGACGGCCTGGGTTTCACCACGGGTGAAGAGGGCCGAACCGTGGGTGCGCGGCAGGAGGCCGACTTCCGAGACGATCGGGCGGACGGTGACGAGGTCACGGCCATCGATGCGGCTCTTGGTGTCGAGGATGTTCCAGCGAACGATCTTGGCCTGCAGGTGCTTGAAGATCGCACCGATGACTTCGGCGGTGTATTTCGGCTCTTCGCCTTCCGGGAAGAAGTGAGCCTTGACCTTTGCCTTGACGGCGTCGACGGCGTTGTAGCGGTCAGCCTTCTGGGTGATCTTGTAGGCTTCACGCAGCTCGGCTTCGAAATGCTTCAGCATTTCGGCTTCGAGTTCGGAATAGTCTTCCGGCTGGAAGTCACGCGGTTCCTTGGCGGCAACTTCGGCGAGCTTGATGATCGCGTCGATGACCGGCTGGAAGCCCTTGTGGCCGAACATGACGGCGCCGAGCATGACTTCTTCGTTGAGTTCCTTGGCTTCCGATTCAACCATCAGGACGGCGTCCTGGGTGCCGGCGACGACGAGGTCGAGAACCGATTCATCCATCTCGTCGAGATGCGGGTTCAGGACGTATTCGCCGTTGATGTAGCCGACTCGGGCGCCGCCGATCGGGCCCATGAACGGAATACCGGAGAGCGTGAGCGCTGCCGAGGTCGCAACCATCGACAGGATGTCCGGATCGTTTTCAAGGTCGTGCTGGACGACGGTGACGACGACCTGGGTGTCGTTCTTGTAGCCTTCAGGGAAGAGCGGGCGGATCGGGCGGTCGATCAGGCGCGAAACCAGCGTTTCGTTTTCCGACGGACGACCTTCGCGCTTGAAATAGCCACCCGGGATCTTACCGGCGGCGTAGGTCTTTTCCTGGTAGTTGACGGTGAGCGGGAAGAAGTCCTGGCCCGGCTTCGGCGCCTTGGCCGAAACGACGGTGGCGAGAACGACGGTTTCACCGTAGGTGGCGAGGACGGCGCCGTCAGCCTGGCGGGCGATCTTGCCCGTTTCCAGCTTCAGAGGGCGGCCTGCCCATTCGATTTCGACAGAGTGGGTATTGAACATCTGTTGTCCTTCAATGCGGGAGGCGGCGTCTCGCCCCAGCCTTTGTCAGACAAGGGGCGGCAACACACTTCACCGCAATCATTGCGACACATCACGGGCAAGACAACGAGAGGCTTTCAAGCTGACCGAAGCCGCCTCGCGGCTCCGATCAAAAGCATCCGGCAATCCTGCCCCATGACAGGTCTGGTTTTTGGTGGCGAAACCGGCCCATCCGGGTCCGCCGCAGTCCTGATGCCGGTACGGCACCGAAAAGAGAACCGGCGGGCGACCCTTCCGGAGCGCCCGCCGAGAACGATTAGCGACGGATACCCAGGCTGGCGATCAGCTTGGTGTAACGGCCTTCGTCCTTCTTCTTGAGATAGTCGAGAAGCGAACGACGGCTGGAAACCATGGTCAGAAGGCCACGACGCGAGTGGTTGTCCTTCTTGTGGCCCTTGAAGTGTTCCGTCAGGTTGTTGATCCGCTCGGTGAGGATCGCAACCTGGACTTCCGGAGAACCGGTGTCGCCTTCGGCAGTTGCGTATTCCTTGATAAGAGCGGCCTTGCGTTCTGCAGTGATCGACATCGTCTGATCCTTGTCATGAGAGGAAATAGGGTCGCCAAAGGCCGGGATGTCGTCCAGCCTTGGCCGTGAAAAGCCTCGGATACCGAGAGCTTGGGCGGCCTATAGACGAATTTCAGGCAAAAGGAAAGAGGTGCGAGATTGGTGATGGCCCCCGGGGGTCTCTCGCGAAGAGGCGATCTCGGGAGAACGATCCCCTCACCAACAAAATCTAAGACTTAGCTTCGCTAAGATCTTGATTTTGTATCCTCTCCCGCAAGGGGAGAGGTAGGGCGCCGAGCCAGCCTCCCCTGCATCTCTCCCCTTGCGGGAGAGAAAGCGATTTCAACATCTTAGCGCAGCTAAGTGTTAGAAATCGCAAGTGAGGGGATTTGCCTTCGGCGTCGATTTTACCCGAATACTCGCTTGGGACGGAATTCGCCCTGGCCGATTTCGCCGATGGCGATCAGCTTGCCGCGGACCGTCGCATAGGCTTCCGGCTCCTCGACGGGAGCGGCGCGGCCGCGAAGGATGATCGGGTTGCCCATCTTGATGCGATGCGCCTGCTCTTCGGTCACCGGCAAATGCGGCAGCGAGGAGAGCGCCTCGGCCGTATCGATCAGCATGGCGTCGAGCGCTGCCAGACGCTCGTCACGATCCTCGATCGTCTCAAGCGCGACGAGATCAGCAAGCGGCACCATCTTGTCTTCGGCGAACGGCGCGACGAAAGTGCGGCGCAGGTTCGAGATATGGCCGTAGCAGCCCAGTTCTCGGCCGAAATCGCGGGCGAGCGAGCGCACATAGGTGCCCTTGCCGCATTCGACTTCGAAATGCGCCTCGTTTTCGCCGGTACCGAGCAGCGTCAGGCGGAAGATTTCCACTTCACGGGACGGGATCTCGACCGTCTCGCCATCGCGGGCGAGATCATAGGCGCGTTCGCCGGCGATCTTGATGGCCGAAAACTGCGGCGGGATCTGCTGGATGACGCCGGTATAGGCAGGCAAGAGATCGCGGATCGCCTGTTCGGCGGGCCTCGCGTCGGAAGAGGCCGTCACCTCGCCTTCGAGATCGTCGGTCGAGCGCTCCTCGCCCCAGGTGACGGTGAATTCGTAGATCTTGCGGCCATCCATGACATAGGGGACGGTCTTCGTCGCATCGCCAAGCGCGATCGGCAGCATGCCCGATGCCAGCGGATCGAGCGTGCCGGCATGGCCCGCCTTCTGGGCGTTGAACAGCCACTTGATCTTGGACACGGCTTCGGTCGAGCCGAAATCCACCGGCTTGTCGAGGATCAGCCAGCCGGAAACCGCCCGGCCCTTGGGTTTGCGTGGTTTGGACATGCGTACTCTTTATGATGTCTTGGTTTATTCGTCGTCGCCTTCGCCATCGAGGTCCCGCTGGACCTCGGGCGAGCGAAGAAGCTCATCGATCTTCTTGTAATTGTCGAAGCTCGTGTCATCGCGGAAGCGGACTTCCGGCATGTATTTCATCTGCCGAAGCTGGCCGCCGAGACGACCGCGAATGAACTTCGCATGGCGGTTGAGGGCCTCGATCACCGTATGATGGTCGGGGACGCCAAGCGGCGTCACATAGGCGGTGGCGATCTTCAGGTC
The DNA here is from genome assembly GCF_003597675.1 of Neorhizobium sp. NCHU2750. NCBI lineage: Bacteria > Pseudomonadati > Pseudomonadota > Alphaproteobacteria > Hyphomicrobiales > Rhizobiaceae > Neorhizobium > Neorhizobium sp. NCHU2750. The sequence continues at coordinate 4,029,234 of NZ_CP030827.1, read as the reverse complement.
GGGCGACATGCGCACTTCCGACACCGAAATCACCGTCTTTTCGATCAGGTCGTCGCGCACTTCACCGCGCTGCAGGACCTGGGTAATGGCGGCGCGAACCTGTTCGCCAACGCGAAGCATGCGCTGGGAGGGCGCCGAAGATGTAGCCTTCGTCATTTTCGTATCTCTTTGCCAACGCCGCCGGGGTTCGTCCCGCCTGGGTCATGACCGGCATGATCCTGGGGCGCTTTGTCAATCAAGGGGCGTCAAATGACAAAGCGGACGGCAAAGGTCAAGGTAGCCCCGCGATAAATCGCATGCCGAGCCGCCGGTCCGGCCCACCGCGGGGCCACAACAGTGGAGTGGAATGGCGACCTAGAAGAGCGCATCGTCGATATCGTCATCGCTCATGACCGTCGCGACTGCCGCCGTTTCGACAGGCGGAGCGGTGCCGAGGACCGCCGCATGAAGTTCCCGCTCAGACACCATGGTGTAGAGCCTGGCGATACGGCTACCGAGTTCGGCAAGCGCCGGCTCAAGCGTGGCAGACGTATCGATGTCGTCGAAGGCCTGGGTTTCCCGCGCAATATCCTGGGCGCAGGCGCGCAAGACCTCACCGAGTTCGGCCTTGAAATCGAGGCGCGACAGGGAGGCATTCATCTGTTCGGTGGCCGCGCGGCTCTGCTCGCTCAGCGCCTCCGTCTCGGCCTCCATCCGGTCGCCGACATCGCTGATCTTCTGCATCGCGCTGGCAAGGCGTGTGTCGAGACGTTCCTCGCCGGCGCCGTCCTGAAGCGATTCCAGCTTTTCGGAGGCCTTTTCCAGCGTCTTCAGCTCGACCAGAACCTTTTCCGCCGTCTCGTCAAGAACCGCGGCGAAATTGCGCAATTCGGCGGTGACGACATTCAGCGCCTTGCCGTGTTCGCCGATCTTGCCGCAACGGAGATTGGTGTTGAGCGCCATGTAGTGAATATCGGTGCGTACCAGCTGGATGACGCCGATGCGATCGATCAGTTCCTGAACGGTGGCGGCAGTCGAACGGCTCATTTCTCCGGCCTCGGCGGCAACCGCCTCGACGTCGCGGACGGCCTCGCGGGCTGCGCCAACGCTGCCTTCGAGGCGGCGCATGGCATTGTCGCCCTCGCCGCCGCCCATCTGCCGGCGCAGGTCATCGATCTTGGCGAGGTCGGAACGGAAGCTTACGACCGTCTCGACGATCTTTGCCGTATCGCGCTCGAAATCGTCGATCGACTGGCCAAGCTGCAAGGCGACGAGATTGGTGATGATCGCAGACAGGCTGCCGCGATCGGAGGCCGACAGTGAAGCGGCCTCGCCGTCGATATAGGTGTCCAGAAGCGTCAGGGAACTCTGGCAATGCTCGATGCGCTGGCGGGTTATATCGCCGATCTGCATGGCAGAAAGCGTCGAGGCGAGCTTGTTCTGGATGCCGCCCGCGATCTTGCGGACCTGGGCAGCACGCTCGACAAGGATCTTCCGCTGGCCGCTGATTTCCACCCCGCCGGTCGACAGATCGGAAACGATTCCGGGAATGGTCTCATCATAGCGGCTGATGGTCGCCTGACCGCGCTGCATGACCGAGCCGAGCCCATCGCCGAGATGGTTCAGCTTGTCGCCGAATTCGTTGACCTGGCGGGTTCCGGCCTGGATGCGGTCAAGGATTTCCTCGGCAAAGCCGGCAAAGTCGGCGATACCGGCACCGGTGATCTTGGCGGTTACCGCAAAGGTGCGCAGATAGCGCATCGTCTCAAGCATGGTCGCGACATGCGGCCGCAGATTGCGCTCGGCGCCGGAGATATCGACAAAGCGGGTCTGGCGTTCCGTCTCTATGCCACTCAGTTCCGATAGCCGGCCAACAGTCTGTTGTAGCTCGGCCATGGTCGCATTGGCCGTCTCCTCGTCGAGCGAGCCGGTCAGTTGGTCGAGAGAGCCGATGAGCTTGTTCAGCACATCGAGTACCGACAGCAGCGCTGCGCCACCTTCGAGAAAACGCTCTTCGATGCGCGCTCTTGCCGTTTCCATACGTTCGACAAGCGCCGACCCGCTGGAAATCTCCATCTCATTCGCCAAAATTGCCGCGACTGCCACTTTCCACCACCCCTGATGACCGCTGATGCCCGATCGGCATCGGCGAAACTTGCCCTGTTCTTTCCTGGGACAATTATATGCCCGTCACACCTTGATGATGTGCGGGCACGGCTTGTCCTCGCATGCGGACAAACTGCGCCGACGACGGTTAACCGGCATCAAACGCTCGGGCGGTTTCGGTTCGATTGGTTAATTTTCAGCAGATATGAACAGCCTGCAAATGCTGGCTACCAGTAATGCCGCATGAAAACTCACCGACCCTGATTAACCAGTCATTAAGTATGATGGCTCAATTTTGACGAGCGATTTCAGCATATTTGAAGGCGTTTGGAAAAGGTATGAGTACTACCGGTCATAGTGAAGCATGCCTGTCCCTGCCGACAAACCTCACCGTTCGGGCGATCGTCGCCGTGCGTGAAGACATGCTCAAATTCATCGATAAGCACGACGCCGGCACGATAGAGCTGGCGGCGGACGTGCAGGTCGACATCAGCTTCCTGCAGGTGGTCGAAGCTGCCCGCGTCTATGCCGGAACGGCCGGCAAGAGCATTGCGCTTTCGCAACCCGCAAGCGGGGCACTGCTCGAGACGCTGCGTCGCAGTGGCTTCCTAGAAGACATGTCGGCCGAGGATACGAAATTCTGGCTTCACCAAGGGGACATTCAATGAGCGCCAACATCCTGACCGTCGACGATTCGGCAAGCATCCGGCTGACGACACGGGTCGCGCTTTCGAATGCCGGCTACCAGGTTACCGAAGCGGTCGATGGCGTCGACGGCATTGCCAAGCTGAATGCCGGTGCGTTCGATCTGGTGGTCACCGATCTCAACATGCCGAACATGGACGGCCTGACGATGATCCGCGAGCTGCGCAAACTGCCCGCGCATATGGGCGTGCCGGTCATCTTCCTCACGACGGAATCCGACGGAGAGCTGAAGCAGCAGGCAAAGGCCGCGGGCGCAACCGGCTGGCTGACCAAGCCTTTCGATCCGGAAAGCCTCGTCAAGATCGTCAGGAAGGTGCTCGGCAAATGAGCTTTCCCGATCCTATCGCGGTTTTCAGGACAGAGGCGGCCGAGCTTCTGGAACAGGTCGAGGCAGGGCTGCTCGACCTGAACGTGAACCTCGGCGACAAGGATCAAATCGACGCGGTATTCCGCGGCCTGCATACGCTCAAAGGCTCGGGCGCAATGTTCGGCTTCGAGGCACTGGCGGCCTTTACCCACCATTGCGAGACGGCCTTCGACCGGGTGCGCAAGGGCGAAGTTCCCGCCACCCATGCACTGGTCACCGCCGTACTCGAAGCCAAGGACCACATGCGAGCGCTGGTGGAAACGCCGAATGGCGACCATGAGGCGATGAGCGAGGCGCTTCTCGCCAACCTGCGCCATGCGGTGGACGGTACCAGCAAGACCGAAACGGCTCCTGCGGCCGCCAAGCCAGCCCAGACACTTTACAAGATCCGCTTCGCCCTCCCCGTCAATGCCATGGCAAACGGCACGAACCCGCTGCCGCTTCTCGACGAGTTGCGCGACCTCGGGACCTGCCGGATCGTTGCAGACCGCTCGAAAATCCCCTCGCTCGACGATCTTGCGCCGACCGACCTGCATATCGCCTGGAACGTCGAGCTCCTGACCGATCAGCCACGCTCGGCGATCGACGACGTGTTCATCTTCGTGATGGACGACATGGAGCTTGCGGTCGAGGAGGTTGCAGCGCCGGCCGAGGCGCCGGCAGCAGCGCCGTCCACTGCCGTTGTCGCGGCGGTCCCGGCAGCAGCGCCCGTTGCGGCAACTATGCCGGCACCTGCAGCATCCGCGGCTGCGGCGGCAGCAGCCCCTGCCCCGAGCAATGCTCCAACGGATGCGAAGGCTGCCAAGGCCAGCGAAAACGTCCGGGTGCCGGCCGAGCGTCTCGACGAACTGATGGACCGTGTCGGCGAACTCGTCATCGCACAGTCGCGGCTCTCGCAGCTTGCCGGCGGCAGTGGCGACCTGCAATTGCGCGCCGTCTCCGAAGACGTGGAACGCCTGTCGGGAGAGTTGCGCGACACGATGATGGTGCTGCGGATGGTGCCTGTCGCGCATCTGTTCAGCCGTTTCCGCCGCCTCGTCCACGATCTTGCCATCGAGACGGGCAAGCGGATCGAGCTCATCACCGAAGGCGAGACGACCGAGGTCGACAAGAGCGTCATCGAACGGCTTGCCGATCCGCTCGTGCATCTGGTGCGCAATTCCTGCGACCACGGGCTGGAGACGGCCGGGGAACGGCTCGGTGCGGGCAAGACAGAGGCCGGGCACATTCATCTCTCCGCCCGCCAGCAGGCCGGCGAAGTGATCATCACCATCAAGGACGACGGTCGCGGCATCAACAAGGAACGCGTCCGCGCCAAGGCGGAATCGTCCGGCCTGATCGCAGCCAATGCCGTGCTAACCGACCAGGAACTCTATCAGCTGATCTTCCAGCCGGGCTTTTCCACCGCAAGCCAGGTCACCAACCTGTCCGGCCGCGGGGTCGGCATGGACGTGGTCAAGCGCACGATCGATGCGCTGCGCGGCACGATCAACGTCGTCAGCCGGCCAGGCGAAGGTTCGGAAATCTCGCTCGCCATCCCGCTGACGCTCGCCATCATCGACGGACTGCTCGTGCGTGTCGGCAATGCCCGCTACGTGATCCCGCTTTCGGCGGTGGAAGAATGCCTGGAACTCTCGGTCGAGGAAGACATGCGCTCGCGCGGCCGCAGCTTCATCTCGCTGCGTGACAGCCTTGTGCCGTTCCTGCGCCTGCGCGACCTCTTCCGCACCGGCACGACACCCGATCCGTTCCAGAAGGTGGTGGTGGTCTCAACCGGGGCCGAGCGTGTCGGTCTGGTCGTCGACCAGATCATCGGCGACCACCAGACGGTCATCAAGGGCATGTCGAAGCTTCATCATGACGTCGCGACCTTCTCGGGTGCGACGATCCTCGGCGACGGTGGCGTCGCACTCATTCTCGACGTCGGCCATCTGGTCGCCGAAGGACAGCAACAGGAGGCGCATCTGCGCGCAGCCGGATGAACCAAGCGGTCAGAAAAGTCTCCGAAGACCTGTGGAATGGCCGTGACGAACTCGAGGTGCTGACCTTCGAGATCGCCGGCGAGACCTTTGCGCTCGAGGCCTTCATCGTTCAGGAAATCCTTGATCTTCTGCCGGAAACCTCGGTGCCGGGCGCCAAGGCCTTTGTCGGCAGCGTCATCAATTTCCGCGGCAAGGTCATTCCGCTTGCCGATATCAGGCTCGCCTTCGGTATGGAGGCGACGAAGCCGACGATCGACAGCCGTATCGTCGTCATCGAGATCGAAATCGATGACGAGCCCGTGCTTACCGGCATTCGCACCGACAAGGTGAACGAGGTGACGACGCTGATGCGCTCGGCCGGCGAACCGCCGCCAAGCGTGGGCATGCGCTGGCGACCGGACTTCATCGACTGCCTCGTCAAGCGCGGCAGCGAATTCATCATCCTTCCCAACCTTCAGGTTATTTTCTCGGCCCAGCATGATCAGCCCGCCGCCGGTGGAGCTCGTTCCTGGTCGCCTTCCGACGGAGAAAGATAAAATGCGTGCCTCGATCAAACTCAAGCTGGCTTCGGCCTTCGGCTTCATCATTCTGATGCTGATCGTGACCGCGGGCTACGGCATCATGAGCCTCAGCAACCTGAACGACGCCATGGGAGACGTCATCCAGGGTCCAGCGACCCGACTGAAACTGACGCAGATCCTCAACAGCGACCAGTTGCAGCAGATCCGCCAGCAGAAGAACCTTCTGCTCTCCACGAGCGCCGACGACGTCAAGACCTATATCGGCCGAAGCGATGCCGCCCGCCAGGATTTCGACCAGACCTTCAAGCAGGTTCAGGAGCGTGCCACCGACCAAGGGCGTGCCAACTGGGACAAGCTCGCTGGTTTCGTTGCCGATTTCCGCAAGCAAGACGACCAGATCCGCTCCCTGATGCTGGCAGGCGATGCCACCGGCGCGAATCGTATCTCCAGCAACGAAGCGCGTTCGGTCACCAACCAGATTGATTCCCTGCTCGCCGAGGTGATCAAGATGGAAGAGGATCGTCTTCAGGCCGCCGATGACCAGGCCGATATCGATTATGCCCAGACGCGAACGGTGATGATCTCGATCACAGTCGCGGCCTTCCTGGTTGCCGCTCTTGCAGCCATTTGGATCGCTATGAGCATCAGCAAGGGCCTGCGTAATGCCGTCAGCGCCGTGCAGAACGTTGCCGAGGGTGATCTGACACGCTTTGCCACGATCAGCAGCAAGGACGAGATCGGCGATCTGCTCGGTTACGTCAACACGATGATCGAGCGCCTGCGCGGTGTCGTCGGCGATGCGCTTTCTGCCTCCGACAACGTCTCCTCGGGCAGCCAGGAACTCTCGGCCAGCTCCGAACAGCTTTCGCAGGGCGCAACCGAACAGGCATCCGCCGCGGAAGAAGCGTCCGCCTCGATGGAGCAGATGGCTGCCAACATCAAGCAGAATGCCGACAACGCCGCCCAGACGGAAAAGATCGCCCGCCAGTCGTCCAAGGATGCCGAGCTTTCGGGCGGAGCCGTCAGCCGCGCCGTCGGCGCCATGCGCACGATTGCCGAAAAGATCTCGATCGTGCAGGAAATCGCCCGCCAGACCGATCTTCTCGCATTGAATGCCGCCGTCGAGGCCGCTCGCGCCGGCGAACACGGCAAGGGTTTTGCCGTCGTCGCCTCCGAAGTGCGCAAGCTTGCCGAACGCAGCCAGGCTGCCGCCGCCGAAATCAGCGCGCTCTCCGGCGATACCGTGCAGGTCGCCACCGAAGCCGGTGAAATGCTGAACCGTCTGGTGCCCGACATCCAGAAGACGGCGGAGCTGGTTTCGGAAATCTCGGCCGCCTGCCGCGAACAGGATATCGGCGCAAGCCAGATCAACGAGGCGATCCAGCAGCTCGACAAGGTGACGCAGCAGAACGCCGGTGCCTCTGAAGAGATGTCTGCGACCTCCGAGGAGCTCGCTTCCCAAGCGGAAGAACTGCAGGCCTCGATCGCTTTCTTCAGGGTCGATCAGGCAGGAGCCAAGCAGGCTGCCAAGCGCCCGGCGGTTTCTGTCCATGCGCATCACGCGCCGGCCCCGCGGCCAGCCGCGAAGTCTGCTTACAAGGCGCCCGCGCATCCGAGCCAGGCGGTTCATGCGCAGCAGGCAAGAGCCAAGGGTTTCGCTCTCGACATGTCGATGGGCGGACCGGATGCGGACGACGATCATTTCCGCGAAAGCGCATGATTGACATGATCCGGGCCGCAAGGCCCGGATCCATTTCCGCCTTCGGCAGGCGGCATGGAATTTAGTGGCGCAAGAGTGAGTGCATCAATCTTCGCACAGGAGCCGACGAGGGGCTCCCGATAATGAATTTTTTTCAAGGATATGGCGATGCGGTTCACCATCAAACTCAAACTAGCACTTGCCTTCGGGCTCATCATTCTGATGCTGATCGGAACCGCCGGCTACGGAGTTCTCAGTCTCGGCAATCTCAACGACAATCTCGGCGACGTGCTGCAGGGCCCTGCGGCGCGGCTTGAGCTGGCGCAGGAGCTGGATGTCGGGCAATTGCAGCAGATCCGAGAGCAGAAAAGCCTGCTGACTGCGCAGAACGCAGCCGAGATCCAGAAATATATCTCGCTTTCGGATGAGGCTCGGTCGCATTTCGACGACACGCTGCAGCAGGCACTGTCAAAGGCAACCGACGAGGACAAGCCGATCTGGCAGAAGCTCGCCAGCATGACCGGGCAGTTCCGTATCGAAGACAATCGCATCCGCTCCGCAGTCACAAGCGGCGACAGTGCCACCGCGCTGCGTGTCTCCACCGTCGAAGCCCGCGACCTGACCGCCTCGATGGATGATCTTTTCACCCAGATCGTTTCGATGGAAAAGACCCGGCTCTCACAGGCGGATGCGGCGGGCGACGATCTTTATGCCCATACCCGCCTGGTGATGATCGCGGTCGCCGCCGGGGCTTTGCTGCTCGCCGCACTGGCCGCCATCTGGATCGCACTCGGCATCAGCCGCGGCCTTGCCCGGGTCATGTCGGTTGCAGAAGCCGTCAGCATCGGCGATCTCAACCACACGGTCGAGATCAAGTCGAATGACGAAATCCGCGACCTTGTCACCAAGGTCAACGTGATGACCTCCAACCTGCGCAACACGGCCGCCATTGCCGACCAGATCTCGAACGGCAACCTGACCGTGACGCCGAAGCCGCTTTCGGACCGCGACACGCTGGGGATCTCGCTCGAAAGCATGGTGCAGCGCCTGCGCGGCGTCGTCGCCGACGCGCTGTCGGCCTCCGACAACGTCTCTTCCGGCAGCCAGGAACTGTCGGCCGGCTCGGAACAGCTTTCGGAAGGGGCGAGCGAACAGGCAGCCGCCGCCGAAGAGGCTTCCGCCTCGATGGAGCAGATGGCCGCCAACATCAAGCAGAATGCCGATAACGCCGCCCAGACGGAAAAGATCGCCCGGCAGTCGTCGAAGGATGCCGAGGCCTCCGGCCAGGCTGTTGCACAGGCCGTTGCCGCGATGCGCACGATCGCCCAGAAGATCTCGATCGTGCAGGAAATTGCCCGCCAGACCGACCTTCTGGCGCTCAATGCCGCCGTCGAAGCCGCCCGTGCCGGCGAGCATGGCAAAGGTTTTGCCGTCGTCGCTTCCGAAGTGCGCAAGCTTGCCGAGCGCAGCCAGGCCGCAGCCGCCGAAATCAGCTCGCTGTCCGGTGATACCGTGCAGGCAGCGACAGAGGCCGGCGACATGCTGAACCGGCTCGTTCCCGACATCCAGAAGACCGCCGAGCTGGTTTCGGAGATCTCCGCTGCCTGCCGCGAGCAGGATATCGGCGCCACGCAGATCAACGAGGCGATCCAGCAGCTCGACAAGGTGATCCAGCAGAATGCCGGTGCCTCGGAAGAGATGTCATCCACCTCGGAAGAGCTGGCCGCGCAGGCCGAGGAGCTGCAGGCGTCGATTGCCTTCTTCCGGGTGGAGCGCAACAATGCCAATGCGCCCGCCCGCCAGAATCAGGCAAATGTCCGGTCGGCGCCGCAGGGACGTTCCAGGGCGGTGACGGAACAATCCATCGCCAACCAGCAGGCACGGGCCAAGGGCTTCGCGCTCGACATGTCGATGGGCGGACCCGACCGTGAGGACAGTGATTTCCGGGAAAGTGCTTGAGACCATGGCCGCATCATCTGAAAAGCAATTCGTGACCTTCAGCCTCGGCGAGGAACTCTTCGCCGTGCCTGTGGAGGTGGTGCGGGAAATCCTCGATCATGAGGATGCGTTCAAGATCCCGCACGGGCCGGATTATCTCCTCGGCCTGCGCGACGTGCGCGGTCAGGGCGTGCCGATCATCGACCTCCGAATCCGGCTCGGCATGAGCCCGACCGTCAAGACGCCGCATACGCGCATGCTGGTTCTCGACGTGCCGATCGGTGAAAAGGTGCTGGCACTCGGGCTGGTCGCCGACCGGGTCTATGAAGTGGTGCCGTTCAGGCCCGAGCAGATCGAAGATGCCCCCGATATCGGCATCCGCTGGCGGTCTGACTATATTGCCGGCGTGGTTCGCCGCGACAGCGGTTTTGTCGTGATCATCGATCTTGCCCGGCTGTTTTCCGATGCCGGCCCGGCGCTTGCCGGCGTCGCGCCGACATCCCAGGTCGCATGACGGGTCCCGGCGTGAACGTGGCCTTACGGCCCCAGCCGCTGGATGACAGGCTGAGCAAACGCAATTTCGATGCGCTGTCGAAATTCATCTATGGCTATAGCGGCATCAAGATGCCGCTCAACAAGACGACCATGCTCGAAGGCCGGCTTCGCCGCCGGCTGCGGGTGACCGGCATCGCAACCTTCGACGCCTATTGCGACTATCTGTTCAATCAGGGCGGCATCGACAAGGAAGCGATCTACCTGATCGACGTGGTGACCACCAACAAGACCGATTTCTTCCGCGAGCCGAAACATTTCGACTACATGTGGGACCATGCGCTCGGCGACATCCTGCGGCAGTTTTCCGACCGCAGGATCCGGGTGTGGAGTTCCGCCTGCTCGACCGGTGCCGAACCCTATACGCTGGCGATGATCCTGTCGGACTATTTCCAGTCGCATGCACCGGAGCGGGATTATTTCGTGCTGGCGACGGACCTTTCGACGGATGTGCTGGAAAAAGCCCAGAAGGGCATCTATCCTTCCGACATGCTGAGCCCGGTACCGTCGGAAATGATGCGCAAGTATGTGATGCGCGCCACCAATGCGCACCGCCATGACATGCGCATATCACCGAAACTGCGCCAGAAGGTGGGCTTTGCCCGCCTCAACCTGATGGATCCGAGCTATCCGGTGGGCGACCAGATGCACATCATCTTCTGCCGCAACGTGCTGATCTATTTCGACAAGGAAACCCAGCAGAAGGTGCTTTCGCGTCTGTGCGACTGCCTGAAGCCGGGCGGCTATCTGTTCATCGGTCATTCCGAGACGGTCTCCGGCTTCAACCTGCCGATCCGACAGGTCGCCAACACAGTCTTCAAACGGGTATAAAAGGCAAAGCATGGGCGGAAAAATTCGTGTCCTGATCATCGACGATTCGGCGAGCGTGCGGCAAACGCTCTCGACCCTGCTTTCGGAGGATCCGGATATCGAAGTCATGGGGGTCGCCAACGACCCCTTCATGGCCGCCAGGAAGATCCGCGAGGAAATACCCGACGTCATCACGCTGGATGTCGAGATGCCGCAGATGGATGGCATCACCTTCCTGCGCAAGCTGATGGCACAGCATCCGATCCCGGTGGTGATGTGTTCGTCGCTGACGGAAGCCGGGTCCGAAACACTGATGCAGGCGCTGGATGCCGGTGCGGTCGACATCATCCTCAAGCCCAGGATCGGCGCGGCAGACCATCTCGCCGAACATGCCGAACAGATCCGCCAGGCCGTCAAGGGGGCTGCGCGGGCCAGCGTTTCGAAGCTCAGAGCCGGACGGACAACCGAACGCAGCGTGCCCGGCAAGCTGACCGCGGATGCAGTCCTGCCGCCGCCGAAGGTCGGCGCGATGGCCAAGACAACCGAGATGATCGTCTGTGTCGGCGCCTCCACGGGCGGCACCGAGGCATTGCGCGAACTTCTCGAAGCCCTGCCGGCGAACTCTCCGGGCATGGTGATCGTGCAGCACATGCCGGAGAAATTCACCGCAGCCTTCGCCAAGCGGCTGAACAGCCTTTGCGAGGTCGAGGTGAAGGAAGCCGAGGATGGCGATCCGGTATTGCGCGGCCATGTGCTGATTGCGCCCGGCGACAAGCATATGCTGCTCGAGCGCCGCGGCGCACGCTACGAGGTTTCGGTCAGAGCCGGCCCTCTCGTCAGCCGGCACCGGCCTTCGGTGGACGTGCTGTTCCGTTCAGCCGCCCGCTCCGCCGGGGCGAATGCGATGGGCGTGATCATGACCGGAATGGGCGATGACGGCGCGCGCGGCATGAACGAGATGCACCAGGCCGGCGCCTTCACCGTGGCGCAGGACGAAGCAAGCTCGGTCGTGTTCGGCATGCCGAAGGAGGCCATCGCCCATGGCGGCGTCGATCGCGTCGTGCCGCTCGACCAGATCGCCCGCGAGATCCTGGCAGCCGATCGCAGGCGATAACTCAGCGCCCGATCTTCACTGCCTATTAACCATGTTCGCCAAGAATGGGCGCTGCGCATCATGAGGGTGCGGTCAAAGCGTTTTTCGTTCCTCATCCGAACAGGGTTTCCCAGATGCCCGTCATCACTTTCGCCAATACCAAGGGCGGCGCCGGCAAGACGACTGCCGTTCTGCTGCTCGCCACCGAACTTGCGCATCTCGGTTATCGCGTCACCGTACTCGATGCCGATCCGCAGCGCTGGATCTCGCGCTGGCACCAGATTGGCGATGCTCCGGCGCGGCTCAACGTGATTTCCTATGTCACCCAGGCATCGATCGAGCGGCATATCGCCGACAACCGCTATTCGACGGATTATTTCATCGTCGACCTGCCGGGGTCGCAGAGCCCGCTGCTGGCCAAGGCGATCGGGCTTTCCGACCATGTGCTGATCCCGATCCAGGGCTGCGCCATGGATGCCCAGGGCGGGGCAAACGTTCTCGAACTGCTGCGCTTCCTCGACGAGAAGGCCGGCATCAAGGTGCCGCACTCGGTGGTGCTGACCCGCGTCAACTCGATGGTCACCACCCGCGCACTGCTTGCCGTGAAGATGCTGCTTCTCAACCGCGGGGTCGAGGTTCTCGCCACCCCGATCATCGAACGTGCCGCCTTCCGCGACATTTTCGATCTCGGCGGCACGCTGCATTCGATGGATGAAAGCCGGGTCAGCAATCTCGACAAGGCACAGCAGAATGCCCGCACCTTCGCGCTCGAAATGCTCAGGCACGTGCCGTTGAAGGGCACGAAGCCGATTTCGGAGACGACGGCCACCCGCCGGTTCTGGCAGGCGGCCTGAGGGTCTCAGCCCTTCAGCTTGATCTGCAGCTTGACGTCGGAGGCATGTCCGGCAGCGGCGCGTTCGAAGGCTTCGATCGACTGCTTGAAATCGAAGGTGCCGGTGATCAAGGGCTTCAGGTCGACCTTGCCGGACGCGATCAGTTCCAACGCCCGGTCGAAGATATTGGCGTAGCGGAACACCGTCTCGATACGCACTTCCTTGGAAATGGCGCTGGCGACGTCGAACTTGACCGGTTCGACCGGCAGGCCGACGAGGACGAAGGCGCCGCCCGGACGCACCAGATCGAACATGCCCTCATAGGCCCTGGGGCTGCCGCTCGCCTCGAACACGACATCCGCACCCCAGCCTGAAGTCTGTTCCGATATCACCTCGGCAAAGGGCTGTTCGCGGATGTTGACGGGGATGATGCCCGGATACTGGCCGGCGATCTTCAGCTTGTCGGCGCTCAGGTCCGAGATGAAGACACGGGCGCAGCCACCGGCAAGTGCGGCGAGCGCCACCATGATGCCGATCGGGCCGGCGCCGATGACGGCGGCCACATCGCCCGGCTGGATGCGGGCGCGGGTTGCCGCCTGCATGCCGATGGCAAACGGCTCAACCATCGCGCCTTCCTCGAAGGACACGTTGTCGGGCAGCTTGTAGGTGAAGGCGGCCGGATGGACGGTGTAGGGCGCCAGCACGCCGTGGATCGGCGGAGTGGCCCAGAAACGCACATCCGGATCGACATTGTAGAGACCGAGCTTGGAAGCGCGCGAGGAGAGGTTCGGAATGCCCGGCTCCATGCAGACGCGGTCTCCGACCTTCAGGTCCTTAACGTCGGCGCCAACCTCGACGACTATTCCGGCAGCCTCGTGGCCGAGCACCATCGGCTCGCGCAGAACATAGGGGCCGATGGCACCATGGGTGTAATAATGCACGTCGCTGCCGCAGACGCCGACCGTATCGATCTCGATCTTGACGTCGCCCGGCCCGACATCGAGCGGCAGATCGATCTCCCTCAGCGCCAGCTTGCCCTTTTGCTCCAGTACGAGAGCCTGCATATCCTGTCCTCTTCTCAGGTTGTCGCGCCATCCTTCCCCAGCCCGTCCCAGCCTCTGTGACGAGACCAAGGCATGGGATGCGAATTCGGCGCCGACATACATACTGCCCCGGCAGGGCTTCTGGAAGTTCGGATTTGGCGGCTTGAGTAATACGAATTTTCCACGCCGCGGCGATCACAAGCGCTTGCCGGCCATTGCAGGACGACGCGACTGCGCTACAAATGAGAAATATTTCGGGGAGGAAATATGCGCTTAGTGTTGAACGAGGTCGAACGTCGCCGTGCGGAAGCGCGGCTTGGCGGTGGAAGTGCGCGGATCGCCGCACAGCATTCGAAGGGCAAGCTGACGGCCCGCGAGCGGATCGAAGTATTGCTCGACGAGGGCTCGTTCGAAGAATTCGACATGTATGTGACCCATCGCGCGGTGGATTTCGGCATGGCGGACAACAGGATAGCCGGCGACGGCGTGGTAACCGGCTGGGGCACGATCAACGGGCGACAGGTCTATGTCTTCTCCCAGGATTTCACCGTGCTCGGCGGCTCTCTTTCGGAAACCCATGCGCAGAAGATCTGCAAGATCATGGACATGGCGGTGCGCGTCGGGGCGCCGGTGATCGGGCTCAACGATTCGGGCGGCGCCCGCATCCAGGAAGGCGTCGCCTCGCTTGCCGGATATGCCGAAGTGTTCCGCCGCAATGCCGAATGCTCGGGCGTCATTCCACAGATTTCCGTGATCATGGGGCCGTGCGCCGGTGGCGCGGTCTATTCGCCGGCAATGACCGATTTCATCTTCATGGTGCGTGATACGTCCTACATGTTCGTCACCGGACCGGATGTGGTGAAGACGGTGACCAACGAGATCGTGACGGCCGAGGAGCTCGGTGGAGCCGGCACCCATACGCAGAAATCCTCGGTTGCCGATGCGGCCTTCGACAACGATATCGAGGCGCTGGAGGCGGTGCGTCAGCTGTTCGACTTCCTGCCGCTCAACAATCGCGACAAGGTGCCGAGCCGTCCGTTCCACGACGATCCGGACCGGGTGGAGATGCGGCTCGACACGCTGGTGCCGGATAGCGCGGCAAAACCCTACGACATGAAGGAGCTGGTGACGGCGCTCGCCGACGAAGGCGATTTCCTCGAGATCCAGCAGGCATTTGCGAAAAACATTCTCACCGGCTTCATCCGCATGGAGGGCCAGACGGTGGGCGTGGTGGCCAATCAGCCGATGGTGCTGGCCGGCTGCCTCGATATCGACAGTTCGCGCAAGGCGGCACGGTTCGTGCGGTTTTGCGACGCCTTCTCGATCCCGATCCTGACGCTGGTCGATGTGCCGGGATTTCTGCCGGGCACGGCGCAGGAATATGGCGGCGTCATCAAGCATGGCGCCAAGCTTCTCTTCGCCTATTCGCAGGCGACCGTGCCGATGGTGACGCTGATCACGCGGAAAGCCTATGGCGGCGCCTATGACGTGATGGCCTCAAAGCATATCGGTGCCGACATCAACTATGCCTGGCCGACCGCCGAGATCGCAGTGATGGGGGCCAAGGGGGCGGCCGAGATCCTTTACCGGTCGGAACTTGCCGATCCGGACAAGATCGCCGCCAGAACGAAAGAGTATGAAGAACGCTTCGCCAACCCGTTCGTCGCTGCAGAACGCGGCTTCATCGACGAGGTGATCATGCCGCATTCCTCACGCCGCCGGATCACGCGGGCCTTTGCCTCGCTGAAGAACAAGCAGATTGCGACCCACTGGAGGAAGCACGACACGATACCGCTTTAGAGGTTGCCGGGGCAGATCAGCGGCTGAGGTTCCAGGCCTCACTTGGAATTTTGGTAGCGGGCATAAAGCAATATTCCCAACGCCACGAGCGAGAGAACCCAAGGCCCGTAAACATAGATATCCCAGAGATTCACGGTCATTCTTGTAAACCCTTCAGGAATTCTGCTGCACCCAAATGTAGCAGGGCCGAGGGTATTATCCAAGCACAGGCTACCAGGAGTGTTGCCACCGAGATGTCCCGATGAAGTCCATCACCACTTGCTTCTATCGTGATATTAATCAGCGGAACAATGAATGCGGTGGAAACGACGACCGTAGATATCCGATCCAAAGCAGTAGCCTTGAGCTTGAGACGCTCATTTTCGGACATTTTCGACACTTGGGCTCCTCAACTACAAGGATAGGCTTATCGGCCCAATTTACACAATCTTGACGAGCAACAAAGAGAAATCCATCCATTTAGGCTGGGGCGGGTTCAGCGAACCAACCACCAAATCATAGTGCCAAGCCCCCCGCCCAAGCTGCTGAATAAAATTGAACATGGCTTGAAAAGCGCTTTGTCTGCGGGCAAGGCGCTTTTTTGTTTCTATATAGATGGGATTCGCGGGCGCTCAGCCTGAATGCCAATCCAAGCAAGGACCGATTTTTATGACCGAGAAATCCTCCGCCGACAATTTTCCTGCCGGATACGAGCCGGCCAAGGTCTGGACATGGGAAAAGGGCAATGGCGGCCAGTTTGCCAATATCAACCGGCCGATCGCCGGGCCGACGCATGACAAGCCACTGCAGGTCGGCAAGCATCCCTTGCAACTCTATTCGCTCGGCACCCCGAACGGCGTGAAAGTCACCATCATGCTGGAGGAGCTTCTTGCCGCCGGCCATACGGGCGCGGAATACGACGCCTGGCTGATCAGGATCGGCGAGGGTGACCAGTTCGGCTCCGGCTTCGTCGACGTCAACCCGAACTCGAAGATCCCGGCGCTGATGGACCATCGGCCGGCGGATGGCGGCGCGCCTGTCAGGCTGTTCGAATCCGCCTCGATCATGGTCTATCTGGCCGACAAGTTCGGCGCCTTCCTGTCGTCCGATGCGCGCGTTCGCGCCGAGACGATGAACTGGCTGTTCTGGCAGATGGGTTCGGCGCCGTTCCTCGGCGGTGGCTTCGGCCATTTCTATGCCTATGCGCCGATGAAGATCAAATATGCGATCGATCGCTATGCGATGGAGGTCAAGCGCCAGCTCGACGTGCTCGACCGGCATCTGGCGGCAAACGAATTCATGGCCGGCAAGGAGTATTCGGTTGCCGACATGGCGATCTGGCCATGGTATGGGCGTCTGGCGCTCAAGGATGCCTATAACGACGCAGGCGACTTCCTGTCTGTCGACGAGTACAAGAACCTGCAGCGCTGGACGAAGCAGATCGGCGAACGCCCGGCGGTTCAGCGCGGCCGCATGGTCAACCGGACATCCGGCGATCTGTCGGAACAATTGCACGAACGTCACGACGTAGCGGATTTCGATACGAAAACCGCTGACAAGCTGGCGAAAGCCTGAGGAAAAGAAACATGGCAAACCTGCCTGACATGACCAAACATCGGGGATTTCCGGGTGGCCTGCCGGGCACGGGGATCCAGTTCACCATCCGCCGCGCCAATCCGAAAGGCGTGACGCCGCTGAAGGCGATACCGCGCAAGGCCCGACCGGGCACGAAGGAACACCGTGTCGATGCGGCCTTCCTGCATGCGCTGTGGCACCATTTCGGCACGGAGCCGTTCGAGCGGGGCAATCTCGATGCCGCGCGGCTCTGCCTTCTCTTCGGCCGGGAAGTGCTCCCGGCCGACAAGGATTTCGATCCCCTCTCCTATGAATCGCTGCTGATCATCAACGAGAAGGTCGCCCGGCAGAATTTTCCGGAAAGCTTTGACGACATTTTCGAGGTCTGACCGCAGCGCAGGCGGAAGCCGGCCTTTTCAAGCCGGCCAGGCTGCCTGGAGACTGCGGCTGCGCGCCACCCAGGTGGCTCCCTCGCGAGCGTGGTGAAAACCATTGGCCAGCGGTGCAGCGGCATAGATCTTCTGCAACCGGGCAACTGCCTCGTCCGGGTCCAGCGCCTCGTCAAGCACGGCCCGATGGAGCTTTGCCACCGCCACCATGTCGCAATCCTGCGGCGACAGGCGGAAGGAACGGATACCTGATGCGACAAGCTGGTCCAGTTCGCCGATCAGCGACTGGCAGGCATGCGACACGGTCTGCACGCCGTTGAGCGCCAGGAAGGATTGCCGGTCCAGCGTGCGGACGGGAAGACCGTCCGGGTCCTCGCCGCAGACGAACTGGCAATTGTCCTTGATACGCCCCTTGGAGCGGGCATGGGCGCAGCGTGCCGAAATCGCCAGCGGCATGCGACCGAAGGCGAACACTTCCCAGTCGATATCCGGGCATTCGGCGGCAATCTGTTTCACCGAGGCAAATGGCAGTTCCGGCGGCAGGCAGATGCGGGTGGCGCCACGGCTGGCGAGCAGCCGGGCCGTCGGCGCATTGTAGACATTGACCAGCGGCCCAACCGTGTGCGGCTTGCCCTTCAGGATCGCCAGTGCCGAGAGGTCGTTCGCCTCCATCAGATGTTCGCTCACCTCCGCCATATCGCGGATCTGCCTGGCCTCGCGGTTGAGGGTCACCAGCGCGAGCGTCGAGAGAATGACCGTCTTGCCGGCCTTTTCCAGCCGCTCGACGACCTCGGCCAGATGCGGCTCGATGAAATGCTGGCGCTTGGAGCAGACGGTTTCACCAATGACGACGCGATCCACCGGGGCCTCGTCGGCAATGCGGAAATGGAAGTCGCGCCATTTTTCCGGGTTCCAGAGATAATAGACCGGGCCAAGCGTCAGCCCGCTTTTGATCTTCTTCGTCACGGATGTCATCTCCAGCGTTTCTCGTAGGCGCCGGACGTCGTCTTCTGGCCCTCACTCATGCTTCGCAGACGTGCCAGAAGCGGGGCACGCCGGTCTGGTGGGCTGTTCAAGGCCGCCTTCATCGTCGACACGACTTCCGCCACATAGGCCTTGCCGCGCTGCCTTCCCTCGATCTTCAACGCCTTGACGCCGGCGGCCTGGAGCGCCTCGAGCTCGCCCATGACGTCGAGCGAGACCGGATCCTCGAAGGCATAGCCATTGCTGTCGGCAATATCGAAACGGCCCTTGCAGAGCGTCGGGTAGCCTGCTGCCTCACTGGCCGGAAAACGGTTGATGGTGAACTCGCCGAGCTCGGAGACGAGATCGCCGCCATCCTTGCGGTAACGCACATGGCTCGGCGGCGAGCAGACGCCGTTCATGTTGGGCGATTTTCCGGTGGCATAGGAGGAGAGCGAACACCGGCCTTCGGCCATGACACAGAGCCCGCCGAAGACGAAGACTTCCATTTCGCAGCGGATATTCTTGCCGATGCGGGCGATGTCGGCAATCGTCAGCGTGCGTGGCAGGACGACGCGCTGGGCATTGAAGGCGTCGACGAGGAAATTGATCGCATCCGGGTTGGAGGCGGACGCCTGCACGGAGACGTGCAGCCTTTGCTGAGGGTGTTTTTCGGCCACATGGGCCATCAGGCCGAAATCGGCAAGGATCAACGCATCGGCACCGAGCGCCACGGCATCGGCGACGCCCCTGTACCAGATCTCTTCTGAACCAGCGCGCATGAAAGTATTGATCGCGACGAAGGTCTGAGTGCGCCGGCTCTTTGCGTAGGCGATCGCCTCCCTCAGTTCTTCTCTTGAAAAATTGAGGCCGGGAAAATTGCGGGCATTGGTCTCGTCGCGGAAACCGCAATAGACGGCATCGGCTCCGGCATCGACCGCCTCGCGGAAGGCGGCCGGCGTGCCAGCGGGACAGATCAGTTCCATGAGGCGCTCTCCCTTGCCGAAAGAGTGTCGTCCTTCAGGGCCCGATCTCTGATCTCACCGATGATGCGGCCGGCAATCGGGGCAAACGGGCCGGCAAGCCGGGCCAGATCCTCGCTCAGGTCGATGCTGCTGGCATCGAGTGCGTTGCGCATGGCCAGCATCGCCTCCATGTCGCCAGTGACCGAAAGATCGCGGGAGAAGAACAGCGCATCGGCATCACAGCGCCCCTCCATCAGCGCCAGAAGCAGGAAGAGCGGTGCCTCGGTGACCGCATCGGCCCGCAGATCCAATGTTCCGGTCTCGGCAGGCTTGCGCATGACCGAGATTTCCTGCCGCTCGGGCACGACGACGAAGGCCAGCGGCAAATCGGTCGGGAGAAAGGCGAAGCGTTTTGCCCTGTGCTCGTCCAGCCTTTCGAAAAGGCCGGGATGGGCCTTGGCGATGCGGCCGAACATGACCTTGCAGATCCGCTCGATCAACGGGATCGGGATCATGGTGAGGGGTGCGGCAAAAATGGGGGGTATCTGCATGGGTGGACCGGGGTTTTCAAATCTGTATCCGGCAAAAGGTAATGCCGCCCGCCGGCCAACGACTTGAGCTATGACAAGGACTTGGCGAGTTTCTCCCGGCACAGAGAAGCATGGCCCATACTTCCACCACCGATATCGATGCCCCTGAGGCTGCCCCCGGCGCCCCTGCCCGGTACGACGACCTGCAGCATTTTGCCCGCGCGCTCGAGGATCGTGGGCTGATGAAGCGCATTTCCAGGCCCGTCAGCCTTGTCCATGAGGTGACGGAAATCCACCGGCGGGTGCTGGCCGAGGGCGGGCCGGCGCTGTGGTTCGAAAAGCCGGTGGATGAGCATGGGCAAATCGTCGCCATGCCGCTTCTGGCCAATCTGTTCGGCACGCGCGAGCGGATCGAGCTCGGTTTCGGACTTCAGCCCGGCAGGATCGGCGACCTTGCCCGCCTGCTCGGTGACCTGCGCGAGCCGAAACCGCCGGCATCGCTGAAGGAGGCGATCGGCAAATGGCCGATGCTGCGCTCGGCGCTGTCTCTCGGCGTGCGCAAGCTCGGCTCGGCGCCTTGCCAGGAGGTGGTGCTGACCGGTGACGAGATCGATCTTGGGCGTCTGCCGATCCAGTGGTGCTGGCCGGGTGAGCCTGCGCCGCTGATCACATGGCCGCTTGTCGTGACCCGCGGTTTCGACAACGCCAATGACGTCAATCTCGGCGTCTACCGGATGCAGAAGCTCGGGCCCGACCGGCTGATCATGCGCTGGCTCGACCATCGCGGCGGGGCCGGCCATCACCGGCAATGGCAGAGACAGGGGCAGGACATGCCGGTCGCTATCGCCATCGGTGCCGACCCGCAGACGATCCTGTCCGCCGTCATGCCTTTGCCGGAAGAGATGAGCGAGCTTTCCTTCGCCGGCGTCCTGCGGCAACGGCGAACCCGTGTCGTGCCGGCAAGAACCCAGCCACTGCTCGTTCCCGCCAATGCGGAGATCGTCATCGAGGGCATCGTCTCGGCGACAGAGACGGCGGAGGAAGGCCCCTACGGTGACCATACCGGCTATTACAACGCCATCGAACGGTTTCCGGTGATGCGGGTCACCGCCATCACCATGCGCAAGAAGCCGGTCTACCTGTCGACCTATACCGGCCGGCCACCGGACGAGCCTTCGGTGATGGGCGAGGCGATGAACGAGCTCTTCATTCCGCTGGTGAAGAAGCAGTTTGCGGAAATCGTCGATCTCTGGCTTCCGCCGGACGCCTGTTCCTACCGGGTGATCGTAGTGTCGATCGACAAGCGCTATCCCGGCCAGGCGCGGCGGGTGATGATGGGCCTGTGGTCGATGCTGGCGCAGTTCAACTACACGAAGCTGATCATCGTCGTCGATCCGGATGTCGATGTGCGCAGCTGGCCGGATGTCGTCTGGGCCCTCTCGACCCGTTTCGACGCCTCGCGCGACATGGTGGTGCTCGACGATACACCGATCGACTACCTCGATTTCGCCTCGCCGAAACCCGGCCTCGGCGGCAAGCTCGGCCTCGATGCGACGAACAAGATCGGACCGGAAACCGATCGCGAATGGGGCAAGGTGCTCGACATGGCGCCCGAGGTGAAGGATCGCGTCTCGGCCATGTGGCACGAACTCGGCCTCGGCGAGCGAGCCCGCCCACGCGATGGCGATGGCTGAGGCAGGCGCGCCGCAAAGCGCGCCTTCGCCAAGAATGCCGTTCGATGCCTTCCGGCTGGCCTTTCTGCTTGCGGCGCTGACGGCGATGCGGGCGCTTGCCTTCCCGCCCAAGATCTGGAACGGCGACTATTCGAGCCATGCCGACGAACTGATCTTCGGCTTCATGCTGGTGCAGCTGTTCGGCTTCATGCTGAAATCGCTGCCGCGCCAGATCGGCCGGCCGATCCTTTCACCGGCCTTGACCCGGTTGATGCTTGCGGCTCAGGCGCTTGCGTTTCTTGCCGGGTTTTACGACCTCGGCATCGGGGCCGAGATCCGTTCGATCGTCGGCTTCATCACGGTGCTTTGTCTCTCCGGCACGGCGATCAGGGCACGGGCGACCCGTGTCTATCCGCTTCTGGCACTTGCCGCCGCCCATGCCGGCACCGGGATCCTGGCGGCTTTTGACCTATGGCCGGGCGCCACCATGCTGGGATTTGCCCTGATCCTGTCGATCTGTTTCGAAGTCGGCAACCGCATCTTTCCGATGGTGATCGAGGCCGGCCGAGCGCTGGATGGTCGGCCGGCGGGCCCACCTCCCCCCGCATGGCTGTCGATCATCCAGCGCGTGGCGAGCCTTGCCACCCTGCTGCTCTATGGTTTCGGCCTGCCGCACGCCCTGCCGGCAGCCATCGCCGGTATCAGCGGGCTTGCCTGGACGGCGTGGATCAGACCCTGGCAGGCATTCCGGCATGGCGGCGTGCGCTTCATGACCTTTGCGATTGCGGCCAAACGCATCGGTTTCCTGCTGCTTGCAGCGGATGCGGCTCCGGACTGCCCGCTTCCACCGGCCATCGCCATCCATGTGCTTGCCATCGGCGGGCTCGCCTCGCTTGCAGTCGCCATCGCCACCTCGATCGTGCGCAAGCGGAACGGCCAGTCCTTTCGCCGCTCAGCCCTCGGTTCGGCGACCTATCTCTGCCTTGCGGCCGCGCTGGCGCTACGCGTCGGCTATGCTGCCCTGCCCGACCGATCGCTGTTGCTGACGGTCGCGCAGGCATTCTGGCTTCTCGGCTTTGCGGGCTATGCCGTCCTCATTTTGCGAAAAGCCCCCACGCGCTGCGCCGATTGACCTGACGAACCTCTTTATCAGACACGACGAAAATAGCACTTGAGCGCGTCGTCCGGTCGCGCGACAAATGGCGTGTTGGTGAGGAGTTCAACACAATGCCGTTTCCCTTCGTGTTCACGATGGCCGGACCACCCGACCCGTTCGGCTGGCTCAAGCCGCGCTTTCTCAGGCAGCGTATCGCAAGACAGAAGGCGCGCGAGGCCTTTCTGCATAATTCCCGCAAACCGAGACTGACGCCGGAGGAGGCCCGCCGCGACCACCGGCTGATGCTGCAATTCCTGGCGCTTCATGCCGCAATCGGCGCGCTGATCGGTCTTGCCGTGGGCGTGGCGCTGATCGTGCTCGACATAGGCGGGCTCGGGCGGCTGCTGTCACGCGCCGCAAATCCGCTTCCTCCCTTTCTTCTGGTGACGGTGCCGTTTGCCTCGCTGTTCGGGGCGGCCGCGACAGCCTCGGCGATCCTGATGCTTCCCTATGACCGGAAGTACCGCGACGAAGACGAAACCGAAGGCGAGCGCTGACCCGATGTTCAAGAAAATTCTCATCGCCAATCGCGGCGAAATCGCCTGCCGCGTGATCAAGACGGCGCGCAAGATGGGCATTCAGACCGTGGCGGTCTATTCCGATGCCGATGCCAACGCGCTGCATGTGAAACAGGCCGACGAGGCCGTGCATATCGGGCCGGCGCCCTCGGCCCAGTCCTATCTCGTCATCGACCGCATTCTTGAGGCAATCCGTAAGACCGGCGCCGATGCGGTTCATCCCGGCTATGGCTTTTTGTCGGAAAATGCCGCCTTTGCCGCAGCGCTCGAAAAGGCCGGCATCGCCTTCATCGGGCCGCCGGTCAAGGCGATCGAGGCAATGGGCGACAAGATCACCTCGAAGAAGATTGCCGCAGAGGCCGGCGTCTCCACCGTGCCCGGCCATATGGGGCTGATCGGCGATGCGGAAGAAGCGGTGCGGATCGCCGCGTCGATCGGCTATCCGGTGATGATCAAGGCATCGGCCGGCGGCGGCGGCAAGGGCATGCGGATCGCCTGGAATGACGACGAGGCCCGCGAAGGCTTTCGCTCGTCGCAGAACGAGGCGAAAAGCGCCTTCGGCGACGACCGCATCTTCATCGAGAAATTCGTCACCCAGCCCCGCCATATCGAGATCCAGGTGCTGGGCGACCAGCACGGATCGACGCTCTATCTCGGTGAACGGGAATGCTCGATCCAGCGCCGCAACCAGAAGGTCATCGAAGAGGCGCCCTCGCCGTTTCTCGACGAAGAGACCCGGAAGGCGATGGGCGAGCAGGCTGTGGCGCTGGCGAGGGCGGTCGGCTATTTTTCCGCCGGCACGGTGGAATTCATCGTCGATGGCGAACGCAACTTCTACTTTCTCGAGATGAACACCCGGCTGCAGGTGGAGCATCCGGTGACCGAGCTTGTCACCGGCGTAGACCTTGTCGAGCAGATGATCCGGGTTGCCGCCGGTGAGCGGCTATCCTTCGGCCAGAAGGATGTGGCGCTGACCGGCTGGGCGATCGAAAGCCGCCTCTATGCCGAAGACCCCT
The DNA here is from genome assembly GCF_003597675.1 of Neorhizobium sp. NCHU2750. NCBI lineage: Bacteria > Pseudomonadati > Pseudomonadota > Alphaproteobacteria > Hyphomicrobiales > Rhizobiaceae > Neorhizobium > Neorhizobium sp. NCHU2750. The sequence continues at coordinate 4,005,042 of NZ_CP030827.1, read as the reverse complement.
ATCGCAACTTCCTACCCTCGATCGGCCGGCTTTCGCGCTATCGCCCGCCGGTGGAGGGGCTGCAAGATAGCGGCGCGATCCTGCGCAACGATACCGGCGTGTTCGAGGGCGGCGAGATCTCGATGTATTACGATCCGATGATCGCCAAGCTGTGCAGCTGGGCGGCAGATCGCATCACCGCGATCGATGCCATGCGCGATGCGCTGGATGCCTTCGAGGTGGAGGGGATCGGCCATAACCTGCCGTTCCTCTCGGCGGTGATGGACCAGCAGCGCTTTCGCAGCGGGCAATTGACGACCGCCTATATCGCGGAAGAATTTCCGGACGGGTTTTCCGGCGTCAAGCCGGCGCCTTCGGACGGGCGGAAACTTGCGGCCATCGCGGTACTGGTCCATCAGGCGCTGGAGGAGCGTGCGACGTGGATTTCGGGCACGCTGTCGAAACGGCGCCGGATGGTGAGCCGCGATTGGGTGGTGACCCTGTCCGGCGGCACCGAAATGCTCCATGAGGAAGCCATCACGCTGGACGCTTCCGCCGACGGCGCGTTCATCCTGTTTGCCGATGGCGAGAGGTTGGCTGCGGCGGGAGGATGGCTGCCGGGCCAGAGCCTTGCGGATTTCCATATCGGCGGCGAGGCGATGATGGTGAAGGTCGATCGGACGGGATCGGCAATCCGGCTGCGCTGGCGCGGCATGGACGTGACGGCCCGCGTGCGCTCGCCGCGCATTGCCGAACTGGCGCGGCTGATGCCGGTGAAAGTGCCGCCGGACACATCGAAAATGCTGCTCTGCCCGATGCCCGGCGTGATTACCTCGGTCACGGTTGAAGCCGGCGACCGGGTGGAGGCAGGCCAGACACTCGCGACTGTCGAGGCGATGAAGATGGAAAACGTGCTGAAGGCCGAGCGGCAGGGACTGGTGAAACGGGTTGCCGCAACGCCCGGCCAGAGCCTTGGCGTGGACGAGCTGATCCTCGAATTCGAATAGTCGCGCATTCAGCCAAGCGGGATTGGGTCGGCTCGTTGCTCCGTCCCCTCTAGCGCGGGTTGGAGACTGGGTTTTTCGAGCAACTCCGCTTTTCTTCGAAACGCGAAGTCGCCCTATTCTTCTTCGGCGCAGTCCCGAACTGCAAAACTGCGACGCAGTTTTGCCGCCGCTGCTTTCAGATAAAAATCATGCTATCGGTCCGGCCGATCGCATGATTGGACTTTTATGGAAACCTCGCTCTATCTGCCCGTCAAACAGTTTCTCGAACAGGCCGGCTATTCGGTGAAGGGGGAGATCGGCGGTTGCGACATCGTCGGGATCAGCGAGGGCGATCCGACCGTCATGGTGGTCTGCGAGCTGAAACTCTCCTTCAATCTGGAACTGATCCTGCAGGCGGTCGACCGTGCCACAGCCGCTGACGAGGTGTGGATTGCCGCCCGCGTTTCGGCAAAGGGACGAGGCCGCGAAGCCGACAAACGCTACCGCGATCTCTGCCGGCGGCTCGGCATCGGCATGCTCGGCGTGTCCGATGGAGGCGAGGTCAGCATCCTCGTCAGTTCCGTCTCGCCGATGCCGCGCAGCAATCCGAAACGGCGCACGAAGCTGATCAAGGAACACCGCAAGCGGCAGGGGGATCCTGCCAGAGGCGGCTCGACCAAGGTGCCGATCATGACGGCCTACCGGCAGCAGGCACTCGCCTGCGCATCGGCCCTCACCGATGGTCCGCTTCGTCCGCGAGATCTCAAGACGATCACCGACAAGGCCGGACAGATCCTTCGCGACAACTATTACGGCTGGTTCGAAAAGATCGACAAGGGCGTCTATGCGCTGAGCGACGACGGGATCAGGGCGGTGGAGATGTGGAGAACGAGCGACGGTGCAAAAGCGCCTGCGGGTCCTCTGTCGCTATAGACCATAGGCCTTGCGGTTCGCCTCGATCATGGCGTCAATCCGCCGCTCGCTTTCTTCCATCGTAATGAACTCGCCATTCATCCGCTCGTTGAGCAGTTTTTTCAGGTCCTCGATGTCCTCTTCCGGCCATTCCGTCTCGGCACGGAGAAGCTCGAGGCCGTGCTGGACGACCTCGCTGAGGTTTTCATAATGCCCTTCCTCGACCAGCTTTCGGGCAAAGGCATCCTGCTGGTCGGTCATCGAGATGGAGGCTTTCACGGACATGACGGGCTCCTTTTCTTCGCAGAGGATACGACCGGGAAGCTCCCGTTTCAATTTCCGGAAAAATTTCGCCCATCTTCATCCCCGGCCTCAAAACCCGTGCCTACAATCATGCCGTTCCGTCGCGGATACACTGGCAGTCGTGCCGGCGAGGCGGGATCGGTTCCGGGGGTGAAGGAAGGACGTAAGTCTTCATCACCGGGGTCCGCGAAAGGATTGGCAGCCGGGACACCAAAAATTCCGGTTTGGGCTCGGCCCATAGGGCAAACGGCGGCGGATGAAAGACCGTCGTCCCGTAAAGCCCGGAAGCGACGGCGTATCAAGGCCGCGTTGAAGCTTCCGGATGAGGCATCGGATAGAGCCGATGTTGTTTGCTTCGAACCGATCGGGCTGCGGATAAAAACTGCCGAACGGGGCGCTGAGAGGTGTCACATTTAAACTTAAACTAAGAGGCAGCTTTCAGCGCCCTGTCCAAGTTCTATATTGAACATCACGGCGTCTGCGACGCGCGTGAACGAAACCGCATGGTGAGGAGAAACCGGTGTCGGACAACAGCTCGAAGACCGATCGGCAGGCCAACAGGGACGATTGGGAAAAGCTTGCGGAGAAGGAGTTGAAGGCCTCGCCCGACACGCTGACCTGGCACACGGCCGAGGGGATCGACATCAAGCCGCTCTACACGGCGGATGATCTTGCCGGCATTTCCCATCTCGACACGATGCCGGGCATCAAACCCTTCCTGCGCGGGCCGCGGGCCACCATGTATGCCGGCCGGCCCTGGACGATCCGGCAATATGCCGGCTTTTCCACCGCCGAAGCGTCCAACGCATTCTATCGGCGCAATCTTGCCGCCGGACAGAAGGGGCTTTCCGTCGCCTTCGACCTTGCCACCCATCGCGGCTACGATTCGGACCATCCGCGCGTCGAGGGCGATGTCGGCAAGGCGGGCGTGGCGATCGACAGCGTCGAGGACATGAAGATCCTGTTCGACGGCATTCCGCTCAAAGAGATGTCTGTGTCGATGACGATGAACGGCGCGGTGATCCCGATCCTTGCCGCCTTCATCGTTGCCAGCGAGGAACAGGGCTGTTCGCGCGCCGAGCTGTCGGGCACGATCCAGAACGACATCCTCAAGGAGTTCATGGTCCGCAACACCTATATCTATCCGCCCGAGCCCTCGATGCGGATCGTTGCCGACATTATCGACTATACGGCGCGGGAAATGCCGCGCTTCAACTCCATTTCGATATCCGGCTATCACATGCAGGAGGCAGGGGCGACGCTCACGCAGGAGCTTGCCTTCACGCTGGCCGACGGTCGCGAATATGTGCGCGCGGCGCTCGCCAAGGGCCTCAATGTCGACGACTTTGCTGGGCGACTGTCCTTCTTCTTCGCCATCGGGATGAATTTCTTCATGGAGGCGGCGAAGCTCAGGGCGGCGCGGCTGCTCTGGTCGCGGATCATGGAGGAGTTCGAGCCGAAGAAGCCCGGTTCTCTGATGCTGAGGACCCATTGCCAGACGTCCGGCGTGTCGCTTGCCGAGCAGGACCCCTATAACAACGTCATCCGTACCGCCTATGAGGCGCTGTCGGCGGTGCTCGGCGGCACACAATCGCTGCATACCAATGCGCTGGACGAGGCGATGGCGCTGCCGACGGATTTTTCCGCCCGCATCGCCCGCAATACGCAGCTCATCCTGCAGCATGAGACCGGCGTCACCAAGGTGGTCGATCCGCTGGCCGGTTCCTACTATGTCGAGAGCCTGACCAATGAACTGGCGGAAAAGGCCTGGGCGCTGATCGAGGAGATCGAGGCGCTGGGCGGCATGACCAAGGCGGTGGCCGAGGGCCTGCCGAAACGCCTGATCGAGGAAGCGGCGACATTGCGCCAGGCGAAGGTCGACCGGGCGGAGGAGGTGATCGTCGGCGTCAACAAATACAGGCTGGAAAACGAGGACGAGATCGACGTTCTGGCGATCGACAACACGGCCGTGCGCAAGGCGCAGGTCGACCGGCTGGAAAAAGTGCGCCGCCAACGCGATCCGAAACGTGTCGAAGAGACACTAGCCGCCCTTTCCGAAGTGGCCAAATCCGGCACAGGCAATTTGCTGGAAGCTGCCGTCGAGGCCGCCCGCGCCCGTGCGACCGTCGGCGAGATTTCCGATGCAATGCGCCAGGCTTTCGGCGATCACTCTGCCCGACCGGAGGTGGTGGGCGATATCTACGGCCCCGCCTATGCGGACGATCCGGAATACCGGACAATCGTAAGCCGGCTATCGGATTACGGGAAATCCTCGGGCAAGGGCCGTCCGAAGATCCTCGTCGCCAAGCTCGGGCAGGACGGGCATGACCGCGGCGCCAAGGTGATTGCGTCGGCCTTCGGCGATATCGGCTTCGAGGTGCTCGCCGGTCCGCTGTTCCAGACGCCGGAAGAAACTGCGGATCTGGCGGTCAGCGAGAAGGTGCAGGTCGTCGGCATGTCGTCGCTTGCCGCCGGGCACCGCACGCTTGCGCCGCAGCTGGTCGAGGCGCTGAAGGAAAAGGGCGCGGAGAATATCATCGTCGTGGTCGGCGGTGTCATTCCGCGGCAGGACTATGACTATCTGCTGGACCATGGCGTTGCCGCCGTGTTCGGGCCGGGCACCAATGTGCTCGATGCGGCCAACTCGATCATCGACCTGCTTGAAGGCAAGCGCAGGAATGCAGTGGCCTGAGCGGCGCCGTCATCACCGGGCAGGAACAAAACTCTTGCGGATGCGGAGTTCGGGAGCGACCCTTTCCCAGGCGCGGGGTGCAGCCGGGTTCTGCAGGCGCTGGTCGATCAGCATCACGGCACGGGCAGCGATCACCACCGGATCCTGCCGGAAGGTGGTTAGCTCGTAGCTCATCCAGGCCGATTCCGGCACGTCGTCAAAGCCGATCAGGGCCACGTCGTCCGGCACGTTCAGGCCGAATTCGCGGCGGATGACATCCATCGCGCCGAAGGCCAGAAGATCATTGGCGCAGAAGATCGCATCCGGCCGATCGCCTTCTGAAAACAGCGCACGGGCAGCGGCAACTCCGCCGTGATAGTCGGAATCGCGGCCGGTCGCGATCCGCGCCTCAAGACCTTCGGTACGGGCGGCGGCGACAAAGGCGTCCTGCCGTTCGGCGATGCTGGGCGTTGCCGAATGCGAGCTGATCACCGCCAGGCGGCGGCGGCCGGCGGAGATGAAGGCCGATGCCGCCTGTCTCGATGCTTCGGCATTGCCGGCCAGAACATGATCGGCATCCGGCTCGGAGCGGCCGATGACGACGAGCGGCTGGCCGTTGCGCTGGGCAAGCTCGAAGAAACTTGCCGGCGGCGAGCCGGAGAGAATGATGGTCGCCTCGGCGCGGTGGCCGATCAGCATCTTTTGCGCGGCCAGCAATTCCTCCTCGGTCTCGCCGGTATTGATCAGCACCGGTATCGAACCACGGCGGATCAGCGCCTTGGTGAGCGCCGCCGTCAGGTGGGCGCGAAAGCCGATTTCCGGCTTGGTGGCGACGACACCGACAAGCCGGCTCTGGTTCAAAAGCACGCCGCGGGCGAGATCATTGACGTGATAACCCAGCTCCTCGGCCGCCTTCATCACCTTTTCGCGGGTTGCCGGCGAGACGCTGGCACCGGGCGTAAACGTGCGGGAAACGGCCGAGCGGGAAACGCCGGCAAGTTTTGCCACCTGTTCGGCGCTGACGAAGCCCATGCGCTTTTCGTCCTTCATGATCGTCAGTGCCCCACTTTGGAAAGAACATCGGCCCGCAGGAAGCGCTCGACCACCGCCATGAAGATCAGCGAGGGAATGAGCAGAAGAAGCGCGGTGATCGATGCGATCTGGTAATTGCCGCCGGCACCGGCGGTGTAGAGCAGGAGCGGCAGCATGTTGACGTCGGGAGCGCCGACGAAATAGCTGCCGGTGAATTCATCCAGGCTTTCGAGGAAAACGAAAATGGCACTTGCCATGAGACCCGGTGCTGCAAGCGGAAGCGTCACATCCATGAAGGTGCGCATGGCGCCGGCACCGATATTGCGGGCGGCCTGTTCGAGCTCGATGTCGATCGCCGAAAAGGCTGCGGTGGCAATCCACACCGCGTAAACGAGACCGTGCGAAACGTGGACCAGAACGACGCCGGGGATCGTGCCGTTGAGGCCGATCTCGTAGAAGATGCGGGCGATGTTGACGTAGACGGTGAGGTTGGGAAAGGCCTGCGGGATGAGAAAGGCCAGCAGGATGAGGCCGCGCAAGGGCAGTTTCAACCGGGCAAGCGCGTAACCGGCGGGGATGGCCAAAGCCAGGGCCACGACCACCGTCAGCACGGCCACGAGGATGGAATTGCCGAGCGATTCCAGCGCACCGCCACGCGGAGCAAACACCCTTGCCCAGGAGCTGAAGCCGTATTGCAGCGGCAGGCTGTGGGGGTAATACCATTTCTCCGCCACGGTCCAGAGCAGCATATTCAAAAGCGGCCCGGAGATGAAAAAGGCGAGCGTGCCGAAAACGATGCCGCGCGGCACCCACCAGAGGGCGTTGACGAGCGTGTGGTTGGCTTTCAGGCCGGTCATGATGCGCTCTCCCACTATGCCCGTTCCTTAAGGCTGGCCTTCAGATAGATCCAGGCGACGGAGGCTGCGAGAGCCAAGGAGATGAGGCCGAGCGCGTTGGCGACGCCGTAATCGCCGTAGGAATTGATGCGGAAGGCGATATCGGCGGTGATCATGGTGGGCGACTGGGCATTGATCATCAGCGGTACCGAGAGAACCGACATCATGGTGACGAAGGACAGGATGAGGCCGACCGTCACCGTCATGGCGACCTGTGGCACAATGATTTCGATGAGGACCCGAAGCTTCGAGGCGCCGAGATTGCGGGCGGCATCGATGGTCTCGCGATTGATCGAGGCCATGGCACCGGCGACCAGCAGGGCGACGAAGGGCGTCTGCTTCCAGACGAAGGCGATGACGATGCCGCGCCAGTCGAGATAGCTCGTGGCATCGATCGGCGACAGGAGGCCGAGATTGATGGCGACATTGTTGAGCATGCCGGTCTTGGCGAGGAAGGTGCGCAGGATCTGGCCGACGACGATGAAGGGAATGAACATCGGCCAGCGATAGAGAAAGCGCAGGATGGCGACGGCCTTCGGGTTTTCGCCGAGCGTCAGGTAACCGCCGATGGCGATCGACAATATGCCGATCAGAACGGTCGACAGGCCGACGATCAGGACGGTGAAGACGATATCCTTGCTGTAGAGGTCGAAGGTCTTTTCGAAATTGCCAAGCCCATAGGCACCGTCGACCTGAAACGCTCCGACCGCCGACATGACGAGGGGCAGGATGAACAGGAAGACGATCACCGCCAAAGCGGGCGCGACCAGAATGAGACCGAGGAGACGTCTTTGCATTTCGTTGTGCTCGATGCGAGGCGAGTTACTAAGGGCCATTCTCGATCAGTGAGAAACGGCGATCTTGTCGGAGAAGTCCCCCTCCGGCCGGCCGGCCTACCTGGATTGAGCCACGTGTCTCAACCCGCTCTTCGAGCCCCCCACAAGGGGGAGAAACTTCGCGGCACCCGGCTGCCTCAATTTAGAGGCTCGACGGAGCGGCCAGGTTAGGCCCTCCCCCTTGTGGGGAGGGTTGGGAGGGGTCTTTTTCGAATGCACTTCCCTCTCGGTCGAGGAGAAGGCAGTCGCCGGCTTACTTGACCGACTTCTCGTAGGCTTCGAGGATCGCGTCGTTATAGGGTGCGATCGGGAAGGGCTTGCCCTTGGTGGCGAGATCTTCCGGCGAAATGTCGACAAAGAGCTTGTTCCAGGTGGCGTCGTCGAGTTCGGCCTTGACTTTGTCGGCGTCGATACCCGGATACCAGTTGAAGCGCTTGACGATGCCTTCCGCCTGAACCTTGGGGCTGGTGGCGAGCGCCACGAACTTTTCGGCCAGATCTTTGTGGGCGGTCTTTTCCGGAATGACGTAATGCATCGGCTGGCCCGGCATGCCCGGAGCCGGCAGAACGAGCTTCAGTGTCGGCGGAAGCTGGCCGCTGGCCTGCCAGGAATAGAACATGTCGACCCAGACCGGACCCATGGCGATTTCGCCGCGGGCCAGAAGATCGAGCGTGCCGGCATTGCCGGGCGTCAGCGTGGCATTGGTGGTGAAGTCGGCGAGCTTCTTGAAGGCGCCGTCCCACTTCTTGGTCTCTTCCTGCTTGAAGGGGCCGTTCATCAGCGTCTTGGCATCGCCATCACCAAAGGCATAGATCCAGCCCATGACGAAGGATACGCCGGAAGCGCCGCCCTTGATGCCGTTATAGCCGAACTGCTTGGGATGCGCCTTGGCCCAGTCGGCAAGTTCCGCATAGGACTTCGGCGGGTTCGGAACGAGAGCCGGGTTATAGGCGATGGCCGTCTGGCTGTTGAACATCGGCATGACGTAACCGTCGACATTGGTGCCGAGCGCCATCTTGGCGTTGTCGCGGGTGACCAGCTTGCCGGTGTCGATATCGCCGCGATACTTGGCGAGATAGCCCTTGGTGACCATCGGGCCGACGAATTTTTCGTGGACGACGGCAACGTCGACATCCCACTTTTCGGCCTTGGCAGCAGCCTGGGCATCAAAACGCTCAAGCAGCTTCTGCGAGCCCGAATCGCCGGGGCCGGTGCCGATGGCGCGGACCGTGTTGCCCGGATAGGTCTTCTCGAACAGCGGGCCGAGATACTGGTTGATGTAGTCGACCATGTTCTGGTCGCCAGCAGTGGCGACCGTCAGCTCTTCGGCCGAGGCGGTCGTGTGGAGCGGCAGGGCCGCGAAGGCGACCGCGAAGGCGGCGTAGGACAGTCTCTTCATGGTGTTTCTCCCTGGTGACGGTTGGGGAATGGCGATTGTCGAATGGAAAATTGCGGGTATGAAAACTCAGGTATTGAACAGAAAAAGCGCATCTGCCGGCACATGGACGGCGACCCTTTCACCCGGCGCGAAGGAGCGATCGGCATCCGCCAGGATTTCCGAATGGTTCTCCCCGAGCCCAAGCATCACCACATGGCGCCAGTGGCCACCGGGATAGCTGACGGCTGCGACAGTGCCGTGAAAGACGATGCCGGCGGCATCGGGAACAGATTGCGCGTCGGGATAGAGCCGCGCCGCTTCGGGCCGGAAGCGTGCCTCGACGGTTCCCGAGACCAGCGGGCGGCCGCCAACCGGAACGGCAGTCGCCGCATTGGCCGGGCCGGCAGCGATGGCGAAGGTCTCGCCGTCGCGCGTGCCATCCAGCGTGAGCACATTCTCGGCACCCATGAAGGCGGCAACGAAGGAGGAGGCCGGGCGATTGAACACCTCTTCCGGCGTTCCCTCTTGGGCGATGCGGCCGGCATCGAGAATGACGATCCGGTCGGCCATCACCATGGCCTCCTCGCGATCGTGGGTGACATGGATTGCGGTGATGCCGAGCCTTTTCTGCAGCGCACGCAGTTCGTGGCGCACGGTGAGGCGAATGCGGGCATCGAGATTGGAGAGCGGCTCATCGAGAAGCAGGATTTCCGGATCGATGGCGAGCGCTCGACCAAGTGCGACGCGCTGGCGCTGGCCACCGGAGAGCGCTGCCGGCTTGCGCGCCTCAAGCCCGCCAAGGCCGAGCAGGGCCTGCATAGCGGAGACCTTCTCGGCAATCTGCGCCCGGGGCATGCCCTTCAGCTTCAAGCCATAGCCGATATTCTGGGCAACCGTCATATGCGGCCAGAGCGCGTAGGACTGGAAGACCAGCGCCATGCCGCGCTTGTCGGGCGGCAGATGGGCGACGTCCCGGCTACGAACGCGGACGGTTCCGGAACTCGGGCTGTTGAAGCCGGCGATCAGGCGCAGAAGCGTGGTCTTGCCGCAGCCGGAGGAGCCGAGCAGCGCGACGAACTCGCCCTTCTCGATCGACAGGTCGATATCCTTGAGCACCTGGGTCGCGCCATAACGGCTCGCGACACCCTGCAACTGAAGAAAACCGACCTCGTCCATACTGCCCCCTTTGCACAGCCGTGCAACTTTCGAGCAGGTTCTTAGAGCGGGAGTTTTACAGGCACATGACAGTCGCGTGCCAGAAAGCCAAAACCCGGCTCAGAGCCTTTCCTGGTTAAATTGAAGCGCTCTGCCGGAGCAGGTTTTCGACAGGGCAAAGGCGATTGGCGACGGGCATACCCCACGGTACGTCCGAGCCGATCGCCTTTGATCCTGGCGGAAAGATGCCCGGCCCTTCGGGTTGGCTGAAGCGGGCCGCCTGATCGACCGGCCGGCTTGGCCGTAAGCCTTGGCTACGACGCGCGCCTGCCGGTCGACCATGCGACCCCGCTTGAGCCAACAGAGCGTTTCAATTTAACCAGGAAAGGCTCTAGCCGAGGAGCAGAGCGTCCTTGAGACCGACACCCTGTTTGGGCTGCAGGTCGAGATCGGCTTCGATGTGATCGATGTGATGCAGCATGAGATCGGCCGCGCGCTTTGCATCGCCGCGTTCGATCAGGTCGAGAATAGCAAAATGTTCGCTATGGCCGCAGCTCGATACGCCGGAGCGGCCGTAGAGCGCGATAACCAGCGAGGAGCGGGCAACAAGTTCGTCCATGAAGCGCTGCAGGATGGCATTGCCGGCGACCGAGGCCAGCATCAGGTGGAAATCGCCCGATGCCTTGATCTCGGCACGACGCGCGGCAGGCCCGCGCTCGTTCATGTAGCGCTCTTCCTCGATCAGCTGTTCGCGGAAACGGGCAATATCCTCGGACGTGATGCGCTCGACGGCGCCGGCGACGATGCCCGGCTCGATCAGGCGGCGGGAGGCGAAGATCTGGCGGGCTTCCTCCGGCGAGGGATTGGAAACGAAGGCGCCGCGATTGCGCTCGGTCTTCACCAGGCCTTCGAAGGTCAGCATCTGCAGCGCGGCGCGTGCCACCGTGCGGCTGACATCGAACAGGGCACCGACTTCCGCTTCCGACAGCTTGGTTCCCGGCGCAAGACGCCGATCGATGATGGCGTTACGCAGGGATTCGCGAATCGCGAGCGAACGATCTTCGATATGCGGGTCGGTACTGGCTGGGGTCTTTTCGAGCAGGGTCATGGCGTGTTGTCCGGTATATTTCCTTGTAACCCGCCGAATAGCTCTCTGCATAGTGGGGATGTTCTGCAATCCAACACCAAGATTGCATACGATTTGAACATTGATCGAAAACGATCGCTGCAAATTTGCGCAAACCAGCATGCGCTTGCGAAGCGGCTTGCAGATTATCCTTTGAGTTCAACGGCAAAGCGAACTGGCACACCTCCTGCATGACAAGAATGTCGCAGGAGAGTGCCTATGAGCAAAGCCGCTGAAATAGACATCGTATCCGTTTCCAAGATCTACGGCACCACGACGGCGGTGCACGAGATCAGCCTGAAGATACCGGCCGGCACCTATTGCTGCCTGCTTGGGCCCTCCGGCTGCGGAAAGACTTCGACGCTCCGGATGATTGCCGGCCACGAGAGCATTTCGACCGGCGATATCCGGCTCGGCAATTCGGTCGTCACCGACCTGCCGCCGGCCAAGCGCGGCACGGCGATGATGTTCCAGTCCTATGCGCTGTTCCCGCATCTCGATCTCGTCGACAATGTCGCCTTCTCCTTGAAGATGAAGGGCGTCGAAAAGGACGAGCGGCGCGCCAAGGCGCTCGACATGCTGAAGCTGATGCAGCTCGAAGCCTATGCGACGCGCCGGCCGGCCCAGCTTTCCGGCGGCCAGCAGCAGCGCGTGGCGCTTGCCCGCGCCTTGATCACCGACCCGGAAGCGCTGTTGCTCGACGAACCGCTTTCGGCGCTCGACCCGTTCTTGAAGATCCGCATGCGGGCGGAGCTGAAGAAGTTGCAGACCTCGCTCGGCATCACCTTCGTGCATGTGACGCACAGCCAGGAAGAGGCAATGGCGCTGGCCGACATCATCGTCATCATGAATGACGGGCGTATCGAGCAGGCAGCCCATCCGCGCACAGTGTTCGAGCGGCCGGCAACCGCCTTCGTCGCCAAGTTCATGGGCGACCACAACGTGATTTCCGGCCGGGTGACGAAGAGCGAAGGCGACGAACTGATGATCTCGGTTCCGGCCGGCGGCGATTTCCTCGCCATCGGTGCGGGTACTGCCGGACTGACCGACACGGCCGACATCGCCGTGCGCACCGACCATGTGCGCGTGACGCCGGCAACGGAAAAGGGACTGGGCTTCATCGGCTCGGTCTCCAACGTCGAATATCGCGGCTCTTCGGTGAAGCTCACCGTCAACGGCTCCGGTATCGAAGACTTCACGGCCATCCTGAGCGACAGGGACTATTTCGCCAATCCGGTGAAAGTGGGCGATGCGATCCCGCTTTCGTGGGAGCGCGAGGACGCATTGGTGCTTGGCCGGCTGAAACACTGAACCATAACAATAGACCTCAAGAGGAGAACTGACATGACGGAGACGAAGAAGACGGCAAAGGGAATTTCCCGCCGTTCGCTGCTGAAGACGGCATCTGCCGCGGCCGGCCTTGCCGCCGGTTCAGGCGCCATCACCGGCTTCCCGACCATCTGGGCGCAGAACCCGATCACGCTTCGCCAGTTCGGCACCGGCGTTTCGAACATCAATGCGATCGCCGAGAAGTGCAAGGCCGACCTCGGCATCACGCTCGAGATGACGGCAACCGACTCGGACGCCGCCGCCCAGCGCGCCGTCACTCAGCCGGGCTCCTACGATATCGCCGATATCGAATACTGGATCCTGAAGAAGGTCTATGCCGCCGGCGTCATCCAGCCGATGGATACCAAGAAGCTGAAATTCTACGACAAGGTCGTGCCGCTGTTCAAGAACGGCAAGCTGACGCCCGACAGCAAGATCGCCCAGGGCACGGCACCGCATACGGTCGGCTTCGTCGAGAAGCCCGGCGACAAGAAATTCGCCAAGGAAGAGACCCAGTGGTTCACGATGATGCCGACGATCTACAATGCCGACACGCTCGGCATCCGTCCGGACCTCGTCGGCCGCGAGATCACCAGCTGGGCTGACATTCTCGACCCGAAGTTCAAGGGCAAGACGGCTATCCTCAACATCCCGTCGATCGGCATCATGGATGCCGCGATGATCATGGAAGCATCCGGCCAGATCAAATATGCCGACAAGGGCAACATGACCAAGGCCGAGATCGACAAGACGATCGATTTCCTGATCAAGACCAAGCAGGCCGGCCAGTTCCGTGCCTTCTGGAAGTCGTTCGACGAGTCGGTCAACCTGATGGCATCTGGCGAAGTGGTGATCCAGTCGATGTGGTCGCCGGCGGTTGCCGCAGTCCGTTCCAAGGGCATCGCCTGCAAGTTCCAGCCGCTCAAGGAAGGCTATCGTTCGTGGGGCGGCGGTCTCGGCCTTGCCTCGCATCTGAAGGGCGCACAGCTCGACGCTGCCTATGACTATATCAACTGGTACACGTCCGGCTGGGTCGGCGCCTACCTGAACCGCCAGGGCTACTATTCCGCCTGCATGGATACCGCCAAGGGCTTCATGTCGGAAGACGAATGGGGCTACTGGATCGAAGGCAAGGCGGCCAAGGGCGACATCCTCTCGCCGGAAGGCAAGGTGATGGAAAAGGCCGGTGCCGTGCGCGACGGCGGTTCCTTCGAGGAACGCATGGGCCATGTCGCCTGCTGGAACTCCGTCATGGACGAGGACCGCTACATGGTCCGCCGCTGGAACGAGTTCATCGCGGCTTAACGGCATTCGCCGACCAGTCCCCTCCCCCTTGTGGGGAGGGTTAGGGAGGGGCCTTTCGAAAACCCCTCCCGGCCTGCCGGCCACCCTCCCCACAAGGGGGAGGGAAAATTGCGGCACTGCCTGCGCCTCAAACGAAGTTCAGCCGCGAAGAGGGATACGAGACATGGCGACGATGACATCCTCCGAGACGGACAAGATCGAAAACCCGAAAAGGGGCTTTCGGCTGCCGCTTGCCGTCATCTCATATCTCCAGTCATTGCCGCTGGCGCTGATCCTCGGCTTCTTCCTGCTTCTGCCGATCATCATGATCGCGGTGGTCAGCTTCTGGGACTATGATTTCGCCCAGATGTATCCCGACTTCCTGACGATGAACTATACCGAGACGCTCGGTTCATGGGTTACCTGGAAGACCTATCTCAACACGCTGAAATATGCCGTGCTGGTGTGGGCGATCACGCTCTTCATCGGCTTCTGGGTCGCCTATTTCCTCGCCTTCCACATCCGCACGACATCGATGCAGATGGTGCTGTTTCTCGTCTGCACCGTGCCGTTCCTGACGTCGAACATCATCCGGATGATCTCGTGGATCCCGGTTCTGGGGCGAAACGGGCTGGTCAACTCGGCACTGGTCGGGTCCGGGATCGTGTCCCAGCCGGTGGAATGGCTGCTCTATTCGGAATTCGCCGTCGTGCTGGCCATGGTGCATCTCTACACGCTGTTCATGGTGACGCCGATCTTCAACACGCTGATGCGCATCGACAAATCTCTGGTCGAGGCGGCGCGCGATGCCGGCGCCACCTCCTGGCAGATCATCTGGAACGTCATCATACCGCTCGCCAAGCCGGGCATGGCGATCGGCACGATCTTCGTCGTGACGCTGGTCATGGCGGACTTCTCCACCGTGCAGGTGATGTCCGGCGGACAGAGCGCATCCGTGGCGCTGATGATGAAGAACCAGATGTCGCTCCTGCAATATCCCGCCGCCGCCGCAAATGCCGTCGTGCTTCTGGTGCTGGTGCTTCTGATGGTTGCCGGCATCCTGCGCATCGTCGATATCCGGAAGGAGCTTTGAGATGTACCGCGAAAAACGCTCCCGCGAATTCTACCTTCTCGCCGTCTTCTTTGCCGTCTTCGTCTTGTTTCTCTACGGACCGCTTTCGGCGATCCTGATCCTGTCCTTCCAGGGGCCGAATGGCGGCCTTACCTTCCCGCTCAACGGCGTGTCGCTGCACTGGTTCGCCAACCTGTTCGAAACGCAGGCGGTCGGCGATTTCGGCGGCTCGTTCCGCCGCTCCGCCATGCTCGGCATCATGGTGATGATCGTGACCGTGCTGGTGTCGCTGCTGGCCGGCCTTGCCTTCCGCCGCAAGTTCATCGGTGCGACGGCGCTGTTCTACCTGGCGGTGGCGAGCCTCGTCGTGCCGTCGATCATCGTGTCGCTCGGCATCGGCGTGCTGTTCACCCAGCTCGGACTGGAGCCGGCCTGGTATTCGTCGGCCTTCGGCGCGCACCTGACCTGGACGCTGCCCTTCGGCGTGCTGATCATGTTTGCCGTGTTCAATCGCTTCTCGCCCTCCTACGAAGAAGCCGCCCGCGACCTTGGTGCCTCCTCATGGCAGACGTTCCGCCATGTCGTGCTGCCGATGATCGCGCCGAGCCTGATCGGTGTCGGCCTGTTCGGCTTCACGCTTTCCTATGACGAATTCGCCCGCACGCTGATGACGGCCGGTTCGTTCAACACGCTGCCGCTGGAAATCTACGGCATGACCACCAATGTGACGACGCCGGTTCTCTATGCGCTCGGCACGGTGACCACCATCTTCTCCTTCCTGGTCATTGCCGGAACGCTCGGCCTGATCGTCCATGTCAACCGCCGCCGGCAGCGGTCGTAAGTTCAGCCCATGCGTATCCTGATCGTCAATCCGAACACGACCGCCAGCATGACCGCGACGATCGCCGACAGTGCGCGGCGCGTTGCCGGGCACGGGACGGACATCGTCCCCGTCACCTCGTCGATGGGACCGGTTTCCATCGAAGGCTATTATGACGAGGTTTTCGCCATTCCCGGCCTGTTGAAGGAAATCGCCGCCGGCGAGAAGGCCGGTATCGATGCCGTGGTCATCGCCTGTTTCGACGATACCGGGCTCGATGCGGCGCGTGCGCTGGCCGACGTGCCTGTCATCGGCATCTGCGAGGCAGCGGTTTCCGCCACCGCCTTCATCGCCCAGAAATTCACCGTGGTGACGACGATGGAGCGCTCGCGCCTGCCGCTCGAACATCTCGTTCATCGCTACGGCATGTCGTCGCGCTGCAAGGTGCGCGCGGCCGACATTCCGGTCCTGTCGCTGGAAGACCCGGCATCGAACGCCCGAGACCGGCTGCGCAGCGAAATCTCGCTGGCTCTCGAGCAAGACCGGGCCGAGGCGATCGTGCTCGGCTGCGCCGGCATGGCGGATCTCACCGCCGAACTGAGGGCCGAATTCGGCGTGCCCGTGGTGGACGGTGTCGCCGCCGCTGTGAAGCAGGCGGAGATGCTGGTGACGCTCGGCCTTTCGACTGCCAAGCGGGGGGCCTATGCGACACCGATTTCCAAGCCCTATCGCGGCATGCTGGAGGCTTTCGAACCCGGCCGGCTGACCGGCTCATGACCTCGCCCATGACCGGGATCGTGATCCGCCCGCTCGATCTTGAGGAAATCGAGGTGCTGATCGGCTGGGCGAAGGTCGAGGGCTGGAATCCGGGTCTCGCCGATGCGGCACCGTTTCAGGCGGCCGACCGCCAGGGCTTTATCGGCTGCTTTGTCGACGGCGTGATGGCGGCCGGCCTATCGGCGGTGCGCTACGGCCAGGATTTCGGTTTCATCGGGCTTTACATCGCCCATCCGGATTTTCGCAGGATGGGGTATGGGCGACGGGTTTGGGATGCGGGCATGGCGCATCTTGGAGGTCGGACCATCGGCCTCGACGGAGTGCCGGAACAGCAGGCCAATTATCGAAGCATGGGGTTTACGCCCGACTACGAGACCTGGCGCTGGAGCGGCGCGGCTGAAGGCCGGTCGGATCCGGATATCCGCCCGGCCGATGACGCGGACATGTCGCAATTACTCGACTTCGATAGCCAGCATTTTGCCGGAAGGCGTGCGGATTTTCTGCACGAATGGATAAAGGCGCCGCGGCTGGCGAAAGTGCTGATCCGCAACGGCACCATCGCCGGCTATGCGGTGGCGCGGCCATGCCATGAGGGCTACAAGATCGGACCGCTGTTTGCGACCGATGTGGCGGGAGCCAAGGCCTTGCTGAGAGCCTGTGCTGCCGAGCTACCGGGAGAGATGCTGCATCTCGACGTGCCGGAGGGGCAAGCGGAATTTTCCGCCGATCTGCAAGATCGCGGGTTTGCCAGGGGTTTTCAGACAACGCGGATGTATCGCGGCGCGGCACCGGTGTTCGATCTTGCTGGCGTTTTCGGCGTAACGACACTGGAGCTTGGCTGAGCCAATCAGTCGGATAAGATGACTCATTCACGAAAGTTTTTTGACCCGGGTGCTTGCGTGTCCGCGGCGCTCGCGTTAGGTCACTCTCATATTGTCGATCCGGAGATCGGCACGTAAGCGTTCACGTCAATCAACGCGCAGGATCGATTGGAGCGACCAACGGTCTGCGCGGTCATGTCCGGCAGACTGTGGTCCTACCGCAGAACAGGACAATGATGGACAGCCTGACCCCGACATCCAAACCCTCGCAGAACTTTCCGCAGATCGATCGCGTGCGCCACGAACTCAAGCGGCGCGAGCTGACTGTCGAGGCGCTGGACTATGTGACGCCGCTCATGCTGCGCATCACGCTTCGCGGCGAGGCCCTTTCGGACTTCACCAGCCTCGGCGCCGACGACCATATCAAGGTCGTGGTTCCCGGTGCAGACGGCGAGATGGAGATGCGCGACTACACACCGCGTTCCTATGACAATGCGGCCGGCCGGCTGGTGCTGGACTTTGCCGTGCATGAAGCCGGACCGGCGACCAAATGGGCGCTGGAGGCCAAGATCGGCAGCACCATCACCATTGCCGGGCCGCGCGGATCGGCCGTTATTTCCGGCGTCAGCAATTGGGTTCTGGTCGGCGACGAAACTGCGCTTCCGGCCATGGGCCGCCGTATCGAGGAAGCCAAGGCCGGCGACAGGATCACCGCCATCGGCGTCGTGACCGACAAGGGCGAAGAGCAGGAGTTTGCCAGCACAGCGAGTCTCAGGATGAACTGGGTCCACCGCCCGGCTTCCGCCATCACCGATCCGGCGCCGATCATCGCGGCACTCGACGGGATAGAACTGACGGCCGACACATTCGTCTGGGTCGCGGCCGAAGCCTCGGTTGCGCGTGCGATCAAGACCTATCTGACCGCCACCCGCAACCATCCGTTGCCCTGGATCAAGGCAGCCGGCTACTGGACCCGCGGCATGGCCGACACCGCGATGAAGATCGTCGACTGAGGCGGGGCTCACGCCTGATACAAGATGAGCCAATAGCGGCC
This sequence comes from Neorhizobium sp. NCHU2750, assembly GCF_003597675.1. Taxonomy (NCBI): domain Bacteria; kingdom Pseudomonadati; phylum Pseudomonadota; class Alphaproteobacteria; order Hyphomicrobiales; family Rhizobiaceae; genus Neorhizobium; species Neorhizobium sp. NCHU2750. Next base: position 3,986,611 of record NZ_CP030827.1, on the reverse strand, counting down.
ACAAAAAAGGGGAGCAACGGCTCCCCTTTTTCATTCGATGTATGGGCCGGTCAGGCCGTCGGCTGCTTGGTCTTGCGCAGATAAGGCAGGACGGTATCGAAGGAGCCGAAGCGCTGGATGGCGTCCTCGTTGGAAACGGCTGCGGTGATGATCACGTCTTCGCCCTGTTTCCAGTTGGCAGGCGTTGCGACCTGATGCTTGGCAGTCAACTGTATGCTGTCGATCGCCCGCAATATTTCGTCGAAGTTGCGGCCCGTCGTCATCGGATAGGTGAGAACGAGCTTGATTTTCTTGTCCGGGCCGATGACGAAGACCGAGCGGACGGTGGCATTGTCGGCGGGCGTGCGGCCTTCGGCGCTTTCACCGGCACCAGCCGGCAGCATGTCATAGAGCTTGGCGACCTTGAGGTCCTTGTCGCCGATCAGCGGATAATCGACGTCGAAGCCGGTCGCGGTGCGGATATCGCCCTTCCACTTTTCGTGGCTTTCGACCGGATCGACCGAAATACCGATGATCTTGACGCCGCGCTTGGCAAACTCGCCGGCAAGGCCGGCCATGGTGCCTAGTTCGGTGGTGCAGACGGGGGTGAAATTCTTCGGATGCGAGAACAGCACCGCATAGCTGTCGCCGATCCAGTCATGAAAGGAGATCGGGCCCTTGGACGTGTCGGCCTGAAAATCGGGGGCAATGTCGTTGATACGTAGGCTCATTTCAGCTCTCCATTGGATGAGGGATTTAACCGCAGAACCAACCGCAACAGGAGCTTCGATTTGCTCTTCTCACTGTCGGCTATGGAAATAAACTCGCTTATATTAGGGAAAGGCAGCGCGATATTTCCGCTTCTGCGCGGCGGAGGTCAAGCCATTCCTGACTGTTATTTTTCCGCCTCATGCCGCCGCACCGGCCTGCGCCACAAAAAACCAAAATCGCCCTATGGTTGCAATCTCAGCCGCCCCGGCCCTCATAGACATCCCGCTTCTCATCCACGGCTGCATCCGGGCTGGCGCACGGATGGCCGTCGCAGGCAGACTGGGCAGCGAGCCGTTGCTTCAGGGCATCAACCTGTTGCGGCGACCAGCCCTTCACGTCGGTCACGGCCATCCAGGCATCGACATAGTGTTCGGCGGCATAGACATGACCGAAGCCCGGCGGCGTGCCGGCGGCGAGCAGCATGTCGAGACCAAGCTGCAGGGCAGTGACGATCGGATGCCAGCGCAGATCCGGCGAGACATCCGAGCCGAGCGGCTCCTTCATCCAGTCCGGGGCGCGGTAGAAATCCCGGTCGTCGAAAAAGACGATCGCATCGCTTGCATATTGCAGATAGACGATCCGCATCGGCCCCCAGTCGGCCGTGGCCTGCGCGGCAAAACCGTGCTGATCCATGAAGCGCACGAGCCGTCCGTCGCGAAATTGCGGCAGGCGCTGCAACGAGCCGGGATTACGCTCGCGGCTGATCGTTTGCCATTGCGGCGTGACGAAGGGAGGACCACTCCAGAGCGCACCATCGACTGGGTCGCCGATCATCTCGAAAAGGCTGGCGGACTTTTCCGAGTTCAGCGCTCCGAGGCTCAGGCCATGGAGATAGAGCTTCGGCCGCTCATCCTTCGGCAGGGCGGTCCAGTAATTGTAGATTTCGGTAAACAGCGCCCTCGCCGTCTCGGCGCCATATTCGGACTGGGCGACCAGCGACAGCGGACTGCTGAGATAGGAATATTGAACGGCAACGCTCGCGATATCTCCGTCATGCAGATATTCCACAGCGTTGATTGCGGCTGGATCGACCCATCCCGTGCCTGTCGGCGTGATGACGACCAGCACGGAGCGGTCGAAACCGCCCTGGCGTTTCAGCTCGTCGAGCGCCAGGCGGGCGCGCTCTTCCGGTGTCTGGCGGGATTGAAGACCGACATAGACCCGGATCGGCTGCATCGCCGGCCTGCCGGTCACGGCCGATATGTCCCTGGCATCTGGACCGGAGGCGACGAAGCGGCGGCCCATGCGGCCAAGCTCGTTCCAGTCGATCAGCGAGGCGGCACTGCCGGTGCGGCCGCCGTCGGTCGGCTTGGGTGCATCCGGTTCAAGCAATGCGTCATAGGTTCGATAGGAGGAATCCAGCAGGCGGAAGACCGAGCGGGCCAGAATGTCACTCGCCAGCAGCCAGACGACAATGGCGGTGAGCGCAATCGACAAAAGAGCGGCCAGCCGGACGGGCACATAGCGGCGCATGCAGCGATCGAGGAGACTTGCGAGCGCGCCGATCAGGCGGGTGATGGCGAGAAGCAGGACGAACAGGGCCAAAGCAACGACGCAGACGATGAAGGGATGCGCCGTCTCGACCGGCGGCATGCCCATCAGCGACCGGACCGAATTTTGCCAGCCTGCCGTGTGGGCAAGCGAGATCAGCGCGATGACGGCAAAGGGAAGGAGCAACAGGCCGCGGACGCGCCACGACAATCGCCGGATTTCAGGCAGGCCGAGATAGGTCCATATCCAGGAGAACAGGGCGCCGATCGCGTAGCCGGCAAAGAAGCAGAGGCCGGCGAGCGCGCCCTGAGACAGATGATCGCGAGGGATGAGGCTCGGCGTGAGCGCCGCGGAAAACAGCAGGGCACCGAGGATCAGTCCCGGCAGGGAGAGCGGCGAAAAAAGCGCAAGGCGACGCGGCCTTGCCTCTTCTGCCGGATCGGATCGGCCATTCTGTTGGTCGGTCATCAGCGCTCCGGTTCTGTTGCTTCAGCCCGGTCGCGCGGCGATAGTTACCGCTGCTTACTGACCAGGATCGCGGCTGCCTCGTTTGCCTTCATCAGGGCTGCCTCGACCGGAGCATCTTGCAGAAGTTGAGCGGCAAGAACACCAATAAATTCGTCACCGGCGCCATGTGTGCTGACAAGTTGTACCTTGATGGCGGGAATGGCGGTTTCCTTGCCGCTGTCACGCTCGACGCAGGCGACACCATCACCGCCGGCCGTGACCACGGCAACGGGATAGGCTTTGGAAAGGGTGCGTGCGGCGGCAAGCGCGCTGTCGAGCGAATTGACCTCGGGCACATCGGACAGGGCTTCCGCCTCGACGGCGTTGACGACGACGATATCGACCAGCTTTTCCAGCTCGGCCGAAGGCTTTCTGGCCGGGGCGGCATTGAGGATGACGCGACCGCCCGCCTTCTTCATGGCTGCGGCAGCGAGCACGTTGGCGGCATCGGGAACCTCGTTCTGCAGGACGAGGATCGCGCCCGGCCGGAACAGGTTCTTGGCCGCCTCGACATCTTCCTCGCCGAGTTCGAGATTGCTGCCCGAAACGATCACTGCACCGTAATCGCCTTCCGAATCGAAGATCGCCACGCTCATGCCGGAGCCGATACCCGGAATGGTGCGGACGAAACCGCGATCGACCCCGTAACGATCGAGATTGGAGAGCAGCGCTGAGCCGAACTGGTCATCGGCGACGGCACCGATCATCGCCGACGGCACGCCTTGCCTGGCGGCGGAGACGGCCTGATTGCCGCCCTTGCCGCCGCAGGCCGGATGCCAGGCGGAGCCGGTGACGGTCTCGCCCTTTCTCGGCCGTGCGGGACCCTTGACGATAATATCGTAATGCAGGCTGCCAAAGGTGACGACGGCGGGGCTGGTGGCATTCATAAAAACTTGTCTTTCCGTTTGGAGGCGACGGCCGTCATCGTCTTTTCGAGATTTCTCTCGGCAGCCTTGTAATCGCGCTGGGCGACGGCGACGAAGAGGGCATCCAGTATGTTGAGCTGGGCGATGCGGGCGGCAGCGTTCTCGCCCATCAGCGGCGAGCCTTGCGCGGTTGAACAGAGGACGACATCCGCCTGCTGCGCCAGGGGCGAGCCGTTATAATTGGTGATGGCGATGGTGCGGGCGCCGTTCCTGCGGGCCAATTGGATCGATTCGATCACCGCAACCGTATTGCCGGAATGGGAAAAGCCGATCGCCACGTCATCGGAGCCGAGCAGCGAGGCGGACATCAGCATCATATGGCTGTCGTCGAAGACGCTTGCCCTGACACCGACGCGCAGAAACTTGTGCGCCACGTCACGGGCAATCTGGGCCGAGCCGCCGACGCCGTAGAAATCGCGCTGGCGGGCCGAATGAAGCATGTCGGCCGCGCGGTCGAAGGCCTCGACATCAAGGATGGACTGGGTTTCCTCCAGTGCCTGGATCGAGGTGCGGAAGACCTTCTGGATGATTTCCTGCGAGGTATCGTCTGGCGACAGTTCCTGATGCATTTCAGCGGTCGGCAGGCGATTATACTGTGCAAGGGCTGCACGGAATTCGCGATAGCCGGCAAAGCCGAGCTTCTTGGTGATCTTCACCACCATCGCCTCGGAGACGCCGGCTTCGGTGGCAATCTCCTTCAGCGATGTTTCGTCGTCGAAGCTCCTGAGCGCGAAGACGGTTTCCACCACCCGGGCCTCGAGCGGCGTCAGAAGCGGCATGCGCATCCTGATCCGCGGTCCGACGGCCTTGAGGTCCAGGTGATCGGAATTCATGCGCGTTCCCCTTATCCGCGGCCGCGGGTGACGCGGTCGATCATCATTGCGACGAGGATAATAAGGCCGGTTGCGAGAAGTTGATAGAAAGCCTGGACGTTCATCAACGTCAAACCGTTGCGCATCGCACCGAGGATGATGGCGCCGAGAATGGTGCCGATGACGGAACCCTTGCCGCCCATCAGCGAGGCTCCGCCGATGGCTGCCGCGGCAATCGCATCGAGTTCCCAGAGGTTGCCGAGGATCGGTTCGGCGGCACCGAGGCGACCGATCAGGATCAGCGAGGCAAGCGCCGCCAACAGGCCGGAAATGACATAGGCGGTGATCTTGGTAAGCGCGATCGGCACGCCGGCCACGTAGGAAGCTTCCTCATTGCCGCCGACGGCCAGGAGATATTCACCGATCGGCGTCTTCTTCAGCACGATCCAGGCGACGATCGCAACGACGGCGACGATCCAGACCGAGTTGGGCAGGCCCGCGATGGAGCCGTTGAAGAGCGAACGGAAGGAGGCCGGAATGCCGAGGACCGGGTTACCGCCGGTATAGATCAGCGCCAGCGCACGGTAGGTGGACAGCGTGCCGAGCGTGACGATGAAGGGCTGAAGGCCGACATAGGCAACAAGCACGCCGTTGACGAGGCCGCAGACCATGCCGATGCCGAGACCGGCCGCAATCGCCACCGGGACAGGATAGCCGGCGACCAGCAGCGTTGCACTCAGGACCGCGGCGATCGCAGCCGTCGGGCCGACCGAGAGATCGATGCCACCGGAGATGATGACCAGCGTCATGCCGAGCGCGACGCAGGCGTTGATGCTCGACTGCTGCAGGATGTTGATGAGGTTGCGCTCCGACAGGAAGCCGGGAACGAGGGCTGCAAACACGGCCATGATGACGATCAGGCCGATCAGGGTGCCGGCATCTCGGACGGAGAAGGACGAAAACATGTTGGTAGACCGCGCAGGGGCGCTGGACGAGATATCAGACATGACTGGGCTCCTGCTGGACCTGTTTGTTCTTTTGAGCTTTATCGCCGACGGCATGGGCGACGATGGCCTGCTCCGAGAGTTCGTGACGTTCGAGCTGGGCGGCGATCCGTCCGTTGCGCATGACGATGACGCGATCGGAAAGACGGATGACTTCCGGAAGCTCGGAGGACACGACGATGATCGACTTGCCTTCGGCGGCAAGGTTTTCGATCAGGTGATAGATTTCCGACTTGGCGCCGACATCGATGCCTCGGGTCGGCTCGTCGAAGAGAAGGATTTCGGAACCGGCCGCCAGCCAGCGGGCGATGATCGCCTTCTGCTGGTTGCCGCCGGAAAACAGCCGGATGGCACGGTCGATCTGGAAGGGGCGCAGATTGACGCGTTTCAGCAACTCCTCGGCCTTCGACTTGACGGCGCCGTGCCGGACGATGCCGGATTTCGAAAACTTGCCGAAGGAAGGTAGCGCCATGTTGACCGAAACGGAGCGGCCGGGAATGATCCCCTCGCGCTTGCGTTCTTCAGGCAGCAGGCCGATGCCGGCGGAAATCGCCGAACGGGGATTGGTCAGCTTCAGCTCACTGCCATCGACATGGATCGTGCCCGAGGCAATCGGATCGACGCCGGCAATCAGGCGCAACAGTTCGGTGCGGCCGGAGCCGACGAGACCGGCAATACCAAGCACTTCGCCGCGGCGGACCGTGAAGGAGACGTCGCTCACATGCGTGACACGGGAGGAGAGATCACGCAATTCGACGCGAACGTCCTCCTTCACGAACGAATTGTGTTCTTCATGCTGAAGTTCGCGGCCGACCATCATGGCGATTACATCGGCTTCGGCGGTCTGCTTCAGGTCGACTGTGCCGACGACATGGCCGTCGCGCATGACGGTGCCACGGTGGCAGATGCGGAATACCTCATCCATCTTGTGCGACACGTAGATGATCGACACGCCAAGACCGGCAAGCTTTTCGACGATTACCGCCAGCCGCTCGAATTCCGCCGGCGTGAGGCTGGAGGTCGGCTCATCCATGGCGATGATCTTCGCCTTGTCGAGAAGCGCGCGGGCGATCTCGACGATCTGGCGCTGGGCAACCTTCAGCGTCTTGATCGGCACGGACGGATCAATGGTCGGGTCAATCATGGCCAGAGCTTCGGCGGCGCGCCGCTCCTGCTCGCGACGATTGACGAGGATGCCGCCGGCGGACTTGATCTGGTGACCGAGGAACATGTTCTGCGCCACGGTGAGGTTCGGCACCTGCTGCAGTTCCTGATGGATCATGGCGATGCCGGCAAGCCTGGAGCTTTCCGGCTTCCTGAACGCGGCAAGCTCGCCATCGACATGGAATTCGCCGCTGGTCGACTTGGCGACGCCCGAGAGGATGCGCAACAGCGTGGACTTGCCTGCGCCGTTTTCACCGAGCAGCGCGTGGATTTCGCCGGGAGCGATCTCGAAGGAGACATCCGTCAGCGCCTTGACGCCGGGGGATGTCTTGGTGATGCCGCTGAATCTAAGACGGGCTGTCATGGGCATTTCCGATGCTTTCGGGGGCTAAGGCGTGGGGCAGTTCCGACGATCGCCGTGTCACGCTGTCAGTCTCTCACCCTGTCTGCAACGAACCGCCAAGCGGCGCTGCGCGACAGGTGTGGAGGTTGGAGAAAGGAGCCGGTATGCCAGCTCCTTCCTTCCAGTCATTATGCACCATTACTGGGCGGACGCTGCGTCCTTCATCAGCACGGCGCGGAGGTTGACGCCGTCGCCGCTGTATTTGGCGAGATTATCCTTGGTAATCAGTGCCTGGGGCGTTGCGACAACGCGGGGCAGCTTCTGGCCGCCAACGAGGCGCAGAGCCGTCTCCATACCCACTTCTCCGGTCAGAACCGGGAAGCTATCGACCGTTCCGGTCAGTTCGCCGGCTGCGATCGACTTGTAGGCGTCGGAAATGCCGTCCGTGCCGAAGACGGCGACCTTGCCGAGCAGACCGGCGGATTTGACCGCCTCGACAACGCCAAGCGCCATGCCGTCATTGTTGCAGTAGAAGCCGATCAGGTCGGGATGCTGCTGCAGAATGTTGGTTGCGGCGTCATAGGACTGCTGGCGATCCCAATTGCCGGGAACGCTGGCGACCACCTGGAACTTGTTGTCGGCGGAAATCGTCGACTTGAAGCCATCGGTGCGCTGTACGGCAGCATAAACGCCGGCCTGACCTTCGATGATCGCCACCTTGCCGCCGTTCGGGTATTTCTCGATGAACCACTTGGCGACGCGCACACCGTTGTCGCGCTGCACGGTGCCGACATAATGCTCGACCGAGGGGATGACGGCGTCGTTGACGTTGACGACCGGGATCTTGGCATCCTTGGCCTGTTCCATGACCGGCTCGAGATTGGCATCGGTCTGCGGGGAGACGAGCAGGGCGTTGACGCCGGTCGTGATCATGCCTTCGGCAATCGTCAGCTGACCGAGCTGGTCACCTTCGCTCTGGGCAGCCTGGTAGGCGACCGAGACACCGGCCTTGTCGGCATAAGCCTTGTAGCCATCACCGAGAGAGCGCCAGTATTCGTTGGTCAGCGTCTTGGACACGCCGCCGATACGGGTATCGGCCGGCAGCTTGGGCACGGCACCAAACTTGGCTTCCAGCTGAGACCAGTCAATGCGGTCCTTTTCGGTGTCCGAGTTCAGGGGCGCAAGATCCTGTGCGAAGCCGGCACTTGCCCAAAGCGTTGCGGCGAGACCGGCGGCAACTGCCGATGCGATGAACTTATTCATTCGGTTCCTCCCGGATGGATATTTGAAAGGTTTCTCGTTGGTGGGGGTCAAGCCACTTCGCCCAGCATGATTTCCTGGAGAATGGCCTGTGCGGACACGGCGTCCTGGCGATCGATGGCGCCGGACAGTCGGTTATCCTGCTCGAGGCGATCAACTACCTTCAGCATCCGCTGGACGGTCTTGATGTTGACCTCGCATTCGTGAACCGGATCGAGGCCGGTCATATCGGGGAAAGTGTCGAAATAGATGGCACCTTCATAACCGTCGCGCTTGATCTGGCGCAGCAGTTCGATCGTCTGGACGGAATGGACGGCGCCGACCATGAGGCCGTCGTCGCGCTTGGCATAACCGTCGTTCAGATGGACGCCGAGCACGCGGCTGTGGCGGGCGATCATGGCAGCAGCAAAGGCCGGCTGTTCATCGGCATAGAGAACATGGGCGAAATCGAGCGTGACCCCGAGGTTCTTGGCACCGACATCCCTGATGGCCAGAAGCGTGGTGGCGCAGTCTGGCATGAGGCTATAGGAGCGCGGCTCGTTTGGCTTGTATTCGATCGAAATCAGGCAATCCGCATCGTGTTCGCAAACTTCACGGATGCCATCGATTTCGTGTTGCCACATACGGTCATAGTCAGCCTGGAAAGCGTAGTCGAAGCCATCCTGACCGAGCCAGATGGTCATCAGGTTGGTGCCGGCCTCGCGTGCTGCGTCAATGCCCGCCTTGGTCAGGTCGATCGCCTCGCGGCGGACCTTGGCATCCGGGTGGGTGAAAGCGCCGAGCTTGAACGCCGGATTGGTGTAGTAGCGCATCGCAAAGCCATTAATCGCAAGACCGAGATCGCCGAGCTTGGCGGCGATTTCCTTCGGATTTTCCGATACATGATCGGGGTAGTTGAGGTCGAGATCAGTCAGGCCCGCTATCTTGGCGGCGCGAGCCGCCATCTGCATGACCGTCGGCTTGCCCTTGAGGTCCGGCCACTCGGCCTGGGCGTTGGAGGCGAAGGAGTTCAGGCGGGTGGCGAAACGGGGGCTGGACAATGTTCTGACCTTATACAATGAGCGTCGGCCGCGAACTTCACAAAAATATCTATATTTGTAAACTAAAAAAGTTCCGACGCTGCATCAAAACTGAGCGGCGGACTTCATACCTGCATGCGAAAGGCGCATGGCTAGCCCACACGTGCGCGAAATTTAGGCAAGAAACCGCGGCCGCGGGCACATTTAAATCCATTAGTAACCCGGCGGACCTTCCTTCTCGGCATAGCCCGGATGAACGGGCGCTGCCGGGCGTGCACAGCGCGCAAGGATAGAAATAGACATCTGCCGACAAGAAAACCGCTCGGAATGGACGCTCATTCGCATTCCTGCGATGCGCCTTGGGCCCAAGGCACCCTCCGCGACGCTGTGCTCCATCGTCTGCGGCCCGGCCAGTGCGGAGACCGGGCGAACGAGACCAAGGGGAGAGCGCCCGGCTCGATCACTCAAGAGCCTCGTGGAGGCCGATCTGCAAGCGCCTCCGGCCCCTCATCCTTGTAATGGTTGAAGATCTTGCAGCCGCTCTTGCGCTAAATGCCGAATGGACGGCACACATCGTTCATGCGCTCGCCTTCCAGCAAGCGGACGACAAATCGAAGGCGGTCGTCCATGACCGAAGTCTCTCTCCACGGCATCGACACCTCCCGATAAAACCGAAAAGTGTAACCCATGCCATCGGCACGAAATGTCACCAATCTTCAAGGTCGGGCACATCATTCCGCGGTACAAACCATTTTAACCGACGAAGGCAGCTCGACGAGATGGGGATGGCTGCGGTCAATCGACCATCTGGTAGCAGGTGGTGTCGATGGCCTGTTCGTTCTCGGAATCGGCTGCGAGTTTCGCTAGATATCACATGAAGAGCGGCTGACATTCCCGACTTCATCCTCCGCTATACGGCGGCGCGGCTCCCCGTGTTGACGACATATTAGCCCCCAAACGCGGTCTGGCGGCTGAGCGGACGATTTTGCCCTCGGGGGATATCGTCAGCATCGAGGTGCGATATCTCTTCAGTTCCGAGCTTTTGGAAAGTCATCGCGGATGAGTCGTCGCGCTGGCGATGACTAGTCTTTGGGGAAAGATTGGTTGCGGGGGCAGGATTTGAACCTGCGGCCTTCAGGTTATGAGCCTGACGAGCTACCGGGCTGCTCCACCCCGCGCCAAGCGTAAATCCCTATGGGATTTATCGCGGTAGCGTCACAGCTATGCTGTGATGCTTTCTGCCGAAGCAACGAGGTGAGCTCGTTGTCTCCTGTAAGGTGGGCACCGGCCGAAGCCTGTGGGCCAACCTTCATTTATTTCGTTCTGCAAACAATAAAGGGCCGCTTTAGGCGGCCCAATCGGAGTTTCGGCTTGGGCCGAGATGTGTTGAGAAGATTGTTTTCATGCGTGTTGCATTCATTGCCTTTAAAAGACCTGGCAGCGACCTACTCTCCCGCGTCTTAAGACGGAGTACCATTGGCGCTGGGGCGTTTCACGGCCGTGTTCGGAATGGGAACGGGTGCGGCCGCCCCGCCATAACCACCAGGTCATTTAAGGGCAATGTGAAGAGAAGCTGGTTCACTCGAAGAGTGATTGATTGAACACGTCAGATGAACCTTTGCAGTCTGCATCGATGCTTTTGGCACCCATACAGGCCTTCAGGCCGTCGCCGATCGTTCGGCGGGCCGTCCGCAGGCAGCATCCGAAGGATGCGTACGCCGTCAGGACAAGGTTTAAGGCTTATCGTCGCCGCGGAAGCGGCGATGATGAGCATTGATCAATGAGAGCGATTAAGCCAATCGGGCTATTAGTAAGGCTAAGCTTCATGCATTGCTGCACGTCCACACGCCTCCTATCAACGTGGTCGTCTTCCACGGCCCTGATAGGGAATACTCGTTTTCAGGTGGGTTTCCCGCTTAGATGCCTTCAGCGGTTATCCCTTCCATATATAGCTACCCTGCTATGCCGTTGGCACGACAACAGGTCCACCAGAGATATGTCCATCCCGGTCCTCTCGTACTAGGGACAGATCCTGTCAATATTCCTACACCCACGGCAGATAGGGACCGAACTGTCTCACGACGTTCTGAACCCAGCTCACGTACCGCTTTAATTGGCGAACAGCCAAACCCTTGGGACCTGCTCCAGCCCCAGGATGCGATGAGCCGACATCGAGGTGCCAAACAACCCCGTCGATATGGACTCTTGGGGGTCATCAGCCTGTTATCCCCGGCGTACCTTTTATCCGTTGAGCGATGGCCCTTCCACGCGGGACCACCGGATCACTATGACCGACTTTCGTCTCTGCTCGACTTGTCAGTCTCGCAGTCAGGCGGGCTTATGCCATTGCACTCGACGACCGATTTCCGACCGGTCTGAGCCCACCATCGCGCGCCTCCGTTACTCTTTCGGAGGCGACCGCCCCAGTCAAACTACCCACCATACACTGTCCCGGATCCGGATGACGGACCGCGGTTAGACATCCATGACGATAAGGGTGGTATTTCAAGGATGGCTCCACGAAGACTGGCGTCCCCGCTTCAAAGCCTACCACCTATCCTACACATGCCGACACGAATGCCAGTGTAAAGCTATAGTAAAGGTGCACGGGGTCTTTCCGTCTAACCGCAGGAACCCCGCATCTTCACGGGGAATTCAATTTCACTGAGTCTATGCTGGAGACAGCGGGGAAGTCGTTACGCCATTCGTGCAGGTCGGAACTTACCCGACAAGGAATTTCGCTACCTTAGGACCGTTATAGTTACGGCCGCCGTTTACTGGGGCTTCGATTCAGAGCTTGCACCCCTCCTCTTAACCTTCCAGCACCGGGCAGGCGTCAGACCCTATACGTCGTCTTTCGACTTCGCAGAGCCCTGTGTTTTTGATAAACAGTCGCTACCCCCTGGTCTGTGCCACCCCAATCCACTTGCGTAAAAAGGGGTCACGCTTCTTCCGAAGTTACGCGTGCAATTTGCCGAGTTCCTTCAGCATAGTTCTCTCAAGCGCCTTGGTATACTCTACCTGACCACCTGTGTCGGTTTCGGGTACGGTCTATAACGGTGGAGCTATTTCCTGGAACCGCTTCCCTGCCCAATCAATCCAATAAGAATGAACAAGCTACGCGATCCGTCACTACCACCAGGCCCACGAATATTAACGTGGTTCCCATCGACTACGCATGTCTGCCTCGTCTTAGGGGCCGGCTAACCCTGCTCAGATTAACTTTAAGCAGGAACCCTTGGTCTTTCGGCGAGAGGGTCTCTCACCCTCTTTGTCGTTACTCATGTCAACATTCGCACTTCCGATATCTCCAGGGGCCCTCACGGGTCCCCCTTCACAGACTTACGGAACGCTCCGCTACCACGTGGATAAATCCACATCCTCAGCTTCGGTGCATGGCTTTAGCCCCGTTACATTTTCGGCGCAAAGACCCTTATTTAGACCAGTGAGCTGTTACGCTTTCTTTAAATGATGGCTGCTTCTAAGCCAACATCCTGGTTGTTTTGGGATCCTCACATCCTTTCCCACTTAGCCATGACTTGGGGACCTTAGCTGGAGGTCAGGGTTGTTGCCCTCTTCACGACGGACGTTAGCACCCGCCGTGTGTCTGCCGACTAGTACTCCCAGGTATTCGGAGTTTGGTTAGGATCAGTAAGACGGTGAGTCCCCATAGCCCATCCAGTGCTCTACCCCCTGGGGTATTCGGTCGACGCTCTACCTAAATAGATTTCGCGGAGAACCAGCTATCTCCGAGTTTGATTGGCCTTTCACCCCTAGCCACAAGTCATCCCAATCTATTGCAACAGATGCGGGTTCGGCCCTCCAGTTGGTGTTACCCAACCTTCAGCCTGCTCATGGCTAGATCACTCGGTTTCGGGTCTAATGCAACTAACTGAACGCCCTGTTCAGACTCGCTTTCGCTGCGCCTACACCTACCGGCTTAAGCTTGCTAGTTACACTAAGTCGTTGACCCATTATACAAAAGGTACGCCGTCAGGCTTGCGCCCTCCGACTGCTTGTAGGCATCCGGTTTCAGGTTCTATTTCACTCCCCTTGTCGGGGTGCTTTTCACCTTTCCCTCACGGTACTTGTTCGCTATCGGTCATGCACGAGTACTTAGGCTTGGAGAGTGGTCTCCCCATGTTCAGACAGGATTTCACGTGTCCCGCCCTACTCAAGGACAATCAGTGTTCTACGCCTACGGGACTGTCACCCACTATAGTCAAGCTTTCCAACTTGTTCGGCTTTATTCCTGATTGCCACTGGCCTGGTCCGCGTTCGCTCGCCACTACTTGCGGAGTCTCGGTTGATGTCCTTTCCTGCAGGTACTTAGATGTTTCAGTTCCCTGCGTTCGCTTCTAACACCCTATGTATTCAGGTGTAGATACCTTATAACAATACCTAGAAACCTAAACCGTGCCTAAACACGGCTTAAACTTTCTAGGTATTTAAGGTGGGTTGCCCCATTCGGAGATCCATGGATCAAAGCTTATTCGCAGCTCCCCACGGCTTTTCGCAGCGTATCACGTCCTTCTTCGCCTGTGCATGCCAAGGCATCCACCAAATGCCCTTACGACACTTAATCGTTCTCATTGCCAATGCTCATCAGTCTAGCTGCCGTTTCGTCAGAAACGAGCAGCAGCAGGGCTACCTTTTACAACCCCGCCATCTCATGATGACATCGACGTGTTCTTCTCGATCAGATCGCTTTATCGAGGTCACGCCGAGCGACCTACTTGCGTCTGATCATAAGACCAGCTTCTCGAGATTAAATCCGGGTCCGTGCGGTTAGCAACCGGACATCAATAAGTCATCAGATGAACCCGAAGGTTCAA